>JAFXDG010000131.1 GCA_017521285.1 Bacteroidaceae bacterium | reverse complement strand
GAGTATTATAAAATGTTTTGCTTGTAGATCCTTCGACTTCGCTCAGGATGACAGAGACCGTCAGTTCTGCATAAAAGAGGGCTTACCCACATCTGAGATATTCAAGGATAGGGTATTATTGGTGTTTAGCGGACACTAATGTTATTTTATTAAGGTATAGTTGACTACGCTCAGCATGACAGAGACAGCATGAGAAAGAAACAAACAGTGGGTACATCAAATTGGATACCCTACCTTAACTGGGTCAACTTGCTATACAAATAAGACGAAAAGTAGTCAACTAAAATCGTTGACATACATTAACTTTAAATTTTGCCCCTTAACAAAACAGAAAAGAGCTTGATTAGTTCTCTATTTCACGTCGCGAAATAGTTATTTCACGTCGTGGAATATTCATTCCAAATCGTGAAATGAATGTTTCGCGATGTGAAATGAAAAAGTAAGCAGTAGCATTTATAGTTTATGCAGTGTCATAGCAAGTTTATCCACATGCTTTAGATGAATTTCATGTTGCATCCGGACGGGGAGTGGTTCAATTAATCAGATAAATGTGCTCTTTGGACAATCTTTTCTTGATGGTTTTGAGACATTGAGACAAAAAGAAAAGCGAATTATACGCAAAAGATGGTGAAATCATTTAAAATAATGCTATATTTGCAGCCGATATCATGAAACAATCCATGAAACACTTTAAAATATGATGAAAAAACTGATATATTGCTTTTTGTTTTGTGTTGCATCTGTGCTGAAGATGTCTGCCCAAACGGGGCAGTTCATCTCTGCTGACTTGTTTTCTAATAGTCTCATTTCCGATTTGTGTCAGGACAAGTACGGTAATCTGTGGATTGCTACCGACTATGGTCTGAACAAGTACGACGGTTACAAGTTCACGTCTTATTTCCACCATGGGAATGATTCCACATCGTTGTGCCACAATGCGATCGTGAACCTCTATTGTGACACCGATGGAAATCTGTGGGTGGGAACCAACCGTGGGTTGGACCGTTATGACAACAGGACGGATGCGTTTGTCCACTACGACTTTCCGAATGGCTTTCGTCCGCGTGTGGCGTGTATCACACAGTTGGCCGACGGTGACCTGTTTGTTTCCACGTCGGGCTTCGGTGCTTATATCATAGGCGACAATGATGTGTTGACAACCACCATTGACTATACTCCCGAAGTTGATGAACCCTATTACGATGAAGTGTATGAGGACTCCAAAGGACGCTTCTGGCGCTCGTCCCTTATTGCCAATGCGGTGATTCTGAAGGCAGACAAGGGATTTGCCAAGTTCGAGTCAACGGTGGCCGGTCCCATTGCTTTCATTGAACGGGGCGATGAAGTGTTTGTCATCGGCATCAAGGGTATTATGCTGTTCCGCAACGGACAGATGCAGGATGCCGATATTGACACGAGTGTCTTGAATGGGAAAGATGTTCTGTTCAATACGGCTACAACCGACAGTGAAGGCAATATATATATAGGTACACGTGGAAACGGCCTTTTCCGCATCCCCTTGGGCGAACGCCGCTTGGAGCGCGTCAGTGTGAATGTCTTGGGTGTCAATCTGAATACGGCTACACTGACCGACATCATGTTTGACCAGAAAGGCGATATGTGGCTCGGACTGGAGCGCAAGGGACTGATGCTTGTCACCCAGCAGCCTTCGTTGTTCACTTCGTGGAGTTTCGAGCGCCAGCATATCCAGTTGGGTTCGTGCATTACCTCCATCTGCGAGGGCGATAAGGGTATGACCTGGTGCACAGTACAGAATGTTGGTATCTATGGCTTTGACGAGCGGGGCACTGTGGTGGCCAATCCTGCCACTCCTCCGGCTGTAGAGGTGATCTACCGCGACAAGCAGCGGCAGTATTGGGTAGGAACGGACAAGGCCCTGTATGCCTATGACCCCTTGACGGGAAAGTATCAGTTGAAACTGACGCTTGATTGCGCCAAAATTAACGACATGACCTCTGACAGCGAAGGAAACCTCTATATTTCAGCATTTTCACGCGGACTTTGTGTCTATAATAAGAAGACCGGCGAAACGAAACACTGCCGGATGATTGATAATGATGACGAACTCGGACAATTGTGCAACGACTGGATTCTCTGTATGACTTCCGACTACAATGGCATGATATGGATGGGTACTTCCTACGGTGTTTCGTGCTACGACCCCAAGACCGGGAGTTTCAAGACTCAGGGATGGTTGTCGCAACTATATGGAATCATGTGTTTCTCCATCTGTGAATTGCGCGATGGCAATATTGCCATCGGTACAGACCAGGGTCTGTACCTCTATGACCGTAAACGGGGAGAAACAGTGCCTTTCCCGAATAGCGAACAGCTGAACAACAAGATTATCAACTACATCGTACAGTCCAACGACGGCGATGTGTGGTGTTCCACCTCCAATGGCATCTGGCAATACAGTGCCGAGCGCCAGCTCTTCATCGGACACCTCAGTGGCAATGGTCTGGAGAAGAAAGAGTATCTGCATGGGGTGGGGGTGCATTCCGATGGCGACATTATCTGCTTCGGCCACAACGACGGCCTTGTCACCTTCTCGCCCAAACAGGTACAGGAGAATGTGGCTGTTTCGGATGAATTGGTGTTGACTTCCTTCATGGTGGGCGACGTGTTGGTCAACAGTACGACGGTGCTCAATGATGTGAAGGTGACGGACAAGCCTGTCGCCGAGAGTGACGTGTTCACCTTGTCACACCTGGACCACACTGTCACCATGGGATTCTCGCAGTTCGAGTTCCACAATCCGTTCAATGTAGCCTTTGAATACCGTCTCAATAAAGGCGAGTGGGTGAAGAACAGCGAAGGTAAGAATGAAATAACTTTCAACTTCCTGCAGTCCGGCACTTACCACATCGAAGTGCGTGCTCTGCAAGGCGATATCTATTCGCCGGTGAAGACTATCAAGATTGTGGTGCGTGCTCCGTGGTATCGCACCTGGTGGGCTTATTTCTGCTATGCGGTGGTCATCATGGCGTTGATTGCCTATATTGTTTGGGCTTATCGCCGCCGCATGACCGACCAGTTGAGCGAGGAAAAGATGAAGTTCCTCATCAATGCCACTCACGACATCCGTTCACCGCTCACGCTCATCCTCAGCCCGTTGGCCAACCTGAAGCGCCGCTTGGACAACAGCCAGTTCGATGCCTTGCGTGACATTGACACCATTGAACGCAATGCCAACCGCGTGCTCAACCTGGTGAACCAGATTCTGGATGTCCGCAAGATTGACAAGCAACAGATGAAACTCCATTGCCAGCGGACAAACATGGTGAAGTTCATCTTCGGCATCTATAAGATGTATGAATACAATGCTCAGGAGCGGAACATCAAGTTCATCTTCAACCACGATGGAATCGACAAGTTGGATGTCTGGATTGACCATAACCAGTTCGACAAGGTGGTGACCAACCTGCTCTCCAATGCATTCAAGTACTCCTACGAAGGGGGAACGGTGGAAATCGTGCTCACCCATGACGCTGAGTCGGTGAAGATAGAGGTGAAGGATACCGGTGTGGGACTCGACAAGGACAATATGAAACGCCTTTTCGACCGTTTCTACCAAGGCGGCAATTCGCGCCGTATGCACATTGAAGGTACCGGTATCGGTCTGCACCTGTGCAAGATGATTGTGGATATGCACAAGGGCACTATCGAAGCAGCCAACCGTGCGGACGGCCAACGTGGCTCTGTCTTTACTGTGACTCTTCCTTTGGGAAAAGAGCATTTGGCTGTGGATGAAATAGAAAAGCCACTGACCATCGACAAACAGAACTTCCCGGATGCGCCCAAAAGCACCCGCCGCACGCATTATCGGATATTGGTGGTTGATGATGACTTGGAGATTGCCCACTACATCTCCACCGAATTGGGACAATTCTACAAGTTCGGCATCTGTCCCAATGGTAAGGAGGGATTGAAGGAGTTGCTCACAGGGGACTATGACTTGGTAATCAGCGATGTGATGATGCCCGAAATGGACGGCTTCACCATGTTGCGCATGATAAAGACAAATGTGAACATTTCCCACATTCCCGTCATCATGCTTACGTCGAAGGCTGACATCGGCAACCGTCTGGAGGGGCTTGAACGCGGAGCAGATGCTTTCTTGCCCAAACCATTCGATATGGAGGAGTTGCACATGAATGTTGAAAACCTCATTGTCGGACGCCAACGGTTGAAGGGTAAATACTCTGGGGCTCAGCAACAGGCCGACAAGGTGGAAGTGAAGGAGGTGAAAGGCAACGACGAAATGCTGATGGAGCGTATCATGAAGTCTATCAACAAGAATCTGTCGGACAGCGACTTCAATGTGGATGCCCTCACACAGGAGGTGGGTATCAGCCGTGCCCAGCTTCACCGCAAGATGAAGGAGATGACAGGTATCTCCACCAGCGAGTTTATCCGCAATATCCGGTTGGAACAGGCTGCCCGCCTGTTGCGCGAACAAAAGATCAATGTCACTCAAGTGGCTTACACCGTAGGATTTTCCAATTTGGCTCATTTCTCAACCATCTTCCGTAAGCACTTCGGCATGGCTCCTTCTGAATATGTGGAACGGGAAGGGCAGGGAGGTGCGCTGCAGGAGGAGGAAGAGAAGGGTTAAAGTCGAAGGTCTAAAGTCTAAGGTCTAAGGTCAAAGGTCAAAGGTCTAAAGTCTAAGGTCAAAGGTCTAAGGTCTGAGGTCGAAGGCTGGAGGAGTGGTTTGTTATAGCTTATCTTTCTGTAAATCTCATACATAATGAGGTTCAGTAGTATTCAAATTCTCCCCCTGTTTTAGGGGGAGTGACCTTGTGGCGAAAGCCTACAAGGTGAGGGGGTGAGAACTGTGTAATTAACTTTTTAGACGCAGATAACGCGGATTACGCGGATGAATGGGCTTAAAGTTTCAAGTTCAAAGGTTTATGCTGTCTCTGTCATCCTGATGATAGGAAGGAACTGAATACGTTAGCATAAAAATTGTCAAGCATACGTTTTCAGATGCTTCACTGCGTTCAGCATGACAGAGACAGCATGAGAAAGAACCAAAAACAAAGTACAGCAAATTGGACACCCGACCTTCGACCTTAGACCATCAACCTTCGACCTTAGACCTTTGACCTTAGACCTTTGACTTTAGACTTTCGACCCTTGACTTTAGACTTTCGACCTTCAATCTTCCCCATTTTTCCCCTTTGATACAAAAATGAAACCTTACGAAACAAACGCTAAAGTATCTTAACAAGGTGTGGTGTATCTTTGCCGATGCTTTTTGAAACATTTCATAGCAAATAAACTTATTAATTAACTATAGTATTAACTAAAATCAAAAAAACATGAGAAAATCTTTCCGTATGTTTTTGACGCTTGCACTTTCAGTGCTCGGCGTGGTGGGCATGAATGCCCAAGAGAGAATTTCGCTTCAAGAAGTGGAATTCAACACCTATGACGGTTGGGGACCCGATGCCAAGAAGACGGGTACCGCAACTCCGGAGTGGATAATGAATGCTCCCAGCAGTTGTCCTTATGGTGACACCTCTGTGAACAATGGAGCTGACTTGTCTGCGTTCTCTAAAATGTTCATCACCGTATCTCCTGACAATGCAGGTATGCGTATCATGATGAACCGTAAGATTCAGGAAGGCCAGTGTGCCGATACTGAAGAGGCTTCTAACCTTATCTCTATCCCGAGCCATGCTTGGTGTACTCAGAAGTACTGTACTCAGGATGGTTTGACTTACATTATCGACTTGGCTCAGATCTTGAAGGATCAGGGTTTTGTTCGTCTTCACGCTATCAAGGGTGCTTCATGGGATTCTCAAGCTACTATTGAGAGCATCGAGTTGGAGCGCGCTGCTGTTGTGAAGCAGGTAGGTTGGACTGAAATCACTACCAATGCCGACTTGGAAGGTGAGGATATGAGCAGCTTCGTTGCCAAGATTGCTCCGTCTGCAGAAATTCTTCCTGCTCCTGTAGTAGAAGGTGTTGGTGTAGATGGTACCAAGGGTATCCAGTTGACAGTTCCTGCCAAGGCTGCTCAGACTTGGGATTCTCAGTTCTGGATTGTATTGCCTCAGCCTCTTCCCGAGGGAACCAAGTACCGCGTGTTCTTTGATGCCAAGGCCAATACTGAGGTTACTCCTGAAACTCAGGCTCACCGCGCACCCAGTGACTATATCCACTATGAAATGTTGACTCCTAACCCCGCCATTACTACCGATTGGCAGACATTCGAGTATGAAGGCGTGATTTCTGCTGCTCAGGCAGGTTCTGGTACATTCCAGTCAATCGCATTCAACCTCTCTATGTTGGATACTGAAATTGAGTACTACTTCGACAATATCCGTTTCGAAGAATACAAGTATGGTGTATCTGCCATGTACGACCTCGACGTTATCAAACTCGACTTCGGCTTCGACACTAACTTGCCCGACTTGGTTAAGGCTTGCGGCAAGCCCCGTTTGATGTATCCTAACGACTGCGTTTCAGTGAAGATTGACGGCGAAGAAGCTACTGTACTGTCTGCTGAAGGTTTTGCTGACGGACGTTTCTATATCTTCTTGGAAGATGAGATGGATGAAGAGTCTGTTGTGACTTTGACATTCAACAATCCTGCTGACGAAGCTTATCATTTGGTTTACAACGGTGGCCCTGGTGGTGACGTGAAGAACTTTGACGGCGAGGTTTCTTACAGCTCTGACGCTGCTATGGCTGAGGATGCTTACTCATACCTCTTCGTAACTCCGACTTTGATTGCTGCTGATCCCGAGAACGGTTCATTCAACTTGCCCAACAGCATCAGCGAGTTCAAGGTTACATTTGACAAGAATGTGGATGCTGCCAAATTGGTTGCTACATTGAATGGCGAGAAGTTGGCTATTGCTCCTGCTGAAGGTATGGCCGAGAACTTTACACTGACTCGTACCTCTGCCGGTGACTTGGCTACTGGTGCATACGACCTCCGAATCACTAAGATTCTTCCCGAAATTGACATCTTTGAAGGTGAAATGTTTGGTGACACTACACTCGTTTATAGCATCGGTAAGGTGAACCATGATCCGAACGATACTGTACGCAATGTAATTCCTGACTACTTTGCAGAAACTGCAGAAAACAATATTCCTAAGGGATATTTGGTTTATTACGGTCCTGACGGTGAAACTCCTCGTTCAAGCGAAGGTGGTGGTTATGGCGGTGGTTCACGTCTGTTCAACTTCGGTGCCGGTGGTGACTTCACTAAGGGTCTCTACTTCCGTGAAGGACGTGTAGAATATGGTTCTGTAGAAGGTTATGAATTGGCTCTCGAAGCTGGCAAGTCTTACAATGTTCACTTCAACACTGCCATGTGGAAAGACAACGGTGGTTGGACTAAGTTTGAAATTGTCAACGAAGCTGGTGAAATTGTTTACGAAGAGTTGATTCAGAACAACCCGAACGTGAACGGTTCTAAGAATGCAGTGTTCAATTCTACAAGCGTTGACTTCAAGTTCAAGCCTGAAACAACTGGTAACTACATTATGAAGTGGTGGTCTTCTAACGCTAATGGTGATACAGGTGCTGTATATGCTGAGGTATTGCTGGCTAACGTAAGCGTGAAGTATGTGCCCAATGCTGCCGGTGTTGAGGAAACTCAGGCCTTGTTGACTGCCCTTGCCAATGCCAAGAGCACAAGAGACGGCAACGTTGACGAAGTTTATCAGGGTGTTGCTTTTGATGCTTTGGCTGCTGCTATTGCCAAGTACGAAGCTGAATACGAAGCTTACACTGCTCCTTCTGCATACTACAATGCCGTTGCTGCTTTGGATGCTGCTGCTAAAGCTATGCAGGATCACCGTGGTTTGTGCGACACTTACTACGCATTGCCCGAAAAGGCTTTGGAAATCGTTGAGAACAATGCTGAGAAGAAGTTTGCCAAGACTGACCTCTATGCCCAACTCGCTGAGGTTACTCCCAAGTATATCACTAAGAAAGTGACAACTGAGGTTAATCCTGAAACAGGTGAAACTATCGAAGTTGAGACTTTGGATGTGAAGAAGATTGTTGACGATGCTGAATTGCAGGCTGCAATCGACGAACTCCAGGTATTGGTTAATACTACAGGACAGCTCTTCACTGAGGGTGTTTCTGCCGTTGCCAACACAGGTATCAAGGTATTGACCGACCGCTTCCGTCTGGCTGCCGAATCATTGCAGAAGTTGGGTGTTCCTGCTGACGACGAACTCGTTGTGGCTGCCATCAATGCTTTGGACGATGACGATGATCTGGCTGAAGCTATCAAGAACCGCATGAAGCTGGAAATCTATGGCCAGTTGAAGAATGCTGATAACAAGTTGTTCGAAGAGAAGTTGGATACCAATACCTTGGAGAACTACACTGAAACATACGATTTGACCGTATTCGTCAAGAACCCGAACATGTATGCTACTGGTATTTCATACAATGCTGCCAGCCAGCTTGAGAATACTTGGACTGTTCCCGGTTGGACAACTCCCGATTCATTGGCCGCTCCTGGTATCTCTACCGGTTGGGGTGCTGTAGATTTCAACTCTGTTGACATCATGTTCCAGACTTGGGGTGCAAGCTACTGTGTAGAACAGACAATCGTTGACCTCCCCGCAGGTGTTTACAACGTAGTGGGTGGATTCGGTGAACGTATGGATGCAGCTTCTGCTGAAGGTTCTTACTTCTATGCAAGAACTACTGCAACTCCTGAAGGTGAAGTAGGTAATGACACATTGAATGCTCCTGTTATCGGTCAGTCATTCCCCGTTGACAACATGACTATCAAGAATGTGGTAGTTGCTGACGGCTTCCTGACTATCGGTGCTATGGCTGGTCCTGCTTCTCATACATTCTTCAACCAAGTGAAGTTGTATATGGCCGCTGCTGCTGACGGCTTCGACTATGCCGGCGCTTATCAGGAAGTGATAGAAGGTGTAGAAGGTACTGTGGCTGCTCCTGCTCAGGTAGTGGGTATCGAACTCTACGACTTGAACGGACGCCGCATCATGAAGGCTCAACAGGGTATCGTTATCCTGAAGAAGTACATGAGCGATGGTACTATCCGCGTTGAAAAGGTGATTAAGAAATAAATAATCCCTTCATAGACCGTGGGCGGGCACACACGCAACGAAGCGTGTATGCCCGCCTTCTTTTTTGCATAATGAGACAAATAGAAAGGTATAAGAAACGAAAGGAAAAACGGCTTGTATGGTAAATTGTCTATCTTTGCATCGTAACAGAACTGAGAAAACAATTTTTAATCACTTTATTATTAACTAAAAACAAAAAACATGAAAAAGACATTACGTAAACTTTTTGCATTTGCATTGGTAATGCTATTTGCAATGAACGTGGATGCTGGTAAAAAAGTTCTTTTGTCGGCTAACTTCGACGATGGTTCCAGCCCTATGGGCGGTTGGGGAAACAACCACACTCGTGAGGTTGTAGAAGGTGCCTTGAAGATTACCAACCCATCGGCTGTGCAATCTTGGGAAGCCCAAATGGCGTATGACTTCGGCACTCCGTTCTTGCCCAACAACGAGTACACGCTTACCATGAAGGTAAGAGGTTCTGCTGCCGGTCAAATCAGTATCGGTCTTCAGAATGCTGATAACAACTACGCTTCTGTAGGTGAATTTGGTACTGTAGATTTCGATGTAGATTGGATGGACGTAAGATTGAAATGTATGTGTAACGGCGAAGGCGGAAAGCGCTTTATCTTCAGCTTCGGTCAGTTCGAAGGTGACATCTACATTGATGACCTTGAACTTTCTGTTTACGAAGAAGGTGAATCTGGTGGTAATTCTGGAGCTGACCCCAATCTTCGTTGGATCAATATCCTTACCAACAGTGATCTGGAAGGTGAGGAAAATATTTCTTTCGTGTCTGTAGAAAATAATCCTGAGAAGGTGGATGAAACCGGTGCATACATTCGCGGCAATTCAGAGATTACCGATGGTATCGGTGTTGATGGTTCTCGTGGTATCAAAGTAAGTTCATTTGCTGGTGCTGCTCAGAACTGGGATGCTCAGTTCTGGATTGTACTTCCCGAACCTTTCGCTGCCGGTACAGAGTATCGCGTGAAGTTCGACTATCGTGCATCTATGGATGTGACTACTGAGACTCAGGCACACAGTACTCCGAGTAACTATCTCCACTATGAGATGATTGGTAACCCTGCTTTCACTACCGAGTGGCAGAGTTATGAAAGGACCGGTACATTGACTGATGCCCAGTCAGGCGGTGGTACTTTCCAATCTATCGCATTCAATCTTGCTATTAATAGAGAATCAGACGTTGATTTCTTCTTTGATAATCTTACATTCGAGGTGTTGAGCAAGGCTATTGTTCCTCAGTACAGCGGTCAGGTTATCTTGATGGATATGGGTCGCAAGACTAACATTTCTGAATTGGTTGCTGTTACCGGTAAGCGTCGTTTGGTTTATCCCGCTGAATGTGCAACTGTGAAGGTTGAGGGTGAAGAAATCTCAATTGCTTCAATTGAAGCTTTTGCTGACGGCCGTTTCTATATCTTTGTTGACGACCTGTTGGATGAAGATTCAGAAGTGGAAGTGAACTTTATCAATCCTATCAATCCTTCTTACCGTCTGGTTTACCGTGATGGTGATTTCGAAGATGTGGCAGATTATAACGGTGTAGCTTTCTTTAATCCTAACGTAGAAGTGGATGACGCTATTCCTGTTGAGTTTGCAGCTCCCGAGGTAATGACAATCAATCCTGAAAATGGTTCATTCAACCTCCCTGTCACTTTCAATGAATTCAAGATTGTATTTGACAAGGCTGTCAGCTGTAAGGATTTGAGTGCTTGGTTTGCTGGTGAGAAATTGACAGTGACTCCGGCTGAAGGTTACGCTGAAGAGGTTACTTTGACCCGCAAGTCAACCGCAGACTTGGCTGAAGGCGCTTACGAACTGGAACTTTCAGACATTCATGCAGACAATGCCATTGAAGAATCTTTCTGGGGTTCTGCTACATATACTATCAATATTGGTCATAACTTGGCCGACTTTGAGGAGGCTGTTGACCTGATGAAAATGATTGAGACAGCTAAGGGTAAGAGAGATGCCAATGTGGATGCTATTTATGAAGGTCAGGCATACACTGATTTGTGCACAATGATTGACAAGTACGAAGCTGAATATGCTTCTTATACTGCTCCTTCAGTATTCAGAAGTGCGACAAAGACTCTGAATGCTGCAATCGTTGACATGGATGCTCACCACAACTTGGTTGACACTTACTATTCAACCGTTGATAACGCAAGTGGTGTTGTAGCCGGTTATAGCGAAAGCAAGTTTGCCTCTCTGCCTCTCTTCATTGAATTGAAGGAAGCTCTTGCCAAGTATGTAAACGAAGAGGGTAGTGCCATCAAATTGATTGCTGATGAAGAACTCCAAGCTGCTATTGACGCACTGAAGGCTACTTCTGACAATGCAGGCAAACTCTTTACTGAAGGTCCGTCAAGCGTTACCAATACAGGTATCAAGGTGCTCGTTGAGCGTTTGCGTCTGGGTGCTGAGGTATTGCAGAAGTTGGGTGTTGCAGCCAGCGACCAGCTGATTGTGGATGCTTACAATGCAATGTCTGACGATGACAATCTGGCTGACCAGTTGAAGAACCGTGTGAAGGTTGAGCTTTACGGTAAATTGAAAGATCCTAACAATACATTGTTCGCAGAGAAGGTTGATGAGACTACTCTCGAAACTGTTACTGAAACTTACGATATGACTGTATTCTTCAAGAATCCGAATATCTACAAGCAACTTGAAAGCACTAACTACAGTCCTGAGAATGTTCCTGGTTGGACAACTCCCGAAGGTCAGCCTGCTCCTGGTATCAGCTGGGGTTGGGATGCTGCTCCTGGTCATACTTATACTGACTGTATGTTCCAGACTTGGGGTTCAAGCTATGTAACTGAACAGACTGTTGTTGACCTTCCTGCCGGTGTTTATACTATCAAGGCTGGTTTCGGTGAACGTATGGGTGAAGACGAAGATCCTAATGCTTTGCAGGATTCTTACTTCTATGTGAAGACTTCTCAGACTGCTGAAGGTGAAGTGGCTGATTCTGTTACTGCTCCTCGCATTGGCCAGTCATTCCCCTCACTCAACATTCAGGTACAGAATATTGTAGTAGCTGACGGTATGCTTACCATCGGTGTACATGGTGGTCCTTCTTCACACACATTCTTCAATGACATTCAGGTTTTGATGGCTAATATTGCTCCTGGTGTTAATTATGCTGATCTTTACACTGAAGCTGTTGAAGGTATTGAAGGAACAGTGGCTGCTCCTGCTCAGGTAATGGGTATCGAACTCTATGACTTGAACGGACGTCGCATCATGAAGGCACAGCAAGGTGTTGTCATCATGAAGAAGTTCATGAACGACGGTACTATCCGTGTTGAGAAAGTAATCAAGAAGTAATTCTTTTCATACAATTTCGTTTGGGCGGGCAGACATGCAAAAGCGTGTTTGCCCGCTTTTTTGTAGTCGTAGCGGCTTCTTCGCATGGGTATGCAACAAATTGAAAGATATAAGAAACAAGTGTTGTGCCCATACTGGCTTGTTTTTTCTATTTTTGTCGTAGAAAATCATAATCAGATAAAATATGAAACGGATATTCTTTCTTGTCGCATCCATTTTGATGCTTTTTGCCAGTAGCTCGATTGCTATAGTTCGTAATCCAATGATTTGGGCAGATACCCCTGACCCTGATGTTATTCGTGTGGGCGACTATTACTACATGGTCACTACCACGATGCACCTGATGCCCGGAGCACCCATCATGCGCTCAAAGGATTTCTCCAATTGGGAAACCATCGGCTACCTGTTTGACAAACTTACCGACTCTCCCAAGTACAACATGGAAGAGGGTACGGCATACGGCCGTGGCCAGTGGGCTACCTCATTGAGATATCACAAAGGTCTGTTCTACGCCCTTTTTGCCCCTAACGACAACCAAGGAGGCGACACCTACATCATGACTGCCAAGGATGCAGCCGGTCCGTGGACCATCCATTCACGCTTGCGTCATTTCCACGATGCTTCGCTTTTCTTTGACGATGATGACCGTGTGTACGTGGTGTATGGTACTGGCGAAATGTGTGAATTGTCGAAAGACTTGAAGAGCGTCATTCCTGGCTCAGACTGTAAAATCTTCCAGCGTGAAGCCGATGAAACCGGTCTTTTGGAAGGTTCTCGCATGATTAAGCACGACGGTAAATATTACTTGCTGATGATTTCCCACGTGTGGGCACCCGGACGCCATCGTCGTCAGGTGTGCTATCGGGCTGATGACATTCATGGACCATACGAGAAGAAGGTGATTCTACAAAGTGACTTTGATAAGGCTGGATATGTGGGACAGGGTACTATTGTGGATGGCAACGATGGCAAGTGGTACGGTGTTATTTTCCAAGACCGTGGTGGAGTGGGACGTATTCTTACCCACATGCCTTGCCGCTGGATTGACGGATGGCCCATCTTGGGTGATGACAACGGACTTGTGCCTGCCCAAATGCCCCAAGGTGGTAATGAGGTGAAGGGTACGAATCTGGTAACAAGTGATGATTTTGAAAACGACAAACTGAACATCCTCTGGCAATGGAATCACAATCCGGTTGATGAAGCCTGGTCGCTCACCGAACGCAAAGGATTCCTTCGTTTGAAGACCAATAAGGTTGTGCCTAACCTCTATGAAGCACGCAACACCATTAGCCAGCGTATGGAAGGACCCAGTTGTTCGGCATACGTCACTCTTGACCTTCGCCACATGAAGGATGGTGACCGTTGCGGATTTGCTGCTTTCAACGGCCATTCAGGAGTACTCACCATTGCACGCGATGGTAAGGATTATACGTTGACCCAGTCAAATACCCAAGTGCACTTGACCAATCGTGAGAAAGCCGTCACTAAGGTGGATGAAGAAATCATCGAACAGGTGAATCTGAAAAAGGCCAAAACTATCCAGCTCCGCATCGATGCCGACTTCAATCGCGGACAAGATATGGCTACCTTCTATTATAGAATAGGTAAAGGTGAATGGATTTCCATCGGCAAACCCTACAAGATGCGTTTCGATTACCGCCTCCTTTTCATGGGAACCCGTTATGCCATCTTCAACTATGCCACCAAGCAGAGTGGGGGATATGTGGATGTGGATGAATTTGAATACGATAGAGAGGAAAATTGGGTAATAGAGAAATAGATAAGATAAATCAATCTGCTTATGAAGAAACTTTATGCCATATTGTTGACTTGGATGGCCATGCAGGCACCCTTGTATGCCGAAACCATAAATGTAAATAATACGACCCGCAGTTATATTGTCTATGCTCCGAAAAATTTGGGGGCACAGCGTCCGTTGCTTATTTCGTGCCATGGTATGAATCAAGATGCCAACTATCAGAAAGGTATGTTGCAAATTGAATCAGTGGCCGATACTGCCAAGTTCGTCACCGTTTTCCCTGAAGGAATAAATAAAGGATGGGATATTGGTGGCGACCGTGACCTCAAATTTATGGAAGCCCTCATCGATGAGATGGTGGAAAAATATGATATCGACCGCAATCGTGTCTATATCTCAGGGTTCTCTATGGGAGGCATGTTCACCTATCATGCCATGAACCGTATGGCTGACAAGTTTGCCGCTTTTGCTCCCATCAGTGGGTATCCGATGGGAGGAGGCAATTACACCAGTTCACGTCCAGTGCCTATTATTCATACGCATGGTACGACGGATGATGTGGTTGGATTCGGTGGTGTAGCCGGTATATTGGCCGGATGGGTCAAGCGCAATGGTTGCAATACCAAAGCTACTGTGATAAAACCTTATCGTGGAAACCACATAACCCGCCATACATGGAGTGGAGGAGAAAATGGTGTGGAAGTTGTCCTGTTGGAAATGGCCAATAAAGGACATTGGATTTCGAACGACAATGGAGTGAAAACAGGTGATGAAATATGGAGATTCTGTAAGCGTTTCTCGTTGGAATTGAAAGATCCTTCTGTAAAGATTACAGCTCCTGATGATGGGTTGACATACGTTACTATGGGTGGCGCTTCTGAAGTGCCGTCCATTACAGTGAATGCTACGGCCAGTGACCCGGACGGTGAAGTTGAAAAAGTTTCGTTTTATATTGGTAAAGAATTGATTAGTGAACATACTGAAGCTCCATATACTTGCACAATTGAAGGACTTACAAAGGGAGAAAATGTTATTCGAGCCGTAGTTACAGACAATGAAGGACGCACAGGAAGTAGTCAGAAGATTATTCTTGTGGAAGAACCTACGGGAAGTTATGTTTTTTCAAAATCTTTCAATGCAGAGGGAAGTGTGCCTGAAGGGTGGACTACGTATGATGGGAAGGAAAAGCGCATAGGCTTTTCCTCAGGCTATTCTTCGGGTAGCCGTGTGTTTCATTTCACTGGAGAGAAAAAGGATTTTGAATGGGGACTTTATACACGCAATGTAGAGGGCAAAGCCAAAGCTGGTTATGCCCGTTTTGCTGCTAAGGAGACATCTACCACATTGACACTTTATCCTGGCAATTATCAATTGTATTATCGCATAGCCAATTGGAATATCGAAAGTTTCTCTCCTGTGACCATCTCAATTGAAAACATCGATGGAGATGCTGTCTATTCAGAAACTATGACTCCTACTTCCAATGTTGGCAATGCTGCTTCCAACAGTTTTTCGGGAACAACATTGAAGACACTCACCTTTGATGTACATGAAAAGGGACGTTACGTTGTTACTTTCTACACTGCTGATGCTCCGTGGGCCGATTTGGTTGTTGGGCAAGCTGCTCTTTTTCGCAAAGGTAATGTTTCGGCCATTGAGAATGTAGGAGTGGATAATCCTGTTGTGCGGGTGGAATATTACAATATGGCCGGTCTTTGTGTGAAACCGACTTCGCCAGGCATGTATATCCGTAAGGAAATTAAGAAAAACGGAACTTATAAAAGTCATATAACAATCATTAAATAAATCTTTAAGCAAAACACCATGAACAAGAAACTAACTTTTGCTTTATCTTTCATGTTGGCTTCGGCCATACAAGGTTTTGCACAAAATCCTATTGTGCAAACGTGTTTTACTACTGACCCGGCTCCTTTGGTGCACGATGGCCGTATGTATGTATATACCGGTCATGATGAGAATGGCGCTGATTTCTTCTGGATGCAGGAGTGGCGTGTTTATTCTTCTGACGATATGGTCAATTGGGTTGACCATGGTTCGCCCCTTGCCCTTGAATCATTCTCGTGGGCAGATGATCGTGCTTGGGCTGCTCAGACGATTGAGCGCAACGGCAAGTTCTATTGGTACATTTGTGCTCACTCCAAGCTTTCTGGTGGTATGGCCATCGGTGTAGCAGTTGGAGATTCGCCTACAGGTCCTTTCCGCGATGCTATCGGTAAGCCTTTGTTTGATAATGGTTCCTGGGATCATATCGACCCCAGTGTGTTTATCGATGACGATGGCCAGGCATGGGTTTGTTGGGGTAATCCTCAGCTCTATTACCTGAAACTCAACGAGGACATGATTTCTTACGAAGGAGATGTTATCTTGGCCGATATGACCGAAGAGGCTTTCGGCGCTCCTTTGATGAAAAACCGCGAGCAAGGAAAGAATTACAAGGACAGCTATGTGGAAGGTCCTTGGCTCACTAAGCGTAATGGTACTTACCAACTCATCTATGCTGCAGGTGGTGTGCCCGAACATATCTCATACAGCACAGCCACATCACCCACAGGGCCTTGGAAGTATGCCGGTGAGATTATGCCTTTGTCTGACACAAAGTCGTTCACTAATCATGCAGGTGTGGCCGACTATAAGGGACACAGCTACTTCTTCTACCACACGGGTAAGTTGCCTGGTGGAGGCGGTTTTGGCCGTAGTGTAGCCATTGAGGAGTTCACCTACAATCCCGACGGTTCTTTCCCCACCATTCTTCCTACAGACGAAGGTGTAAAGCCCGTTAGTTTCTTCAATCCCTATCGCAAGGTGGAAGCTGAGACGATGGCTTTCTCTCGCGGATTGAGAACTGAGCAAAACGATGAAATCGGTGTTTACGTGACCGATGCACACAATGGTGACTACATCAAATTGCAGGCCGTTGATTTCGGCCGTATGTTCCCCCGTACCTTTACTGCCCGTGTGGCTAGTGGTTTGCGTGGTGGTGCCATTGAAGTACGTGTGGACAGTTTGAAAGGCCAGCTTCTCACTCGTCTCGACGTGCGTGGTACCGGTGGTTGGGAAAAATGGCAGACATTGGTGGCCGACATCAAGGCGAAGGTTACCGGTGTGCATGACCTCTATCTTTGTTTCACAGGTCGCAAGGGACCCCATTTGATGAACTTTGACTGGTGGGAGATGCGTGGTGTGGAGCAGGCCAATATGCCTATGACCCAAACCAAGTTCACTGCTGACCCCTCGCCGTTGGTTGTTGGTGACACACTATTCCTCTTTACTTCGCACGACTCTTCTCCCGAAGATATTGCTGACCCCAATGAACGTAGCTCGGCTGGTTTCTTCATGTATGACTGGTTGCTCTATTCAACGACTGACATGGTCAACTGGACAGAGCATGGTGCCGTAGCTTCATTGAAAGATTTCGCTTGGCGTAGCCGTGACAATGGTGGTTGGGCCATTCAGACGGTGACACGCAATGGCAAATATTACCTCTATGCACCTCTTCACGGACATGGTATCGGTGTATTGGTGGCCGATTCTCCATACGGTCCATATAAGGATCCGCTGGGCAAACCCCTCGTATGGCAACGCGAACATTGGGAAGACATTGACCCCACCGTATTCATTGATGATGACGGACAGGCTTATATGTACTGGGGAAATCCCAATACCTATTATGTGAAACTGAACGAGGACATGATTTCTACCAGTGGCGACATCGTGAAGCTTCCCCGTATCCCCGATTATCAGGAAGGTCCTTGGTGCTATAAGCGTGGTGACAACTACTACATGGCTTTTGCCTCTACCTGTTGCCCCGAAGGTATCGGTTATGCTATGAGCAAGAGTCCTACAGGTCCGTGGGAATACAAGGGACACATCATGGATCACACTCCGCGTAATCGTGGTAACCATCCCGGTATTGCCGATTTCAAGGGACGTACCTACCTCTTTGGACAGAATTACGATTTGAAGAATATAGACATTCTTCGTCACTATGAGCGCCGTTCAGTGACCTTCACCGAGATGAAGTACAATGCCGACGGTACTATCCCTGAACTTCCTTACTGGCTCGACCAGCAACCGGCTGAGCAGCTTCATACCTTCAATCCATACCGTCGTGTAGAGGCCGAGACATCCAACTGGGCTTACGGCTTGAAGAGTGCTAAGGTTGGCTTCGACAACACGGGTGTTGTTGAGAAGATGCCTTTCTCTGAGGGTAAGCGAAATATGTATATTTACCACATCGATAAGGACGAGTACATCCGTTTGCGTGGTGTTGACTTTGGCGAAGGAGCCAAGCGTTTTACCATTTCAACCGCAGGTACAGGTTCGGCCAAGTTGAGCGTTCGTCTTGATAGTCCTGAAGGTCCTGTGGTCGGTACCGTTGTCATCAAACCTACCGGTAAGGCTGAAAAGTACCGCTCATTCAAGACAAAAGTCAGCGGTGCACAAGGTGTTCACGACCTCTATCTCTGCTTCGACGAAGCTGAAGGCGATGTGCGCCTTGATTGGTGGAAGTTTGAGTGATGACTTTTATAGGTTCTATAGTGGCTATATAGTATGTATAGTTTCTGTAGAACCTATAAAGGATATAATAAAACCTATAAAAACAGTATAACATGAAAAAGTCATTTTTGAAATCCCTTGCATTGGCTGCACTTTGCTTGTGTCCCATGCAAAAGGTGTCAGCTGAGGTTGACCCCAATTTCTACATTTTCCTCTGTTTTGGCCAGTCAAACATGGAGGGAGCTGCTCGTCCTGAGGCACAAGACCTCGTAAGTCCCGGCCCTCGTTTCCTGTTGATGCCCGCTGTTGACGATGCCCAGCGTGGCCGCAAGATGGGAGAGTGGTGCGAAGCAACTCCGCCTCTCTGTCGTCCGAACAATGGATTGACTCCTATTGACTATTTTGGCCGTACCATGATTGCCAATTTGCCAGAAAACGTCAAGGTCGGTGTTATCCACGTGGCTATTGGTGGTATTCGTATTGAAGGCTTCATGCCCGACTCAATTGAGAATTATGCAAAGAATGTGGCTCCCCAGTGGATGAAAGGCATGCTGCAAGCTTACGACAATAATCCCTATGAGCGCATTATCACCCTGGCCCGCAAGGCTCAGAAGGATGGTGTCATCAAGGGTATCTTGATGCATCAAGGGTGTTCAAACACCGGTGATCAGGAATGGGACGAGAAGGTACAAAACGTCTATGACCGCATGTTGGCCGACCTCAACTTGGTGCCTGAGCAGGTGCCTCTGATTGTGGGTGAGGTGGTGCAAGCCGATGGTAAGGGTGTGTGCATTGGCATGAACAAGCAGATTCAAGCCCTTCCACAAACCATTCACACTTCACATGTAGTTTCCTCTGACAATTGTACCAGTGGCCCCGACAATCTTCATTTCGACGCTGCCGGTTATCGTGAATTGGGTGCCCGCTATGGCGACAAGATGCTGAACCTGTTGGGTTATGAGAGTAAGCGTCCTACTTATCTTACCGCTTCCAAGAAGATTGAGATTCCTGCTGATGCATTCATTGCCGAAACTGCTATCCCCGGTAGTGAGTTCCCCAAGGTTGACAAGCAGGGACGTGCCTATTTCCGTGTGGAAGCTCCTACAGCCAAGACTGTGCAGGTGGACATCTGTGGCAAGAAGTACGACATGCAGCGCGATGCCCGTGGCGCATGGATGTGTGTGACCGACCCGTTGGTGGTAGGTTTCCATTACTATTTTGTTCTCGTGGACGGTGTATCAGTCATCGACCCTTGCTCTGACACATTCTTCGGATGTAACCGTGAAGCCGGTGGTATTGAAATTCCTGAGGGGGCCGAAGGAGACTACTATCGTCCTCAGCAGGGTGTGGCCAAGGGACAGGTGCGCAGCATCTACTATTTCTCTCAGAGTGCCAACAAATGGCGTCATGCAATGGTATATACTCCCGCCGAGTATGAGAAGGGAAAGAAGAAATACCCCGTCCTCTACCTGCAACACGGTATGGGCGAGGATGAAACCGGATGGAGTAAGCAGGGACACATGCAGCACATTATGGATAATGCCATCCACGAAGGCCGTGCTGTGCCTATGATTGTGGTGATGGAGTGCGGCGATGTGGCAGCTCCCTTTGGCCGTGGTATGACACATGCCCAGTATGGTGCATCGTTCTATCCCGTCCTGTTGAATGACCTGATTCCCTATATCGATGCCAACTTCCGCACGAAGGCCGATCGTGAGCATCGTGCTATGGCCGGACTTTCATGGGGTGGAAAACAGACATTTGATGTAGTCCTTACCAACTTGGACAAGTTTGCATGGATGGGTGCATTCAGTGGTGCCATCTTCGGACTCAATGTTGAGAATGCCTACGACGGTGTATTTACCAATGCAGACGAATTCAATAAGAAGATTCATTATATGTTCCTCAGTTGTGGTACCGACGAGAACTTCGGTACTGCAGCTATGACAGACAATTTGCGTAAGGCCGGTATCAAGGTCGATTTCTACGAGTCTCAGGGTACTGCCCACGAGTGGCTCACTTGGCGTCGTGGCTTGAATCAGTTCATTCCGCACTTGTTCAAGAAGTAATCTGTTGTACAAATGTGTAAAGAGTTAAGATAGAACACAGATAAATAGTTAACGTTACTTTTTTAATTATCATGAAACAGACATTGTTATTGGCGGCTATAGCTTTGGCCGCAGTGTCAGTCAACGCGCAAGTTGTTGAGGACTTCAAGCCGGCAACAACCAATCAAGAGGGCAAGCAATACCCCATGGTCAATTCACAACGCATGGTGCGTGCACAGATTTCGGCTCCCGAGGCCACCAGTGTGAAGCTCGATATTGGTGGTGTGAAATACGATATGGTGAAAGATGAAAACGGTGTATGGACAGGCGAATCGGCTCCGCAGGACGAGGGCTTTCACTACTATCAGCTGAATATCGACGGTGCTTCGGTACCCGATCCCGGTAGCAAGTACTACTATGGTGCCAGCCGATGGGGTAGTGGTATCGACATTCCTGCTGCTGATGAAGATTTCTACACCGTAAAGAATGTGCCTCAAGGCTCTGTCAACGAGGTTTACTACTATTCGACCGTGACCGAGAAGATGCGCCATTGCTACATCTATCTGCCTGCTGCTTATCGTGAGAATCCCGACAAGAAGTTTCCCGTTCTCTATCTGCAACACGGTATGGGCGAGAATGAAACTGGTTGGTCAGCTCAGGGAAAGACAGGAATCATCATGGATAACCTGATTGCAGCTGGTAAGGCCGTGCCTTTCATCATTGTGATGGACAATGGATTGAATGCCCGTCCGGCCAATATGCCCGAGGGTCAGCCCGCGTTTGGTATGGGACCTCGTCCACAGGGTGGCCAGCCAGGCCAGGGTCGTCCGCAGGGTGGTGCTCCTGGTCAGGGTGGCCAACGTCGTCCTCGTGGCGGTTTCGGAGGCTTTGGCGGTTTCAATGCTTTCCAGGATGTACTTTTGAAGGACATCATTCCGATGGTGGAGAAGAACTACCGTGTGATTGCCGACACCGAGCATCGTGCCATGGCCGGCCTTTCTATGGGTGGTATGCAGACACGCTCCATCACTATGGCCAACCCCACTACGTTCGCTTATGTGGGCATGTTCAGCGGTGGTACTTTCCGGGCTGAAGATCTCAAGGATGCGGCTGATTTCAAGAAGACCAACAAGGTACTCTTTATGAGCTGTGGTGGAAAAGAGAACATGGGAGTCGATAAGGCCGCTGAAGACCTCAAGGCCATCGGCATCAATGCTTACTCCTATGTTTCTCCCGAGACAGCTCACGAGTGGCAAACATGGCGTCGCAGCCTTTATCAGTTTGCCCAGTTGATATTCAAGTAATCATTTGAACCTTTTAGGCGCGGATTGCGCTTTTGTACAGAGACACGAAGACTGAAAAACTTTGTGTCTCTGTTCTTTGTATCCCTCCTATGCATAAATCTTTCGAGTGTTTCAACCTTTTCTGCAAACAAAATACATTTTTTTTCTTCATTAGGTGCATTTTTCAGATTCTTTTCAGATTCAAGCCGCATCTTTGCAACAGAAAATTTGTTAGATAGAGTATAAACCCTAAAAAAAGAAACGTTATGAAAAAGTATTTAGTTTATTCATGTTATTATCTGTGTGTAGCTTTTGTAAGTTTGGTACTTATGAGCAGTTGTGAAAATGATGACGATATCCGTTGGTCGGATGTGCCGCAAGCCGTAGTGAAGTCGTTTGAAACCATGTATCCCAATGCGAATGGAGTGGAGTGGGAGAAGAACCGTGGCTATTATGTGGCCGAGTTTTGGTCAAATGCCGTTATTGATGCTTGGTTTGATACCAAGGGAGAGTGGCGTATGACAGAGACAGATTTAGGTAAGAGCCTTGCCGCACTGCCTGATGCTGTGCAAAAAGCGTTTGCCGACAGTCAGTATGCCACATGGCGCGTGGATGATTTGGACAAATATGAGCGCCCGTCTGATACCTTCTACCTGATTGAGGTGGAAACCAACGGACAGCGTGACCGCGACCTTTACTTTGCTCCCGACGGCACCTTGTTGAAGGATGATATGGACAGGGACAACCATGAGGTGACACCCGATTTTAGCTACAATTAAGCAATGAGACATATAGAAAAGAAAAAGTTACAATAAGAAGGGGGGATGTTCCCCCTTTTTTTTGTATATTTGCAATCTAAAACTATTATTGCAATTTAAATATAGAAAACCATGAACAGATACAAATTCATAATCCTGTTTATCCTCTTGATTTTTACCTTATTCGGCCAAGCACAGGTCCGTTTTGACCAGCCGCACGGTTTGTACGAAGTGGACGAACTGACCGTTACCATCACTCCTTCGGAAGAAGGTTTGTCCATTCACTATACTACCGACGGTTCGATACCTACGACAGAAAGCCCCCGCTATGTTGCACCTTTGAAACTGAAGGAGACAACCCTCCTGCGTGCGTGCGAGGTGTGGGACGAGACTACCCTTTCGCCCGTTACTACAGCTTCGTATATTTTCATGGAGTCGGTAATGAGCCAGCCGAACAATCCTGAGGGCTATCCGGCCGAATGGGGTAAATACAACCAATTCTCTGGCCGTGCTAAAGCTGACTATGAGATGGATCCCGAAATGACGGGAAATGCAACCCTGCGTCCGAAAATTATGCAAGGATTGCGCCAGTTGCCTATCCTCTCTATCGTGACTGACAAAGCGAATCTGTTCAACCACGAAAATAATGAGCAGACGGGTGGTATCTACATCTATACAGGCCCTCCCGTGGGCGATGCTACAGGACATGGATGGACACGTCCGGCCAGTGCCGAATTGTTTGGTGGAAAACAGAACCATAGTATGCAGATTGATTGCGGATTACGTCTGCATGGCGGACACGGACGCTTGGCCGAGAAGAATCCGAAACACTCGCTTCGTCTTGTTTTCAAGAGTGAGTATGGTCCCGGTACCTTAGAGTATCCGCTCTATGGCGAAGAGGGAGCCGACAAGTTCAACCAGCTGGTGTTGCGCTGCCACTTCGGAAACTCATGGCAACACTGGGGTGGTGCACGCCCTAAGGCACAATACACACGCGACATGTGGGCACGCAAGATGCAGAAGCGCATGGGACATCCCGCCGTTGATGGCATCCATGTCCATCTGTTCCTCAACGGTATGTATTGGGGACTCTACAACATTGCCGAGCGTGTGGACGACCTCTATGGTAAGGAGCATTTGGGAGGCAAAAAAAGCGACTATGATGTGGTAAAGATTGAAGAGTCGGGCGGCAACCACCATGAAGCGGCCGAGGGTGATTTGGTGGCATGGGATGAGATGATAAGCATCGTTGGCAAGGCGGCTGACAATACTTATTATAATCGCTTGCAGGGTCTCGATAAGAATGGACAGCCTGACACCTTGGGAGCCTTGCTTGATGTGGATGGATTTATAGACTACATGCTCATCAATCAGTATGGTGGAAACACCGATTGGGATCATCACAACTGGTATGCCATCCGCAAGCGCGGAGCCGACTCCGAAGGTTTTCACTTCCTTTGCTGGGATACTGAACAGATATTTGAAGGAGACAACGACAACAATATGAGCGTGAACAACTATGCCTCACCGACATGGATTTTTCATTGCCTGTTGCAAAATGTTGACTTTGTGAAGCGCTATCTGAAACGTGCTTCCAAGGTGTTGTCTGATGAAGGATTTTTGGGCGAAGCTTCGGTGGTGAGCCTATGGGACAGTCTCTATTATACCATCAATGATGCTGTCTATGTTGAATCTGCCCGTTGGGGAGACTACCGTCGCGATGTGCATCCCTATCAGTCGCGTGGTGAACTCTACACTGTTGACAATCATTATTTGAAGGAACGCAACCGTCTGCTCAATACTTATTTTCCCCGACGCACGGCAACGGCATTGGCTTACGTCAACAACTATGTAGAGCAACAGACAGGTATCCTCTTCGACGATTGGGAAGTACCCGAACATTGGGTGCCCATGACTGCTTCCATGTTTCACGAATGGGACGGCACCGGCATAAATGCTCAACCGAAGAATAAGAATTTAAAAGTGGATTGGAACTTGAATGTGTCCGTTGGAGGCGGTGGTGTAGTGATGATGAGTTCGGGTGTTATCTATAACCAGTTTGCCGACCTCACTCCCTACGACACCCTTGTATTGCGTGGTACGGGTGGCAACCTGCGCATTATTGCCAACCGCCTGATTGACCACGGGTCGTACAAGCAGATAGTTCTCAACTTCGACTCAAGTGACCCCTATTGGAGTGACGAATGGGGGGCTTTGCTCGTGCCGTTGGCCGATGTGGACAATACACTCACTAATAAGGGCGAAGACCGTGTGGAGAATTTCGTACACGTGAATGCCTTGAAGGTGGCTGGGGGCAACAAATCGACCATCCTCCGCTCGGCCTACCTCGTACCTCGTGTGCCACAGGGTATCTACCGTGTGGAAGAGGACAAGCGGGAAATGGGCGACGGCATCTACTACAACCTACTTGGCCAACCGGTGAAAAATCCGACAAAGGGCATCTACATTAGGAATGGAAAGAAAATTGTGGTGAAATAATATAAGAATCATTTACATAATCAATTCTGGAAAAAGCAAATGAAACGACTGATTACAACCGCAGCCATGCTCTGTGTGGCAATCGTATTGACGGCACAAGGTGTGAAACCCTTACCAACTTTACATGTCGAAGGCAAGTGGCTGATGGATTCCCATGGGAATAAAGTGGTGCTGCACGGTGTGATGGATACTCCCAACATGTATTTCAACGGATGGCGATGGGGTAGTCCTTGGGATGGCTCCAATACGAACTATAACAGTGCAGGTGCTACCAAATGCAAGAATTATTTTGAAAAATTGTTCAAAGGTTTGGAGGAGGCCAAATGTAACGTCTTCCGTTTACATTTGGATCCTGCTTGGACAAACGACCCAAGCAGTACGTATGTGTATGAAGGCTCTAAGGGACAAGCTGCTGATGCAAGTGGTGAGGCAGATATCAAGAAATTCAATCCGAACCGTCTGAAGACTTTTTTGACATCCCTCTACTGGCCCCTAATACAGAAAGCAATGAATCACGGCATGTATGTAGTAGTGCGTCCTCCCGGCGTGTGTCCGGGCAATTTGCAGGTAGGCGATTATTATCAGAACTATTTGATGACCGTGTGGGACATTTTCTCCAAAAACGACTCCATCAAAAAATATGCCGGACAGGTCAGCATTGAGCTTGCCAACGAACCCGTAAACCTTCGCAATGCTAACGGACAGGACGATGCTGCTGCTTTACACGACTATTTCCAACCCATTGTTGACAAGATTCGTGCCAACGGATTCACCGGCATTGTTTGGGTTCCAGGTTCGGGTTGGCAGAGCAACTATCAGAGTTATATGAGCCATCCCGTCGAGGGATACAACATCGGATATGCCGTGCATGACTATTGCGGATGGTACGGAAGCAGCGACGATACGCCCGATCCTGCGGTGAAGATTGCCCAATTCGGCAAACAGGTGCCAGTGGTGAATATTGCTCCTGTCATCATCACCGAAGTGGATTGGAGTCCTCACAAACCAGGTACAGGGCATTACAACGAACACGGCGAATGGGTAGAGTCTAACTACGGCACATGGGCCACTGGTTCAACGTCGAAGTGGGGGAAGGCTTTCAAGGCTTGCCTCGACCATTACGAGAATATTTCAATGACACTTTCGGGTACTGCTTGTCTTATTGATGTGGACACCCTTATAAATAAAGGAAAGGTAGTGCCTGCATTCGGTGGGCTTGAGGAAGCTTGCGGAAAGACTTGCATGGATTGGTATGCAGAATTTTACAATGAGAATTGGCCTCGTGCTGACTTTCAGAATGTATCATTGGGCGACTTGGGTAATGGTAAGTATCGTAACCCCTTGATTGCAGCCGATTTTCCTGATCCCGATGTTATCCGCGTTGGTGATACCTATTACATGGTGAGCACTACCATGCATCATTTTCCTGGTGCTACCATCTTGAAATCAAAAGACTTGGTGAATTGGAACTATTGTGCCCAACCGCTCACCCAACTGTCAACTACTGACCGCTATCAGTTGTTGAACGGACAGAATGCCTATGCTGCCGGCATGTGGGCTTGTTCAATGAGTTATCACGAGGGGGTCTTCTATATCCTCATAAATGGAAACGATGCCGGAGGATGGCTTTTGACAACGGATGACCCCGAAGGAAAATGGCAGATGAAGAAGTTGGCTCGTTCGTATTACGACCCGGGTATGTTGTTTGATAACGGCAAGGTGTATGTGGCTTGTGGAAATACTGAAATCAAGATGTGTGAATTGGATGAAGATTTCAACTTTGTGCAAGAAAAGACGGTCTTTACCGCCACCGAAATGCTTGAAGGCTGCCACCTTTACAAAAAAGACGATTATTACTATATTTATGCCACTTATGGCGGATGGCCTTCAGGACAGACAGTACTCCGCTCAAAGAACATCTTCGGACCTTATGAAGAGAAAATGTTGGTTGAAAAATACATTAATGGCAAGCCCAACACTGTCCATCAGGGAGCGCTCATCGAAACGGAGGCTGGCGCATGGTGGACAATCATGCAGGAAGACCTCGGTGCATTAGGCCGCTTCCCTAATATGCAACCGGTGAAATGGGTGAGCGATTGGCCGGTTATTGGTAATGATGGTGCACTCTATACGACTTGTGCAAAACCTGTAACCAGTGTGGCTTCTCCGCGCCAACCATTGCCTACGAATGACAATTTTCGCTCCTATCCCTTGGGTATGCAATGGCAATGGAATCACCATCCCGATGATGGCTCATGGTCGCTCTTTGAACGTCCGGGTTGGATGCGTCTGTCAACGTCGGGCACAGCCCAACGTCTGACACAAGCCCGCAATATGCTTACCCAACGTATTTTTGCTTTCGATAACAAACCTTCTATAGGTACGGTTCGCATGGATGTCAGTCAGTTGCAAGAGGGTGATGTGGCCGGTATCTGTATCTTCCAAGACCCTTATGCCATGCTCTCGGTACAGGTGAAAGATGGCAAGCAATACCTCGTATGGCGACAAGATACATTGCGTACTTCTTCTTCCTTTACTCCGGCAGAAAAACGTATTGAAATACAGACAGACAGCATCATTTACTTGCGTGCTTCGATAAGTTACTCTACCAGCAAGACTCGTTTCTATTACTCGTTTGACAATGTCACTTATCAATCATTGGGTGGTGAAACCACTTTGGGGTATAACCTGAGTGTCTTTGTCGGTGCACGTTTCGGCCTCTATTGCTATGCTACACGTCTGGAAAGTGAAGGATATGCAGACTTTGACTGGTTCTCGACCGAAGAGAAGTTTGATGAAGCGACATATTATCCGGCCACATTCGAAGGGTATAGTGCCGACATGCTGACGGCTGAGTCAATGACTTTGTCCGGAGGCAATGAAATGGAAATCATGATAGGTAACCGCACACCGATTGAACTGATGGTCACTTTCCGCGACGGACACACCGAAAATGTAGCAGCTCAAGCACGCTATGTGGTGCAAGGGGCAGATATTATTGACATTCAGAATGGACAAGTGGGCGGATTGGCCGAAGGTATAGCTCAAGTAAAAGCCATTTATACTGATTTGATGGGCAATGAGTTGGAAGAAACGTTCAATGTGCGTTCAACCTTCTTCCCCTTTGCCAAGGAGTTCATCAATACGTCGTTGTTTGCCAATGGTGTCTATACCGAAAGTACCCGCACCTTCAGACCCGGACAATGGGGACAGATGGGGTGGGAGTATCCCAATGGTGCTGACATGTCGGGATATAAGTATCTGGTCATCAAACTCAAGCAGACACAGAGTTGCGACGCACATCTCAACCTCTTTACGACCAATAGCATTTGGGGAGATTGTTGCGAAGTGCCTGCCTTCGGTGCGAAGAAGCAAATCATATTTAACCTTAAAACTGCCAAATATTCATCTGGAAATCTGAAAGGAAAGGCTCTCGACACGAAGAATATCCGCATTGTCAGCTTTTGGTCAAATGGTAGTGGCAACATTGTGGTCGATGACATGTATCTGACAAACAATAGTGACTATTCGCGTCCGTCAGGCATGGAAGAAATTGTGGTGGACGAATTGTTTGATCAAGGTGACGGCCTCTACTACAACCTGCTTGGCCAACCGATAGAAAAACCGACAAAGGGCATCTACATCAGGAATGGAAAGAAAATTGTGGTGAAATAGTGAAAATGAATAATAATAATCTATATTTTGATAACATGAAAAAAGGATTTCTGACGGCCTTGCTCCTGATGGTGACAGGCGTCGTTTTACAAGCACAAGACCATCGACTTTGGTATAGCAAGCCTGCCGCACATTGGCTGGAGGCTTTGCCGGTAGGTAATTCAAAGCTGGGAGCCATGGTGTATGGCGGTACTGAGGTAGAAACCCTGCAACTCAATGAAGAGACTTTCTGGTCAGGGGGACCTCACGAAAATAATAGCAGCGAATCATTGGAGCATCTGCCCGAGGTACAACGTCTGATTTTTGAAGGACGTGAACGCGAGGCTGCCACGTTGATTGACAATCATTTTGTCAAGGGACCTCATGGTATGCGCTATCTGCCTGTGGGAAATATCCAGTTGAACTTTGGTCACCAGCAGGTGGAGGGGTACGAGCGTGAATTGAATTTGGGCAATGCCCTTGCTTCTACCTCTTATATATATAAAGGTGTACGCTACACCCGCACTGTTTTTGCTTCGCAAGCCGATGATGTTATCATTGTACGCATCGAGGCCGACAAAAAGGGGGCACTCTCCTTCACCGTTGGTTTCGACGGACAATTGCAAGCCGAGAAGCAGGTGGGCAACGGCCAGCTCATTGCCCGTGTGAAGAATGTGGAGCAAGAAGGCATACAAGGTGTGCTGATGGCTGAGTGCCGCACCCAAGTACTTACAGATGGCCAGTTGGAAGAGAACAGTGCCACTCTTATGGTAAAGGATGCTACCACGGCCACTCTCTACATTGTGGCCGCTACCAACTTTGTCAACTATCGCAACGTGAGCCACAATCCTTCACTCGACAACGAAGCAGCTTTGGCTTCACTCGAAGGAAAGAAATACGACCAGTTGCTGAAGGCACACATCGCTGAGTATCGCGCACAATACGACCGTGTGTCGCTCACACTGCCCAAATCGGAAAATTCAGCCTTGGAGACTGACAAACGATTGGCCGCTTTCGCTGGTGGAAACGACATGGATATGGTGTCGCTGATGATGCAATATGGTCGTTATCTGCTCATCTCCAGTTCACAACCCGGTGGACAACCCGCCAATTTACAAGGTGTATGGAATGACAAGATGAATGCTCCTTGGGATTCAAAATATACCATCAATATCAATGCTGAGATGAACTATTGGCCGGCACTTGTGGGTAACTTGTTCGAGACTCAGGATCCGCTCTTCTCCATGATTCGCGACCTCAGTGTGTCAGGTGCCCAAACGGCTCGTCAGATGTATGGGTGCAGCGGTTGGATGGCTCACCACAATACCGACTTGTGGCGTATTGCAGGCCCCGTAGATGGTACTCCATGGGGTATGTTCCCCACTGGTGGCGCTTGGTTGAGTACTCATTTGTGGCAACATTACCTCTACACTGGTGACAAGAATTTCTTGGCCAACAATTACGAGATATTGAAGGGTGCAGCCGACTTCTTGCTTGACTACATGAAGGTGCATCCCCAGTATGGATGGCTGATGACATTGCCTACTGTATCGCCCGAACATGGCCCTCAAGGAAAAGGCACGAATGTGACAGCAGGTTCGACCATGGACAACCAGATCGTGTTTGATGTGCTCAACACCGCTTTGCAAGCTACGGAGGTTTTGGGTAAGGGTGATGATGCCTACACCGCCCGTCTGCGCAAGGCCATTGACCAGCTTCCTCCTATGCAGATTGGTCGCCATGGTCAATTGCAGGAGTGGCTTATCGATGCCGATAATCCACGCGACCAGCATCGCCACATCTCACACCTTTACGGACTTTATCCCTCCAATCAGATTTCTCCCTACACTCATCCTGAACTGTTCACCGCATCGGCCAATACATTGAACCAACGCGGTGACATGGCTACAGGATGGAGCCTCGGTTGGAAAATCAACTTTTGGGCACGTATGCTCGATGGTAACCATGCTTTCCAGATTATCAAGAACATGCTTCATCTGCTTCCCGATGACGGACAAGCACGCAACTATCCTGACGGACGTACTTATCCCAACTTGTTTGATGCTCATCCTCCTTTCCAGATTGATGGAAACTTCGGATGCTCGGCCGGTGTGTGCGAAATGCTTCTCCAAAGTCACGATGGTGCTGTGCACCTGCTTCCCGCTCTTCCCGATGCATGGGGAGAAGGTGAAGTGAAGGGTCTCCGTGCCCGTGGTGGCTTTGAAGTAGATATGGCTTGGAGTGGGGGAGCGCTCACCCAGGCAACCATTCATTCAACCATCGGTGGCACCTTGCGTATCCGTTCATACGTTCCTTTGACAGGTAAAGGTCTGCAAGTAGCCAAAGGCGAATGTCCTAATGACTTGTTGGCACCGGCCAGCATCAAAGAACCTTTGAAGTCAAAAGAATTGAAGGATTTTAAGACGCTCTCTCTCCAAAAGGTGTATGAGTACGACATCGTGACTCAACCGGGAAAAACATACAAGGTGAAAATGTAACATCTTTTTCCTCCTCTAAAAAGTGCGGCTTGCACTCAGGAAAATGCGACTTGGATTTTAAAATGCAAGTCGCATTTCTTTTTTTGCTACCTTCTCTTTTTACGGAGAGTGATGAGGTGGCATGATGTCGCTCATAAGCTTGTTTGGATTGCATATGAGATTATATGAAGTCTAACGGTTTGTTTCTCATGTGAGTGAAACAAAAACAAAAGTATGAGACACATGTATAAAAGTTGGTGACTCCTTTTTATAATATATTTGCAAACGAAAAATGATTACTGACAAAACATTAATCTATAAAACAGTTTGTATAATGAAACATGTAAAGACCATTGCCCTCGCGGCTATTATGACGATGAGTGGTGCATCCCTGTGGGCACAAGGCCTGAAGGATGCTTACAAGAATTATTTTGATGTGGGTGTTGCCATCAATTCGCGCAACTTGAGTGAAGACCAGCAGAAGATTATTTTGGACAACTTCTGTAGTGTGACCGCTGAAAATGAAATGAAACCCGGTGAGGTTCATCCTCAAGAAGGTGTGTGGAGATGGGAGCGTGCTGATGCCATTGCCAACTTCTGTCGCAAAAACAACATCAAGATGCGTGGTCACTGCCTTGTATGGCATAGCCAATTCTGTGATTGGATGTTCACTGATGCCAAAGGCAAAGAAGTGACTAAGGAAGTGTTCTACAAGCGCCTGCGCGAACATATTCACACTGTAGTGAACCGTTATAAGGACATCGTTTATTGCTGGGACGTTGTGAACGAAGCTATGGCCGATGGTAATGGTCGCGGATGGGGTAACCGTCGTCCGAGCGACTATCGCCAGTCACGCCTCTACAACCTCTGTGGTGATGAGTTTATTGCCAAGGCATTTGAGTTTGCCCGTGAGGCCGACCCCAAGGCTTTGCTTTTCTATAATGACTATAATGCTGCTGATCCTGCCAAACGCGACCGTATCTTTAATATGGTGAAGAAGATGAAGGATGCCGGTGTGCCTATCGACGGTATCGGTATGCAAGGCCACTACAATATTTATGGTCCTTCTATGGAAGATATTGAAGCTGCTATTGAGAAGTATTCAACCATCGTGAAGCATATCCACTTTACTGAACTTGACATCCGTGCCAACGAAGAGATGGGTGGACAGCTCCAGTTCTCACGTCAGGGTGTTCAGATCAGCGACCACGTGAAGGCTATGCACACTGACCAGTACACAAACCTTTTCCGCATCTTACGTAAGCACAAGGATGTTGTGAAGGTGGTTACTTTCTGGAACCTGAGCGACAAAGACTCTTGGGTTGGTACTGCCAACTATCCTTTGTTGATTGACGGTGATTTGAAGTACAAGCAGGTTTACTATGCCGTACGCGACTTTGATCCCGCGTTGGATAATGTAGTTATCAAGGAAGATTTCAAGCCCTCTGTAAAGAACCAGCCCGGACAGCAATATCCGATGGTGAATTCACAAGGTTATGCACGCTTCCAGGTGAAGGCTCCCGAAGCCAAGTCTGTTGTTGTCAGCTTGGGTCTCGGCGGACGTGGAGGTACAGTTCTCCGTAAGAATAAGGAAGGTTTGTGGGTTGGAACTACTGCTGGTCCTATGGACGAAGGCTTCCATTACTACCATTTGACCATCGATGGTGGTGTTGTAAATGATCCGGGTGCCATGAACTACTTCGGTTCAACCCGTTGGGAAAGCGGTATCGAAATTCCTGCTCACGATCAGGACTTCTACGCTATGAAGAATGTACCTCACGGTAACGTACAACAAATTCTCTTCTGGAGTGAAAGCACTCAGCAGAACCGTCGTGCATTCGTTTATACTCCGCCTATGTACGGAAAGAACAAGAAGACCAAGTATCCCGTGCTCTATTTGCAACACGGTTGGGGTGAGGACGAAACCGCATGGAGCAACCAAGGACATGCTAACCTCATCATAGACAACCTGATTGCTGAAGGTAAGATTGAACCGTTCATTATTGTTATGACTTACGGTATGACCAATGAAATCCGCTTCGGTGGCCTCCGCAACTTCAATGTCAAGGACTTCGAGACCGTGCTTGTTGACGAATTGATTCCTTACATCGATGCAAACTTCCAGACACGTGCTGACAAGAACCATCGTGCAATGGCCGGCCTTTCAATGGGTGGTATGGAGACAAAGGCCATTACCCTTAATCGTCCCGAAATATTCGGTTACTATGGTTTGTTCAGCGGAGGTCAGTATGCTCCCGAAGACATCAAGGATGCCAAGCAGGTAAAACTTATCTTCCAAGGTTGTGGAAGCAAGGAGAATCCTGAAGGTATCAAGAATTCAACCGAAGCGTTGAAGACTGCCGGACACAATGCCGTTGGTTATGTGTCTGAAGGTACTGCCCACGAGTTCCTGACATGGCGTCGTTGCTTGAAGGAAATGGCTCAATTGTTGTTCAAGTAAAATATTCAGTTATAGGTACGAGTTGGTATGGAGGCGTATATCCGCCTCCCAAACCAACTCGTCGCTTTTATACCCTAAATAATAAATATGAAAAAAAGATTTTTGCAACTGTTGCTCCTTTTGGCGGCAACTTCTGTGAATGCACAGAACCCCTATTTGCCCTTGTGGGAACATGTGCCTGATGGCGAACCCCGTGTGTTTGAAGATCCGGACAATCCGGGTAAGCTCCGTGCTTACATCATCGGTTCTCACGATGTCAACTATTCCGCTTATTGTGGCCCCGATATCCGTATGTGGTCAGCTCCAGTGGAAGACCTCAGCCAATGGCGCGACGAAGGTCCCATCTTTACCCATTTCGTTGATGGTCAGTGGGACACAATGTTTGCTCCTGACCTCGTGGAGGTGAAGGATCGTGAGACAGGTAAAAAAACTTATTATCTTTATCCCCATTCACGCGGTTGGCGTCGTGTGGCTATGGTTTGCAAGGGTGATCGTCCTGATGGTCCCTTCACGCCCGTCAACCTGACTCCCGATGGACGTCAGTGTCTGCCCGGTTCACTTATCGACTTCGACCCCTCGGTATTTATTGAATATGTTACCGACAAGAAGGACCCCGATTACGACAAGGGTTTCCGTGCATACGTCTTCTACGGTTTCCAACACTCTACAGCTTGTGAGTTGGATCAGAATACTATGTACTCTATGCGTCCCGGTACTGAATTGCGCGACTATTTCATTCCTGCCAGCAGCCGCTATGGTGTGGTTCGCGATCCCGAAGGTACTCAGTATCCTGCCCTCTATAAGGGACAGAATCCCGGTGACTTCAACTTCTTCGAAGCCTCTTCGATCCGCAAGGTGGGCAACAAGTATGTGATGGTGTTCTCCGGCTATTCAGGCCCCGACTATGGTTTGGGTTCCACCAACTCAGCTCTTCGTTATGCCTTCGGTGACTCTCCGCTTGGCCCGTGGCGTTCAGGTGGTGTGTTGGTTGACTCTCGTGGTGTGGTTCCCAATGAAGATGGCACTCACTTGACTACTGCCAACTTCGCTCACAACACTCACGGCTCTATCGAAGAGATCAATGGCCAGTGGTACGTATTCTATCACCGTCCTCCCCGTGGCTTCGGAAATGCCCGTCAGGCAATGGTTGCTCCTGTGAAGATTACTTGGGACAAGAAGAAAGTGGCCGATGGTGGTATCGTGAAGATTACCGGTTACGACCCCTATGTGAAGGGTAACGAATGGACAGCCAAGGCTTCTGATGGCACTGAATACACTGGTGCTGAAGTGACCAGTGAAGGTTTCCAGATTTTCGGTCTTCCTCCCTATGCATACTATTCAGCTGGATATGCTTGCTATGTGACTGGTAACAACTGGATGCAGGACAATTACGATGTGTGGGACAACAACATGGATCTTGCCGGCATCACCAATCGTGGTATTGTAGGATTCAAGTACTTCGGCTTTGGTGGATTGGAGAAAGACACCAAGGGTGTGAAAGCCTTCGTTGGTGCTCAGAAGGGCGATGGCACTATGCTTAACGTCAACCTGACTCCTGGCGGACACGGAGCATTCAAGATTCGTGTCATGCTCGATGGCCCCTATGCCAACGAAACCTGGAAGGGACAGGAGATTGCCGTGATTGATGTTCCCGCCGATGCTCCCCGTGTGGCCAAGAATTATCAGGTGGCTGTGCCTGCCGTTGAGGGCTTGAAGGGAAAACATGCCATCTACCTGGTGGTGGAAGGTCCCGAGATACAGCAACCCCAGCAGAACAACAACCGTCAGGGATGGGGTGGCCGTCAGCAGCAACCTCAGCGTCCTGTTGGTCTGATGGATCTCCACGGAATCGGCTTCTCTAAGACTGGTACCGTTTGCGAGCGTCCGGCCGTTCCCGTTGTCACCATCACTGCCGATGGTCAGAAGTTGAATCTGCCCACTACTCCCATCCGTTTCACCAATGCCAATGGTCTTAGCGATGCCATTCGCTATCAGGCTTACGGTCCCTTGAAGAAGGGTACTGTATTGAAGGCTACAGCCGATCAGCCCGGTGTATCCTTTGAAATCAGCCCCATCGTTGAGGGACGTGCTACCGTGAAGTGTACCTACAAAGGTGTGCAGAAGATTTATCTGATTAACTAAGTTTTTATATAACTTATTTTTGACATAAGAACATAAGTACATAAGAAGTCATCTTTCTTTTGTCCTTTTGTTCTTATGTCTGAAACATATTCTTGAATTATGAAACAAAACCTTATTCTATCCATCCTGTCCATTTTCTCCTTTACAATGGCAACTTCATGCAGTGCCGGCCTCTCTTCCCCCAGTTCAAAGGGAGGGTTCGAAACCAAGCAATACCGCAATGTGTTTGTAGAAGCCGGCTATAGCCCCGCCGAAGTGGATGCCAAGTTGGACGAAGTGTTCAACGATGTCTTCTATGGCCCTAACAAATGCTATTTCGAAGTGGGCGATTCAATGGGCTATATTTCCGACATCAAGAACAACGATGTCCGTACCGAAGGTATGAGCTACGGCATGATGATTGCCGTACAGCTCGACAAGAAAGATGTTTTCGACCGCTTGTGGCGTTGGAGCCAGAAATATATGCAGCATCCCGACGGTCCTCGTGAAGGCTACTTCGCTTGGAGTTGCCGCACTGATGGCAGCCGCAACAGTTGGGGCTCTGCCAGCGATGGCGAACTCTACTACATCACCGCCCTGCTCTTTGCTTCCAACCGTTGGGGCAACGACACTGGCATCGACTACAAGGCCGAGGCACAACACATCCTCAATTGCTCCATGGAAAAGACGGGCGAGGGTGGAGCCATGCCGCTCATCAATCCCGAGAACAAGCTCATCACCTTCACTCCCGACCGTGGCGGTTCTCGTTTCACCGACCCCTCATACCATCTTCCTGCTTTCTACGAAGTATGGGCCAAGTGGGCCGACGACGGACGTGCCGACTATTGGAACGAGTGTGCCCGCGTGTCTCGCGAATATTTGCACAAGGCCACACATCCTGTCACCGGTTTGAACCCCGACTACAGTAACTATGATGGCTCACCCATGGACAGCCGCGGATGGATGCGAGGTTCACAGAACTTCCGTTACGACTCATGGCGTGTGCCCATGAACATCGCCCTCGACTACTCATGGAGTTGTGCCGACCGCGAATGGCAGCAGCAGTATGGCGAGAAGATTCAGAACTTCTTCTATGCTCAGGGAGTCAACGACTTTGTCGATCAGTATCGCATCGACGGAACCCTTCCAGCCGATGAAGAGATTCTTCGTGCCGGTCGTGCCGAAAAAGCCTTGCGCCACAGCATCGGTCTCGTAGGAGCCGTAGCCTCCACTTCGTTGCTCTACACCAACGACCACACTCAGGAGTTTGTAGATGCCCTGTGGAATGCCAAGCACGAACCCTTTGCCGATGGCTATTTCGATGCGTACTACGATGCCCTTCTCCGCCTCTTTGCCTTCATGCACTTGAGCGGAAACTATCAGGTGATATTCCCGCAATAAGTAGCGGAATCAAACATTAAGGTCTCTGTCATTCTGAACGCAGTGAAGACGAGTTGTTGAGCATAGCGAAAAATCTGTACACACAAGCAAAATGGTTATGCTGACATTCTCAGATTCTTCGCTAAGGCTCAGAATGACAGAGACATCATATAAATAGACCATTTGCGAAGTTGGATAAATCCGCATTCATCCGTGAAGTCCGCGCCTTATGTTTTTCTGTCTGAAAATAAATCCGTCAGCACTGCTCTTGCCAACTTGTCAATATTCTTTTCATTCTTTTGTAAAGAAACAGAAAATTTGCTTTCTCGTCTTTCACTCACCATAGGGGTAAGGATGGCTTAGCCCTATGATGATGTCACCTTATCCATAGGTGATGTTCAGCCACTTATCCACCATTCAAAATTCTCGCCTATTTTCGTCCAAAAGGAAAGTCGCATACATATACGTGATTCTCGTGCGGCCAGTTTTGCATATTTATGCAGTCGGATTGTATATTTATACACTTCCCCCGTTTGCAGTCACACTCTTTCCTACCCGTGTGCCACATCCTCTGTCGGGCGTGTACACATTCTGTAGTAGTATGTCTGAAGAAACTCCGCCGACTGTGTGCACACGGCTGGCGGTACGTGTGCACACGGTCTTCCCATTTTCTGTCTTCCGGCCTTCGTGCATTGTATATATATACAAAAAAGTACCCGTTACAGAGTGTTACCCTCTGATGAAATAGAGAGAAAACAGAAATGTGGGAATTATTACCAATGGGTGTAAGGAAAGAAGAAAATCATACTGAATATTCCACTTCTACGCATTTTTTCCAAAATATGTTTGGATGTATGTGGTATTATGTGTATCTTGCAGGCAGAAATATCAACCCCATAATTCAATGTGACCATGAGACGACTATTACTTATTTTCTTGTTGTTGAACGTATTGGAAATTCATGCCCAAACCGATTCACTGACTGTACACGTAAAGGGGAAACCGTTAGCTAACCTGTTGACGGATGAGCAGAAGCAAAATGTAAATTATTTGTTCATTACGGGTACATTGGCGGATGAGGATTACGCCTTTCTCCGCGAAAACAATCTCCCTAAATTGCATGAACTGAATCTTCGGAAAGCGGATATTGATACGATACCGAAGAAGGCGTTTTATGAATGGGGATTTAGATATAACTATTTGATAGGCAATAAGCGCTATTCAGGTGGAGGCCTCATTGTCCTACCCGAAAAATTAATTTATATTAGTGATAGTGTATTTTATGATTCTTCTATGGCTTTGATTTTAACTGGAATTTTCCCAAAAAGAGGATTTGGGGTTTTTGAAGGTTGTTATATAGCATTAAATATTTCCAAAGATAATCCGTATTGTAAAATTGATAAGAATTATGGAAACGGCATTTTTTCTAAAGATGGCAAGATTTTGTATTGCAGTCGTTATAACGAAATGCCAGAAGGTTTAGAAACAATCGAAGAAAGAGCATTTGAAGGAGGTTCTTTTGACAAACTGGTATTCCCTAAGACAATTAAGGAAATAAAAAACTACGCCTTTTATGATTGCGACTTGTTGGCTTGTGATTGCGATAATGAATTTTATGCCGAATTAGTATTCCAAACAGAGACACCACCAATATTGGGAGAGAAGGCTTTCGATAGAGGAAAAGGTAATTATTTCAACGATGCTATATTATATGTTTCCGAAGGGTGTTACGAAAACTACATTAATGCTGACGAGCAGTGGAAAATATTTAAGAAAGACAGGAGTGAAACTTCTATTAAACCTTCAATGACTGAAAATTTACACATAAGAAGAACTTCAATAGGATGGCAAATTTCTTGTGAAAGTCCAATTCGTCGAATTCAGCTTTACAATGTTTCCGGTGCTTTGATAGACCAAACTCTTCTCAAAGGCGCAACAGAGCATCTGATACCTTATCCAGTTGTAGAAACTCCCTGTATCATGAGAGTATTATTGGATGATGGGAATGAATTTACGGTAAAATTGTAAGATTTGGATGGCAATGAAGTGATTCTCCTCGAACCAAATTAACTCCGATCGCGAACCGAACAAACACGGTAAGCGAGCGGAGTTAATAGTTCAGAAGAATGGTAATCATTCCTTTGTAAGATTGGTATTCTTCCGACTGGAGGATTATCATTCCTCTTGTCTTTCCGTTGCGTGTGATGTGATTACTTCCTCGTATCAGCTCCCCCATCATTTTTTCCGTCCCGTCCCTTCGTTTGCAACGCGAAAAACAAAAAAATATCAATATGCTACTATAAAGGAGGGCTATTTAATGTATAAACAGGAACTTATATGTGCATATAAAAAAACGACCCGCCTATTTGAGCATTGTTAAGAGGCTTGGCAGGTTCTACGAGATTGCAAAAATACAAAGTCTTCTGTTCATTGCCAAATAATCTCTCAAAGAAGCCAAAATAAGACCAAAAACTCGGCTTTTATTTTGTTTTTCTGTTGGGTTTCACTACTTTTGCAACAGATTAAGATAAAAGGATACGATTATGTCAGAGAAGGAAATGAATGCGTACAGGTTCTGTGACTAAACGTTTTTTTAAAAAAAGAAAGCAATAATGAAAAAGGTACTGACAACTGCATTGGTGGCACTGATGCTCCCCATAGCGACGATGGGACAAGGAAATTTGAAGAGGGTCTATAATGAGGATATTAATCCATTGGAACAAATAGACTCGGCCCTGAAGAGAGCGAAGAGCGAAGGCAAGTTTGTGGCTTGCCAAGTAGGGGGTAATTGGTGTCCGTGGTGCTTGCGGTTTGCCGATTTCATAACAAGCGACAGTGTTATAAATGCGCTCATCAAGGAGAATTTCATATATATCCATGCGAACTACAACCCACGCAAATCTTTGGGAGCTGAAAAACAGGAACAGGCAAAGTTACTGATGAAGCGACTGAACAATCCGGCCAGATTCGGTTTCCCTGTCATCGTAATCCTCGACGAGAACGGCAAAGTCATACACACCCAAGACTCCAGTTTTCTGGAGGAGGGGAAAGGGTATGACAAGAATAAGGTGGAACGTTTCTTCAAAAGCTGGACTCCCCAATCAACTAAAGGTTGATCGGCGAAAAGAAAATCATCTTTCCTTGCGGACAATCAGAATGCTGACCTCGTAGAGCAACCACATGGGAAGGGCTACGATGGAAAGGGTGAAAACATCGGAAGTGGGAGTGATGATGGCGGCAATAATGAGCAGAGCCACAATGACGTGGCGACGATAGTGGCTCATCATCTGTGCATTGATGAAACCCATGCGGCCGAGAATCCAACAGATGACGGGGATTTCAAACAAAATGCCCATGGAGAGACTGATGCTCATCAGAGTGTCCATGTAGGATTCGATGGTAACGGTGTTGGCCACGGCCTCGCTCACTTGATAGGAACCCAGGAAACGGAAAATCAGAGGGAAAATGAGGAAATAACTGAGCAGTACACCGAGCATGAACATGGCGTATCCTGACGTCACCAAGCGGATGGCATAGCGCCGTTCGTGGGAATAGAGAGCAGGCGATACGAAATGGAAAAGCAGATAGATGAGGTAGGGGAGAGTGAGCAACACACCGGCACAGAGCGAGGCTTTGACGTGGAGAAGGAACTGTTGGGCAAGTCCGGTGTTGATAAGTTGTACACTCAATGCATCCACTCCTGTGGACGATTGGGAAGAAAAAAGAGACTGACTGATGTGCTCCAACAAACGGTAGGTGATGAAACCATTGTCTTGTGGAGCCAAGATGATGCGGAAAAGTTCTTCTTTGAAACAGAAGGCTGCGATAGCACATACCACAACAGCGACAACCATCTTTATCAGACTGTCGCGCAATTCATCGAGATGATCCCAAAAAGTCATGGATTTAATGTGATAATTAATGTGCTAATGTGGCCAATGTGCCAATTTGCCAATAAACCAAACAAGCATCGCATGGCTTATTAGCACATTGGCATATTAGCATATTGTCACATTAGCACATTAGATTATTTCTCTTCTTCTTTCTCCTTTTCTTCTTTTCCGTTCATGCCGTCCTTGAAACTGCGTACGCCTTTGCCCAGGCCTTTCATCAGTTCGGGTATTTTTTTGCCTCCAAAGAAAAGAAGAACAACGAGTGCTATGATAAGTATTTCTTGAAAACCAATGCCAAACATTTTTAATTGAGAATTATGAATTATTAATTATGAATTGATTTTTAATAGTGCGTATCCGCCAATAACCTGAAGAGCCATACCGGGAAGTCCGATGCGGAAGTCTTGAAGAGCAGTAAAAAGACTGCTTGTCATGGCCCACTCGCCAAGAGTGCCGGCAATCTGATATGCCAGAACAACGCCCAACAGAGAGAGCAATGTTACTTGTTGGGTGCGCTGTGCCATCCATCCTGCTGCAAAAGCCAAGAAGGTTGACTTCATGAGGATGGCAGGCAACATGGCTTGCGCAGGCATCCCAAACAACATGGAGTTGATGAGGGGAGAGGCAATGGCTGTCAGCAATCCTACTTTCCAACCATACTTGTAGGCACCCACAAGGGTGAAAAAGTAAATGGGCAACCAAGTGAGTCCACCTTGCGGAATGAGGTGGCATAATTGAGGTAAAGCGATGTTGCCTACAACAAAGAGTAGGGCCATCCAATAGGTCTTTGCTTCGCTGTATGACAGCGTATAAAGTTTGATTGTCTTTTCCATTATCTGTTTCTGTTTATGAATTTACTAATTTCTTCGTACATATCTTCTACTGACTGAAGCTGGATGCAAAGGGTCTCCACAGGACAAAGACCATTGCCTTGACGGTTTACGATGCGGTCGGTCTCTGTAAGGAAGGTTACCCGAGTGCCGTATGATTGCAGCAGCGTGAGAGCGGGGGTACTGATAACGTCGGCATACACCTCTTTGATGCCTCCGCGAATCATCAGGGCAGCAGCCCCTTTCCCAACTACCTTGTCGGCTATCTGTGCTTCATTCAAAAAATTTTCATTGTCTTGGCACAGTGCCCATAGGTCGGCTACACCCCGTTGCTTGAATGTGCGTGTCTCGCCATGGTTGCGAATAACACAGGAGTATCCGCCTTGGTGCAAGATGTCAATCAATGTTTTCATTTATTCGTTTATTCGTTGAAGGGTTGATGCGTTGATTCGTTTATGCGTTTAAGCATCTCAACGCTTCAACGTTTCAACCATTATAAAATATTCTGCTTCAGCTTTTCCACAAAGTCGTCAATACGGTGCAACTGTCGGGGAATGTTGATGCGTTGCGGACAATTCTTGCTGCATTGGTTGCAACCGATACAATGGTTGGCCTGACGCAACTTGGGAACACTGCGGTCATACCCTACGAGGAATGCCTGACGGGCTTTGCGGTAATTCTCATCCTGTTGGCTTTCGGGAATATTTCCTTCGTTCACACACTTGTTGTAGTGCACCAGAATAGCAGGAATGTCGATACCGTAGGGACAAGGCATACAATACTTGCAGTCGTTACACGGGATAGTGGGATACTGCTTGATCAATCGTCCTGTTTCGTAGAGGAATTCCTTTTCTTCTTCTGTCAACGGAACAAGAGGCGAATAGGTGCGTATGTTGTCCTGCAGATGTTCCATATAGGTCATACCACTGAGTACGGTCAGAATCATCTTTGGTGTACCGGCAAAGCGGAAGGCCCATGAGGCAACGCTGCTTTCAGGGCTTTTCTGTTTCAATCGTCCCACAATGTGGTCTGGCAATTTGGAGAGTCGGCCTCCCAACAGGGGTTCCATGATGATACCGGGAATCTGATACTTTTCCAACGATTCGTAGAGCCCTTTGGCATTGGATTCGTTCCAGTCAACATAGTTCAACTGTATCTGCACGAAGTCCCAATGATACTGGTCGTGATAGGAGAGCATTTCGTCGAATCCTTCCTGCGAACCATGGAAAGAGAAACCGAGTCGGCGGATGCGTCCGGCCTTACGCTCTTCCATCAGGAAATCCATCATGCCATTGTCAATATATCGTTGCTTGAGGGTACGTCCGTTGCCTACGGAGTGAAGCAGGTAATAATCGATGTAATCCACTTGTAGTTCTTCGAATGAATGACGGTACATGGCCATAGAGTTCTCGCGCGATGCATTGGAGAAGTTTGAAAGCTTGGTAGCGATATAATACGATTCACGCGGATGTCGCTTGAGGGCGATGCCCGTTGACTTTTCCGACCAACCCTGTACGTACACGGGTGATGTGTCGAAATAGTTCACACCATGGGCAAGGGCATAATCAACCAGTTCGTTTACGGCGTCCTGATCGATAATTTCTCCTCTTCCTTCAGGATTTGGAATGGTCGGCCAACGCATACATCCGTAACCGAGGATGGAAACCTTGTCGTCACCCAATGAGGGGTAACTGCGATAAGTCATTTTGTCGGTGGGAACAGGACCCAATTCACCGCTTGCAGCGGCTGTTTCAGTCTTTGGCTTGCAACCATACAGTGTGGCAGCTCCTGTTGCTGTACTGATACCTACTATTTTAAGGAAATCTCTTCTGTCCATAAATCAATTCTTAAGGATTATTCTTCATTATGAAATTACCATTCATAATTTGTAATTATAGTATCACACTTCTTTGTGTCTCTCGTGTCCTTCCACATAAATGGCGCTGAAGGGGCGGGCAGGGCAAAGATGTTCGCAAGCACCGCAACCGATACACCGTTCGACATTGATGACAGGAATTCTGGGTGAACGTCTGTTGCCCTCTTCTGAAGGAACCATTTGGATAGCTCCAGTGGGGCAGTGACGGGCACAGTTGCCACATGAGTCGCCATTGGTCAAAGGGATACAATTCTTCTTTATCCATACAGCATGACCTATCTGGGTTGATGACTTGTCTTCGCGGGTTATCGGACGGATAGCACCCGTGGGACATACATCAGAACACTTGGTACATTCCGGGCGGCAATATCCACGTTCGTAAGTCATTTCGGGTTGCATCAGTCGTGTCAGACTGGTAGAGGGGGTAAGCACACCGTTGGGACATGCAGATACACACAACTGGCAAGCCGTACAATGCTGGGCAAAGTTGCGGGCACTCAAGGCTCCGGGAGGAACCAAGTGAGTCTGACGTTCGGGTGCCACTTTGTCTTCGATAACAGCCAAACCACCGTCAACCTTCTTCTCCTGTGCTTTGATCGCTGTTGTAGCAGCCACCACAGCAGTAGTAGTCAGGAAGGAACGACGAGATGTATCTACGGGTTGAGTTTGAGGCTCTTCAGTAGAAGAGGCTTTGGCTGGACGATGTACATAGGATATGGCTCCCTTCTTGCAATTTCCGATACAATCCATGCAAGCGACACAACGGCTATAGTCGATACTATGCTCTTTGCTGTTGATACAAGCTGCTTTGCAATTGCGGGCACACAAACCACAACCGTTACATTTGCTGGTGTCTATCACTGGTTTTAACCATGAGAAGCGGGAAACGAATCCCAATACAGTACCTACCGGGCAAATGGTGTTGCAATAAGTACGTCCATTTCGCCAAGCCAATATACTTATTATTAATAAGGTGGCTACAGCAATGCCGAAGGTGATACCACTCTTTATCCACACTTCTGTCTCATAGAAAGCATAACTGTCGGCCCGTTCTGCCAAATAAGCCAATCCGTTGTTTCCCCATTGCCACAGGGGAGCCAACAAGTTGTTGGCTATGCGGCCATAAGCACTATAAGGTGCAATCAATTTGGCAAGCACGCCTCCACCGACAAGCAATGAGATGATGAACAAAACCAACATGATGTATCGCAACCATTTCTTTTCGGGTGAATAGGAATAGCGATTCTTCTTTGCCTTCTTACCCAGCCAGGCAAAAAGATCCTGCATCACACCTAACGGGCAGATGACGGAACAATAAAGTCTTCCAAAAAGGAAGGTTAATAACGCGAGTACACCCACCACTCCTACATTTAAAGCAAGAATTGCCGGCAGGAATTGTACTTTAGCCATCCATCCGAACCATGTATGCAACGTGCCAGTGAAATCTAAAAACAGCAACGTGATGCCTACAAAAAATATGGCCGCTAAAATGATTCTCGTTTTTCGCAACATGATAAATTACTTTTTTGTAACCATAACTTACCCCTCTCTATAAGGAAAGTATGGATTGATGATTAATAAAGTTTACTTTGCAAAAATATATCACAATATTCAGATATGCTAATTTTTTTCACATAAAATGTAATTGTGGATGCTATTTTTCTTCATTTCTTTGTCTTTTGTTCTATTTTGAAAAGGATATGTTACAAAACAACAAATGAACAACAAAGTAAAACTGTACTTTTGCACATAGTAAAAGTAAATATTATAAATTAACCCAATAATCAAATGAAAACATTAGAACGATTTTTATCTGCATTTGTATTGTGTTCAGTGGTAGCAATGCCCATGTCTGCACAATTCAAAAAAAATGCGGTGTCGTTTGACACCTATGAGTGGGACTTTGGTACCATCGCTTCCGATAAGGGTGCCGTATGTCATACCTTTACGTTGAAAAACAACACCAAGAAGGATGTCCGTATCGGTAAACAGATTCCCAGTTGCGAATGCATAACGGCCCGTTATGCCGATGAGGTTATCCGTCCAGGTGAATCAGCCGAGGTGATGGTTGTATTTTCTCCGTCAGAGTCTATCGGACGTAATTATCGTAGCGTAGAATTGTTGGATGCTGATGGCAATACACTCGGTGCTCTTTCAACCAAAGCACAAGTAGTGGCAAAGGGTGGGGCAGAGAAGTACCCATTTTGGAACACTGATTTGTCAAACGAGGCTCGTGTGGAAAATCTTATTTCATTGCTTACTCCCGAAGAGAAGGTGGGATTGATGATGAACAAGTCTGTTTCTGTTGATCGTCTCAATATTCCTTCTTACAACTGGTGGAGCGAAGCTTGTCACGGCGTACGACAGGATGGCTATACAGTCTATCCCCAGCCCATTGGTCTGGCTGCAGCTTTCAGTGAACAGTTGGTGTATGATGTATTCTCTACTGTTTCTGACGAGGCGCGTGCCAATTGGAACCGTTCAGACCACAATGTCTTCAATGTTCCAATGGGTGTAACGTATTATCCCGGTAATCCCGAACTTACTTTCTGGTGTCCTAACGTGAACATTTTCCGCGATCCTCGTTGGGGACGTGGACAAGAAACCTGTGGTGAAGACCCCTATCTGAATGCTGTGTTGGGTGTACAGACCGTGTTGGGTATGCAGGGTAATGATGATAAATATTTCAAGACTCATGCTTGTGCCAAGCACTATGCCGTACATAGCGGTCCCGAACCTCTCCGTCACACTTATGATGCCTCTGTTTCCATGCGCGATTTGTGGGAGACCTATCTTCCTGCTTTCAAAGCATTGGTAAAGAAAGGTAATGTACGTGAGGTGATGTGTGCATATAACCGTTACGAGGGAGTTCCTTGTTGTACCAGCGATCGTTTGTTGGTGGATATTTTGCGCCGCAAGTGGGGCTTCGATGGTATTGTGCTGACTGACTGTGATGCAATCAACAACTTCTACAATAAGGGACAGCATGAAACTCATCCTACTCCCCTGGCTGCTTCTGTTGATGCGGTATTGAACGGTACCGACCTTGAATGTGGAAAGGTCTTTATGGTACTTACTGAAGCTTTGGAGAAGGGATTGGTTACAGAAGAAGTACTCGACGACCATTTGCGTCGTACATTGCTCGGCCGTTTTGAATTGGGTATGTTCGACCCCGCAGAAATGTTGCCTTGGGCTAATCTTGGAGAAGATGTCATCAGTTCTGAAAAATTCAATGATTTGGCCGTACAGGCTGCTCGTGAAGCCATGGTCATGTTGAAGAACAATGGTATTCTTCCTTTGTCAAAGAGCATGAAGACTGTCGCAGTTGTAGGTCCTAATGCTGACGATATTGAGTTGCTCAATGGTAATTATGGAGGTACTCCTTCTGACAATCACAAACATTCGCTGTTGTCTGGTATCCGCAAGGCTTTACCGGGTGCGAATGTCATCTACCGCAAGGCTTGTGAATTGAACGATGAATATACAACCGTGAACCATTTGGCAGACTTTAATGACGGACAGGGTGTATTCGTTGAGTTCTATAATAATAAGGAATTAAGTGGTGACCCCGCTGTTACCGGATATTACAAGGAAATCAATTTCTCCACTTTCGGAGCATGGGGATTTGCACAAGGTGTCAGCACTGAAAATCTTTCTGTACGTATCACAGGTAAATACAAGGCAACCTTTACTGGTGACATGAAATACAGTTTGAATACAGATAATGGTTATGTATTGACAATCAACGGTCAGGTAGTTGAAGAGGCTAAGGCCGGTAGTGGTCGTCGCGGATTCCGTCGGGGCGGTGTTGAATATAAGAATTTCCCTGTGAAGGCAGGCGAGACCTACGACGTGGTAATTGAATATAAACGTGGTAATGGCAATTTCGCTATGCTTCGTGGTGAAATCTGCGAACGCAAATTGGTTGAATTTACTGATTTGCAGGCTGAGGTGAAGGGTGCTGATGCTATCATTGTTATCGGTGGTATTTCAGCCCGCATGGAAGGTGAAGGTGGTGATAAGGCCGACATTGAATTGCCCAAAGTACAGCAACGTCTGTTGAAGGCTATGCGCGAGACTGGTCGTCCCGTAGTGATGGTCAACTGTTCAGGTTCACCCATTGCTTTCGCCAGTGTAGAGAATTGCTACGATGCCCTTATTCAAGCTTGGTATCCTGGTCAAGGTGGTGCACAGGCATTGGCCGACGTTCTTTTCGGTGACTACAATCCCTCTGGCAAGCTTCCCGTTACATTCTACGCTTCTAATGATGATCTTCCTGACTTCCTCGACTATAGCATGGAAAATCGTACTTACCGTTATTTCCGTGGTACTCCGCTCTATGCATTCGGTTATGGAATGTCATATACCACTTTTGAATATGGCAAGGGTAAGCTCTCCAAGTCTTCAATGAAGGCTGACGGTAAAGTCACATTGACCGTTCCTGTAACAAATACTGGCGACCGCGAGGGTGAAGAGATTGTTCAGGTTTACGTCAAGGCTCTCGACTATCCCGAAGCTCCTATCAAATCTCTCAAGGGATTTGCCAAATTGAAACTGGCTCCCGGTGAAACAGGTAAGGCTGTTGTTACTCTCGACGGCGAAGCTTTTGAATATTACGATGCTTCTATTGATGAGCTTTCTACCCGTAGCGGACGCTATCAGATTCTCTATGGCTGTTCTTCTCTTGACAAAGATTTGCAGAGTCTGGCCTTTACAGTGAAGTAAATGATTAGTAATTAGTTTTAGGACACAGAGATATAGGAACACAGGATTTTTCTTTTCAAGCAAGAAATATCTCAATGTTTCAGTGTCTCTGTGTCCTAATTTTATATATATTTGCACAAAAATCAGAATCTAAAACCATTTATAACAATGAAATCATCACTTTTATCGGTCATGAAGGCTACAACGATTGTAGGATTGGTGGGTTTGATGGCCTGCCAAAGTAACAAACCCATTCCTCTTGTGTACGAGGTAGAAAACACAGGAGCTGATTATGCTCTGCCAGTAATGCCGACAGTTGCCGACCTTCCTGTTATTCGCGAATTGCCCGATCCGTTGGAGGGTGTGGAAGACTTCAGTGACTGGTCACGCCGTCGTAGTGAAATTGCTGCTATGATACAGCACTATGGTATCGGTCAGAAGCCCGCTGTAAACAAGGAAGAACAGGTAAAAGCACGCATGGATGGCGATACACTGATTGTTGATGTTACCGTTGGAGGTGAAACATTGACTTTGCGCTCTGCCATCCGTTATCCGAAAGAGGGTGTAGCTCCTTTCCCCCTGATGATAGGTACCAGTGGTATATCATTGCCCCGACAGATATTTGATGAACGTCCTATGGCAACGATGACCTATCGTGAGTCGCAAGTAAATTCATATTCTCAGTTCTTCCGTCGTGGCAACAAGACACGCGGAGACTATGAGTTCGACCGTCTCTATCCCGAGTTGAAGGATAACGGAGCCTACAGTGAATGGGCATGGGGATTGAGCCGCTTGATTGACGGTTTGCAACTGTTGGGTCCCGAGGTGACAAAGATTGATACGGAACACATCGGTGTGACCGGTTGTTCGTATGCCGGTAAAATGGCTCTCTTCTGTGGCGCATTCGACGAACGTGTAGCCCTTACCATTGCCCAAGAGCCTGGTGGAGGAGGAGCTGCCGCATGGCGTGTATCGCATACAATGACCGAGGTGGAAAGTCTTGAACGTACCGATTACAACTGGTTCATGGAAAGTATGAGGGACAATTTTAAGGGCGACAGTGTCTATCGCTTGCCCTACGACCATCATGAACTCTGTGCCATGGTTTGCCCCCGTGCTCTGTTGCTGTTGGGTAATCCTGATTATAAATGGTTGGCTGATAGCGCTATGCAGGTTTCTGCTGAAGCAGCTCATAAAGTATGGGAACGTTTCGGTATCGGCGACCGTATGGCATGGGATATCATTGGCGGACATCCCCACTGTGTATTGCATGAAAGCCAATATCCTATTGTCGAGTCATTTATTGACCGTTTCCTGTTAGGGAAAGAGGAAGAAAAAGAGTGATTATATATTATGACAACCTGATACTATATGAATAAAATATTCACACTGAACTTTTTGCTGCTCTTCTGTATGGCAACAATGGCCGGAGCGGCAAAAAAAGTTCATTCACCCAATAAGCTACTTACACTTGAACAGGCGGACGGACAATACGTCATCAAGTATAAAAAAGCCCCGGTACTCCACATTGAAGCCAATGGTTATGGATTGGGGGCAGCAGAGTCCAAGACAAAAAGCCCGGAGTTTGTGCGCTACCTGCACGAGGATTATACCATGCTGTCTGGCAAACGGTTACACTGCACCAACGATGCCAACGAATATGCAGTGATGATAGATGACCGTACGCGCCTGGTGTTGCGACTCTATAATAACGGTGTGGCTTTCCGCTATGAATTGACCGGGATGAATAATGAAACATTGCCCGAAGAGCGCACGGCCTATATCATCCCAGAGGGAATCAACCGTTGGGTACAGCGATGGACTGAGCCTTACGAAGCCTTTTTCCCTCATGCCACTACGGGCGAGAGTCGCGATCATCGGTGGGGATATCCAGCCCTGTTTGAACCTCAAGAAGGCATCTTTGCCCTTATTTCTGAGGCCGACATCAATCGTCGTCAGAGTGCTTCGTGCTTGCGTAACGATGGTAATGTGGAACGGTACCGTGTCTGTCCGGACAAGAACGATTTGAAATTGACAGATAATTGGTCTTCTCCGTGGCGTTTGGCAATTATCGGTACGTTGGCCGATGTGGTGGAAAGCACCCTGGTTACAGATTTGTCCGAGCCTTGCCGTCTGACAGATACTTCTTGGATAAATCCCGGTGTCGTTTCGTGGATTTATTGGGCACACAATCATGGAAGCAATGATTATAACATTATCAAGCAGTATGTTGATTTGGCAGTCGAACTGAAGCTTCCTTACGTGTTGATTGATGCTGAATGGGATGGCATGAAGGATGGAAAGACTATCGAGGATGCCGTAAACTATGCCAAATCACAGGGTGTGAAGCCTATGATTTGGTACAATTCTTCTGTAGGTTGGATTAATGGCGCACCCGGTCCGAAATTCCGCTTGAACAAGCCTGAAGATCGTGAACGCGAATTTGCCTGGTGCGAAAAGTTAGGTGTGGCTGGTGTGAAGATAGACTTCTTCTCTGGCGATAACCAGATGAATATGGATTATTACATCGATCTGATGGAAAGTACAGCCCGCCATCATTTGTTGGTGAACTTCCACGGAGCAACCATACCTCGTGGCTGGCAACGCACATACCCCCACATGCTGACTATGGAAGCCGTTTATGGAGCTGAGTGGTACAATAATGTACCAACCTTTACCAATCGGGCGGCCAGTCATAATGCCACATTACCTTTCACACGTAATGTCATTGGTCCGATGGACTACACTCCTTGTGCTTTCTCTGATTCACAACATCCCCATATTACTACCCATGCTCACGAATTGGCATTGACCGTATTGTTTGAATCTGGTCTGCAACATCTGGCAGATCGCCCTGAAAGTTTCTTGGCTCAACCTCAGGAGGTGAAGAATTTCCTTTCCCAATTGCCCGCTGTATGGGATGAAACGCGTTACATCTCCGGCTATCCGGGCAAATCGGCAGTTCTTGCCCGTCGTAGTGGCACCACCTGGTATGTAGCCGGTATTAACGGTACGGACGAAGAACAATCTCTTAGTGTTGACCTCAGTGGGATTATTCCCTCTTTCCGCACTGCCCGCCTTTTCCTCGATGGCGACAAGTGGGATATCCGCACAGCCACAACACTTGACCCAACTGTACAGTGCCGCCCTCGTGGAGGATTTGTGTATGTGGTGGAGATGTGATTTCAGATTATTTGGAACTTTTGTAATAAATTGAGAAATGAAACTCAAAATTCTTTCTGTCCTCCTTTTCCTTACGGTTTTACTTGCAGCTTGTTCAAGCAGTGTGACGAACAATCTGACAGTTTCAAATGAACCGTCAGAAGGATATTTCCATCTGTCAGCTCCCACGATTGGGATTGAATATGATGCCGCCGATGGAAAGACAGTGAAGCGTGTAGCCGAACTCTTTGCGGGAGATATTCGTCGGGTAACAGGCAAGTCTGTTCCCGTGTCGGATAAAAGTTCGCAAGGAAAGATGTCCATCATCTTGGGAACTTTGGAGAGCAATGCCTTGATTAAGGAACTGGTGAAATGCGGTAAGTTGGATGTCTCTACCATCGAAGGAGGGTGGGAGCAATTCGTCATCAGGCAGGTGAAGAATCCGAGAGAAGGAGTGGACGAGGCTTTGGTGATTGCCGGTACCGACCGACGCGCCGTAGCTTATGGTGCTTTCACTATCAGTGAACTGATGGGAGTGTCGCCATTCTACTGGTGGACCGATGTGCCGGTGAAGAAACAGACCGAAGTGTATGTAAAAGCCGACTATGCTTCACAAGCGCCCAGCATCAGGTATCGTGGCATCTTCCTCAACGACGAGGATTGGGGACTGAAGCCATGGGCATCGAACACTTACGAACCCGAGGTGAACGACATAGGCCCCAAGACCTACGCACAAGTGTGTGAACTCATTCTGCGATTGAAAGGTAACATGGTGGCTCCGGCCATGCACACTTGCACGGGAGCTTTCTATTCCCATGCCGACAACAAGGTGGTGGCTGATGAGTACGGTATTCTCATTACCACTTCACATTGTGAACCACTGTTGTTCAATAACGCCTCCCTGCAAGAGTGGGACAAGAGTGTGGATGGCGAATGGGACTACTCCAAGAACAAGGCCCGTATTCTGAACAAATTGGATGCCCGTGTACAGGAGGCTGCCCAATACGAAAACATCTACACCTTGGCCATGCGTGGTTTACATGATGAAGGTATGCGTGGTAACCTTACCGAGGATCAGAAGGTGCAGATGCTGGCCACTGCGATTGCCGACCAGCGTGACATCCTGCAGAAGTATATCGATACTCCCATTGAAGAGATTCCCCAGATATTTGTTCCTTATAAAGAGGCGCTTGACCTTTATGAAAAAGGACTTCAAGTGCCAGATGAAGTGACTCTTGTATGGGTCGATGACAACTACGGCTACATGAAGCGCGTGAGCAATCCTGAAGAGCAGAAGCGTCGGGGCGGTTCGGGTGTCTATTACCACACCTCCTATTTGGGTACACCGCACGACTACCTTTGGTTGAACACCACACCACCTGTGCTGATGTACACGGAGTTGAAAAAGGCATACGACACTGGTGCCGACCGCTATTGGTTGCTCAACGTGGGCGACATCAAACCGATGGAGCTGGCCGTGAAGACCTTCTTCGATATGGCCTGGGACTTCCCCGCATACGACATTGTGAACATCAACCATCATCAGGCACAATACATGGCTTCGCTTTTCGGTCAGCAGTATGTGGATGAATTTCAGACATTGCTCGACGAATACTACCGCCTGGCATGGAGCCGCAAGCCCGAATATATGGGGTGGGAGCGTGAGTGGGATGCTATCCCTGCCCGCGAGGTGACAGGCCCAACGGACTTCTCCTTCGACCACTACAACGATGCCCGCCAGCGTTTGGCCGACTATCAGCATATCAGTGATGAAGTGGTGCGCATCTGTCAGGATTTGCCCGAGAAATGGCAACCTGTTTTCTTCGAGATGTTTGCTTACCCGGTGATGGCTGCCAATCAGATGAACCGCAAGTTCCTGCTTGCCCAACTCAACAAGGAAGAGATGGAGAAGGGAAACACTGCCGGTGCCAATTGGGCGGCTCTGCAAGCAAAGTCCGCACACGACAGCATTCAGGCGTTGAATCGTTTCTACAACACCATGCTCAATGGCAAGTGGATGGACATGATGGAGGTTCCTCCAGGTTTCTGTGCCCGTTATCAAGAGATGCCACAGGTGATGATTGCTGATGGCGTAAAGGACGAGCCGGTAGATATCGCTCCGCAAGAGGCGCAAGAACAGTTGGACGGTTGCCTGGTGGTTGACCTCTTGAAGGGGACCCTTATCAGCAAACAGAATCACACCGTTCGCTTTGTCAAGGGATTAGGCTACGATTGGCACGTTGTACAACTGGGCGAAGCCACCGAAGCGACAACCGATGCCACCCGTCTGGACGGTACCCGTGTGGAATACACCTTGCCGCATATCGAAGCCGACAGTGTGACAGTCACCGTCTCTACATTGCCGTTCTTCCCTATATATAAAGGTAAGAGCAATCGCTACGGTATCTCTATCGACGGACAGAGTCCTTATGTGTTTGAGAATTTGCCTACCGAATGGAGTGAGCCTTGGAAAGATCAGGTGCTGAAGAACGGGGTGGAGGCTCGCGTTACTTTCGCCATTGATCGCAAGCAGCCTTCGCATACACTCACCCTCACCTGTGGCGACCCTGGCACCATGATTCAGCGCATCGTCCTCGATTGGGGCGGCTTGCAGCCGAGCTATGTAGGGCCAAGTACGATTAATCACTAATGAAATAAACTAACGCATTATGCTTACAACAACCACACCCAACATCGAAGGACATCGCATTGTCAAGTACTACGGCATTGTGTCGGGCGAAACCATCATTGGAGCCAATTTCCTTCGCGATATTTTTGCCAGCGTGCGCGACTTTGTCGGCGGACGCTCCAGTTCTTACGAAGAGGTCTTGCGCGAAGCCAAGAGCACTGCTTTGCGCGAGATGGAAGAAGAAGCCCGTCGCATGGGAGCCAATGCCGTGATAGGTGTCGACCTCGACTATGAAACCGTAGGCGGCAACAGCAGCATGCTGATGGTGACCGCCAGTGGAACCGCCGTTCTGATGGAAGGCTGAGCAAAGCGGAGTGACACTCTTTGTAAACATTTCGAACTAAAAAACGCAGAGACGCAGAGACGCGGAGAATCCTTCCATTTGATAGAGAGTATCCCGAGTGCGCAGAGTTTTGGCCGACAAGTCAGCCAATGGCACACCTCAAAACGCTCATAGGGCGTTTTACTCTCCAAGTCTCCATTAACCTCTTAAAAAGAGGCCTCTGCGCCTCAGCGTCTCTGCGTTCGAAATAAAAGAACATCTCCATTTGTAAATATTTCACACCTTACTATGTAAAGAAATCGAAAACGCAGGTTATTCCTTTTTGCCCACCTCAGGGTTAAGGCAGGCTTAGCCCTGTGATAATCTTACCTCATCTATAGGTTGATGTTCAGTCACTTATCCACCTCTTAAAATTCTTGCATATTTTCGTCCAAAAGAAAAGTCGCGCCCATATACGCGATTCTCGCACGGTCTGTTTTGCATATTTATACAGTCAGATTGAATAATTATACATTTCACCCGTTTGCAGTCACATCCCCTCGCGACCGTGTGCACACCCTCTATTGACCGTAAGCACAACCTATAGCAGAGTGTCTGAAGAAACTCCACCGACCGTGTGCACACGGTCAGCGGCACGTGTGCACACGCCCTTCCCATCTCCTGTCTTCCGGCCTTTGTACATTGTATATATATACCAAAAACCACCCCTCACAAAGCCTTATCCTCTGATGAAATAGAAAGGAGATAGAAAAGTGGAAATTATTACCAGTGGATGTAAAGGAAAGCGACAAATACAGCTATTGGCGATAGCTGATAGCGATGGCAGATGGCGATAGCAGATGGCTTAGACCTTAGTCCTTTGACTTTTGACTTTTGACCTTAGACCTTGAGCTCAACGCATCAACCTTTCAACGCCGAACGAATCAACGCCCCATTACTTTCAACCTTTGACCTTAGACCTTGAGCTCAACGCATCAACCTTTCAACGTCGAACGAATCACCTTGTAATTGGTAAATTGTCCCTGAATTTGTGTTTTCCAACATATTCCACAAAATTCTTCATCATTCATGATATATAATTCATAATTAAGTACTATCTTTGCAAATGTCAACCCATCAGTTTCAAGCAATGAAAAGAGTAGCCACTAAAGAAGAGGTGATGAAAAGATTTCAGGCCTCAAGAAATAAGAAAAGAGCATACCTGGTAAAATTGGAAGAAGATATGCGTAAGGAGTATAAAGCACGCATGGGAGTAGAAGCCAAGGATTTCTTTGTACTATGATATGATGAATACGCTATCTTTGGAACGAATTAACAGGTCGGCTCCGTACGCTGTTACGGAAGGAGATACAGTAGGGACATTCCGTTTTTTTACGAAAAAGGGAGTGCACTATGCTGTTGACTTTGTTCCAGATGATTTGATTGAGACTGGAGAGTCATTTCAATTGATTATCGCTAATCTCAATAATGTAAAGTCGCCACGGGATACTAAAGTCAGAGACTCTATTTTGGCCATAGTTGACGAGTTCTTTAACAAAAATCAATCGACTCTATTGTACCTCTGTGAAACTGGTGATGGGAAACAAGGAATACGTAGTCGTTTGTTTGAATATTGGTTCGAGACTTACCGATACAAAGCTTTATTCACAATGCTGACTTCTTCTATCGTAGACGAAGAAGGAGTTGTAAATTTTGCAACCTTGATACTTCGTAATGACAATCCTTTGTTGGCTGAAGTTGTAGCGGAATTTTCAGAATCCGTACAATTGTTAAGCCAAAAACCTGAATAACTTTGTGTTTACGCACAAATCTATAAAATCATATTTATAGCTATCGTCTCAATCCTTCAACGTCTCAACGGTTGCAGAAGCAACACTCAACCCCTCAACGAATAAACGCCTCAACGTCGAACGAATAACCTTGTTAATAGTAAATTGTCCCTGAATTTGTGTTCTTCAACATATTCCATAAAATTCTTCACTCTTCGTTCTTCATTCTTAATTTTTATTTGTACCTTTGCCCTGTCAATTGCTTGCAGTGGTGAGCCTTGACAACTGACATTGTGGAAAAATATAGCGTTTGCTATTATTCTAATCGTCGTTGAAACTTAGGAACTTTCAAGAATATACGATAAGAATAAGATGGCAGATGCCTGCGTATAGCGTAGGTACATCTTTATCTTTTGTATATTCGGGTATCCTAAGACCTCAACGACGAAGGACATGAAAGATGGACTTGCGCTTCTTTTTTGTCGAGGTCCTTAGGATATTTGCTTTCACTGTTTTGTTTCCGTTTTTGTCTTGAGAGAAACAGAATATTAACTTTAAAAACAGAATAAAATGAATGGTTTATCAAGAATCATATTTATTGCAACTGTAATATGGCTGGGAAACTATTGGTCGATTTATGCCCAAGCAGAACAAAATGTAAAAACTGAATATGTTTATAATCAAAAAACAACGCCAAAGGGTATAGATAATTATTTGTTTTCTATTTACCATTACAGCGGAAAGAATACGTTTAATCTTCGCAGTTTGCCTTTAAGTCGTACTTTGGGTGATGTTGTTTCCATGAAAATAAATCCTTCGGGAATATCTTTTGCTATATTGACCCGCGAGGGAAAGACTACCAATGTTAGTATTCATGATTTATGGAAAGCTAACAAAGAATTACATAGGTTTAAGGAACTTGAACAACCAACAGGAATCTGCTATACACCTGATGCAAAGTATCTTTTAGTGGCAACATCAAAGAATGTTATTACTTTCGATGCACGGACGTATGTTGAAGTGGATAGAATGGAAATGCCCTTTGAGGCTAATTCGATGGTAGTTAGTCCAAATGGTTATTATTTGGCTGCAACAGACAGTTTTAAATTAAACATCTGGAATTTGGAGAATAAAAGCATACGTAAAGAATTCGATATGGGTGTTAAAATCAACAGTATGGCTTTTTCTGATGACAATCATACATTCGCCGTTTTGACCGATGATGGTGTACTTTCAACCTATGATACTCAAAACTTCTTCATTCAACAAAATTACGACGCTATGGGTGAAGCCCTGCATTGTTCGTTTCATCCAGAAGGGAAATATATATCTGTCGTCAGCGGTGACAAACGTATTGCTGTGATAAATCTTTTGGATGGTAGCGACCGTGAATATATTGACAATGCAATTGGAGGTACTACAGATGCCCGCTTCGTAAAAGATGGCAAACAACAGATTTTTCTCACATATAATACTGCTACCAGCATTATATACAAATTGATGAGTAAACTTTCTCCTTATTACATTAAATTATTGTCAGATGAATTGGCTACTAAGATGAATGAGTGGATGAAACAAATGCCCAATGAATCGTTGGAAGAATACAATTTACGTGTCAATGAAGAAACGCGTGCCAAACAGATTCGTCTGTTTGAACAGGAAATTGCAACTCGTATGGCTGATAACGCAGTTCAGATGGCCAATATTTCGTTGGGGAACTATAATCCTGAATTAAAAATGTTGACTGTAAACTTTGACAATATGCCTTCCATCTATTTGAATGTACCAACCGATGAAGTGGGAGATTTCATGGAACCGGGTAATTTGGAATTCCGTAATACAAAATATGGACTGACTAAAAATGACAAATTTGAGTTGGTATATGCTGATGTGTACAATAAAAAGACTGGCAAATTGTATGTTTTTGACAACCAAGAACGCCGTTCACTTGAATTTCTTAGATCTGATGACAAGTTTGTACCATTGGAAATTATACAACTATCCAATATGGAAGAGATGAAACTGGAAGAAATCAAAGAGAGTGTGGTACAGATTGCCAAGCAGGCTAATACCATTTCTAATCATACGAACATATCCGTAAATTCCAATGTCGTTTCAACGACCGATGCCAACGGACAGAAGATTTTGAATTATGTGGTCAATTTCTCATACCAAGTAGAACATGGCTATTCGGTACAAGAGGATTTCGCCCCAGGCAAATACAAAACTGAGGAATCGGGCGCGGCCATGTCCATGCTGGCCATTATGAAACAAGCATTCGAAGGTGAATTTGCTCCTTATGTAAAAAGTGGAAAGAAACTTCAAATCAAGATTACAGGTAGAGCTGATGCATTACCTATCAACGGTAAGATTGCTTATGACGGTTGCTACGATGATTATACCGATGAACCGGTGTACAAAGATCGCAATCTTAGCAGTCTGACTGTAACCAAGACAGAGGGCGTAACACAAAATGAGCAATTAGCTTTTCTCCGTGCATTGGGTGTGAATAATTACATTACAAAGAACATCAATGGATTTTCGTCTATGAACACTGATTATAAGTATTATATTGAAGTAACAAGAGGAAAGGGTGGCGAATTTCGTCGAATTAACGTAGAACTGACGTTTGTCGATGCATTCTAAAGAATAATTACATAAATTAAATCATAATTGAAAATGAAAAAACTTTTGGTTTGTATAATATTGTTTTCTGGGTTGTTCAGTCAGGTAGCAGCTCAAACCATAGATGAAGCGACCAATAGTCAACAGCAATTTAATAAGTTGCGGATTGAGGGTGCTTCAGAAAACACCATATATGAAAGTCTTTATGATTGTTACAGGAAATATGTAGCAGTCTTGGAAAATGCCGCGTTAAACACGCCTGCCTACGTACAGGCCAAGCGTGGCTTGCGTGAGATTTATCCATTTTTACAAAATGCAGCTTCTTTTCATTCCAGTCGAGGAGAGCAACAGAATGCTTTGGTTTTTGCACAAGCATATATGGATATTCCTTTGATGGAAGCATTCAAAGCTGATACTTTTATACGCGACCAATATTTTTCTACTATGGCTTATTTTGCAGCTTCAGGTACATTCAATATTGGTAATTATGATAAATCCATCAGTTATTTTAAGGTATATTTGAGTACAAACGAACAAGATAAACGCCGTGATGTGTACTATTTTATGGCTAAAGCTTGTATGAATGTGAAAGACTATAATCAAGCCAAGCAAGTATTGGATGAAGCAACAGGACAGTATCCTTCAGATTTCAATATGCTTTCCATCGCCATCAATAACTGTATTGAGCGAGAGGACAATGTTAATCTTCAACGTTTTCTAACCAAAGCTATGGCTATTCGTCCAAATGATGAAACCTTACTCAATATTCAAGGTATTCTTTACGAAGATACGCAGGAATATCAGAAGGCATTAAATATTTACAATCGCCTGAAACAGACAAAGCCTGAAAACTTGAATATCAATCAACATGTGGCGCTGAACTACTACAATTTAGGCGTTTTGAACTACAACAAAGCCATTATGGAGACCGATAGGAAAGACGTAAAACGCTACAATCGTCAAGCCAAGGAGTATTTCTCGGCATCAGTTCCTATTTTGAAAAATATTGTGGCTAATGAGCCTAATTCTGTAAAATATATGCAGGCTTTAGCTACTGCTTACGGTTGTATTGGAAATCAAAAACAGTTGGAGATTATAAATGAAAATCTTTCAAGCATCGGAGCACAAACCGTTGCAAGTAACACCATTCCCGCACTGATTTCATATTCGGATAAAGAGCCTGTTGGGCCATTTCTGAAACCAAATCCATCAGAAGAAAAACCATTATTTTTGCAATACGCAGAAAAATATGTAGAGAACGAAATAAAAAAATGGATGGTAAAAGACCCGTACGAAACAATTGCAGAGTATAGTGCTCGCGTGACTGTAGCTACTCATAAAGCGAAAGTAGAAGAACTGAAGAAAATGGCGGCGGAAACGTATATCAAGACTTATGCTCAACATGTTCGATTGGACGATTTTGTACTGAAACCCTACGATGCTGAAAATGAGACCTTCTTAATTGAATCAGAATACGGTGATTTGGTATTGCCAGTTCCTCGTGCCAACAAAGAAGCCGAAATTTTTGAGAAAAGTTGGAGTGGAATGCAGCTTAAAGAGCAACAATTCTATATCGACATCGACAGTGGCAAGATTATGTTGTCGAGTCTTACATTTGTGACTCCAACAGGAAACAAATATTGTTTCGATAATAATAAGAAATCGGAATATGAAAAAATAGAAATTGACCCGATTCCTATTCCCATTTATCCTGATGACCCAGTTCCAGCGCCTACCCCTCATTTCGTAAAGTCTGATGTTGATACAGATATTCCCGAGGGAAAGGAAAAAAAAGGCAGGGAAAATGTATATGCTCTGATTATTGCTAACGAAAACTATAAATATGTATCTAAGGTTCCTTATGCCATAAACGATGGAGAGATATTTGCAAAATATTGTAAGAAAACATTGGGTTTGCCAAAGAAAAATATATTTTTTTACAAAGATGCTACCTACGGAACAATGGTTGAAGCAATGGAGCAAATGAAGGACCTATCTACTGCTCTCGGAGGAGAAATGAAAGTTTTATTCTACTATGCGGGGCATGGTATTCCCGACGAAGACAGTAAGGATTCCTATTTGCTTCCCCAAGATTCTAATGGAAAACAAACAAAAGTATGTTGTTCGCTCAACGACATCTATAATGATTTGGGCAAATTACAAGCGCATTCCGTAACGGTATTTTTAGATGCCTGTTTCTGTGGAGCCAAGCGTGATGGTGGTATGGTGGCCGAAGCACGTGCTGTCGTTATCAAGCCTAAACCACTGGAACCCAAAGGGAATATGGTGGTATTCAGTGCTGTATCAAATAAAGAAACAGCTCTTCCTTATAGTGAAAAGGGACATGGGTTGTTTACTTATTTCTTATTGAAAAAATTGCAAGAGACCAAAGGGAATGTTACCCTAAAGGAATTAGCTGATTACATCAAGGGTAACGTGGCCAAAGAGTCTGTATTGGTTAATAAAAAGGTACAGACTCCCACTGTAAGTCCTTCTAAGTCAATTGCAACAACATGGGAAAAAATGAAACTATAATATAATAAATCTAAAGCAAAATGAGAAAATTATTCTTATTGATTGGCTTGCTGATGACAAGCCTTATCGTATCCGCCCAACAAACAGTTAGCGGTACGGTGATTGACAATGAAGGCAACCCCATACCTGGCGCCAAAGTGGAAATCGTAGGCAGTACAGAGATGTGTATCACCGAATTGGATGGAACGTATCGCATTGAAACGCTTGTTCCTGCAAAGAAAGTGAAAGTACAGTATGCAGGAATGCGAACAGCCGTAAAGAAAATCACCCCCGACATGGTAGTAGAACTGTCCAATACCAACTGGTGGAACGCCAAGCCGGACAAATATCGTTGGTTGCTATCATTACAAGGGGCATTCCCCGAGTGGGGATTGTTCAATCCTTCATTGGGATTAATGGTAGGCCGTGTAAAGAACATTGGTTGGTATGTCAAGGGTGTGTATAGCCCAAGAAAATCAACAGACGGAGAAAGTAGTGGTTATTATGCATGGACTACAGGTGATGAAAACCGTAGTTTTGGTGCCATTACAGGTGGTGTTATTGTCAGATTAGGTTGTCCTATTTACTTCTATGGCGGAATGGGATATGCCAATCGCCAGATTGCTTGGGAATTGGTTGATGGTTCTTGGATTGAAATTGACGGTGAACGTAGTTTCTATTCTTATGAAAGATGTGCCATTGAAGCTGGAACTATGATAGAGTTGGGTATAAATCTAACCATTAATATTGGAACAATGATGACTGCAAAGGATTTAAAAAGCCAAATGGATTGTGTTGGTTGTGTTGGTGTAGGATATTGTTTTTAATTTTTAAATTTAAATTATCATGAGAAGAACAAAATACTTTATTTTACAGATTGTGTTGGTTTGCTTGGCTCTGTGTAGCTGTCAAGATGTAGAAGAACCTGTATATAATGTGCCAAGCCCATATACGTGTTCTGCTGAAAATGTAAGCGTGACTACAGCCTATCTTACAGGGGAGTTATATGGGGGCCTTTATCATTATGGTGATTATTATTATAATGAAAATTATTTTGTAAGAAAAGAATTTCTGATATCCAAATCAAAGACTTTCACAAATTGTATTCGTGTGAATGCAGGTCATGAGGGCGGTAATACATATTACGCCAAAGTGGAAAGATTGGATGAAGGTACTACTTACTATTATAAGTTCAAAGTTACAAATATCGGGGTTTCAGATAGTGATATTGTATTGGAAGGAGCGGTAAAAGAATTTACAACTAAAGAAAAAGGCAAAGCTGTTGACCTTGGTCTTTCCATAAAATGGGCAGATCGTAATGTCGGAGCTGATTCTTCTGAGGGTTATGGTGATTATTTCGCTTGGGGCGAAATTTATACAAAAGACAGCTATACAGAAGAAAACAGTGAAACTTATAATCGGGATATTGGAGACATTGCAGGTCATTTTAAACGTGATGTAGCTTATGCCGACTGGGGAGAAAATTGGCGTTTACCATCCAGAGAAGAGTGTAAAGAGTTGATTAACAAATGTACATGGACATGGACAACTCAAGGTGGTCACAAAGGCTATAAAGTAGTAGGTCCTAATGGTAAAAGTATATTTCTCCCAGCTACAGGATTGAAAGAAGATAACTTTACTTACAATATTGGAGAGAAAGGTATTTATTGGACTTCTCAACCCTACCTCTATAATGATGATTATATATCAGCTTATTGTTTCGGATTTGATGTCTATGATGATAATGTACCCAAAACATATTGGAGTTATCGCCATTACGGACGGAGTATCCGTCCTGTATGCGAATAAACTATCACATGAATTTGTTAACATAAAATGAATTTACAATGAAAAAAATGATGATTGCCGTTATGGCATTGTTCCTGTTTGCAGGAGTAACAGAGAGTTTTGCACAATCTGCAAAAGAATTGGCAAAAGAACGTAAAGAACTGATGAAGGCATCAAAAGCCGAGTTGAATGAAAAAGCTTCGAAGGCAGCTCGCAAAGAAGCTAAAAAACTGAAAAAACAAGGATGGTTGGTCGCTCCCGGTGCCTTGCCATTGGAGAAGCAGTTGGACAAGTCGTACATGATGCAGTATGAGTATGACAAAGATATGTTCCCCAAATACCTGATGGGGGAGGCCATGAGCATTGGTAGCAACTACGATGCGGCCAAGATGCAGGCGTTAGAATTGGCTAAGCAGAATTTGGCGGGACAGATACAAACTGAAGTGACTGCTTTGATTGAGAACACCGTAGCCAATAAACAATTGGAAACGGAGCAGGCTGCAAGTATTACCAGTAGTGTGATGGCCAGCAAGAACTTGATTTCGCAAAGCATTGGTCGTACCATTACAGTGACGGAAGTGTATCGAACATTGAAAAACAAGAACAAAGAGGTGCTTCTGCGTATTGCTTACAATGGCGAAATGGCAAAGAAGGTAGCCCTGAAGGCTGTAAAAGAAGACCTTGAGAAGAAGGGGGACGACCTGCACAAACAGTTGGACAAACTTCTTGGTTGGTAAAGCAAATATGAAACGATTCCGTCTATCTTTCACCGTATGCCTGTTTCTGTATTCCGTTGTGCTATGTGCACAACGGACAGAACGTGTACGTGCAGAGTACACCTATGATGCTCCCGAGAATGTAACCTTAGAGGCCGCCAAGCGTACAGCATTGGAGCGTGCCAAGATACAGGCCATTGCAGATGAGTTCGGAACGGTAGTATCTCAGAACAATGCCACTTTCGTAAGTAATCAAAACGGGGAATCAAACATTGACTTCTTTTCATTGGGTGGTAGCGAAGTGAAAGGTGAGTGGATAGAAACCATTGGTGAACCAGAATATGCCATCAGCTACGAACAAGGGATGTTGGTGGTGAAGGTGGCAGTGCACGGACGAATCCGTGAGATTGTCCGTGCACAGATTGACATTAAGGCAGAAGTGCTTTGTAATGGTACCGATTTGAAATTTGCCCGTACCGACTTCAAGAGTGGTGATGAGCTTTATCTTTACTTCCAATCACCCGTAAATGGCTATTTAGCTGTTTATTTGCTCGACGATATCAGTCAAATGGTCTATTGCTTGCTTCCCTATAAGAGTTCATCGCAAACTACAACCCCTATCAAGCATGACAAACCTTATATTTTCTTTTCAACTGCTCATGCCGAAGAGAATGCTCATTTGGTAGATGAATATACCATGACGTGTAGCCGTCCGCAGGAGCATAATACCTTATATATAATATTCTCCCCCAACGAATTTGCGAAGGCTAACTCAAATTATGTAGATGAATTGCTTCCACAAGAACTTTCATTCGAGGAATTTCAAAAGTGGCTGGTAAAAGGAAGAAATAGAGATAAGGAGATGCAAGTATTAAACTCTTCATTAGTGATAAAAGAATAAAAAAGTAATTTGTATAGATAGTGAATTATGTATAAACGTGTTTTCCTTGGTGTAGCTTTGTCTTTGACTTCAATTAGTGTATTCGCTCAAAACTTTGAAGAAATCTACTCCTCTTTCCGTAAACAGACAAAGGAGGAGTACAGCAGCTTTCGTCGTCAGTGCAACGAGGAATATGCTGAGTTTATGAAGGATGCGTGGCGGCGATTCAACGGCCTTCCTCCGAAATTACCCCCCACTAAGGACAAACCGATACCACTTATTCCTTACGACAAGGAAAAGGATAATGTCAAAGACAAGCAATTGCCCTACTTGAATATAGTTGCAACAGTTCCACCGATACCACAACCAAAACCTGTAGAGCCAATCAGAGAGCAACCTCAACCTATGGAAAAACAGTTTGTCTTCCAATTCTATGGAACAAAAGGAGAAGTAAGATTAACCGATGAACATCGTTTCACATTGAATGGTTCCACTGAAATGGATGTGGCTAATGGATGGAGATTTCTCTCCGATGGAAAATCTGACAATATAATTCGGGATTGCTTGGAACTTCGCATTCGCCATGGATTGTGCGATTGGGTCTATTTGCAGATGTTACAGGATTTGGGACATCAATTCTTTGGGGAAAACACCAATGAAGCGACTTTATTGACGGCTTACCTTTATTGTCAATCAGGATACAAAATGCGATTGGCACACGATAAGCAGCGGCTCTATCTTCTCGTTGCATGCCGTCATGCGATATATAACTACAAATATTTTGTAATAAACGGAGAATCTTATTATCTGTTGGATAAGAACAATAATGCTCCACTATATATATGCGAAGCCTCGTTCCCCAATGAGCAGGCTCTGTCACTATGGATGGAGCAGACGCCATCATTGGATATGGAATATACAGACAGCCGCATGTTGCAATCGAAGCGTTATCCAGAGATGCAAGCTGAAGTATATACCAATAAAAATCTATTGTTGTTCTTTGACAGTTATCCTGATTCAGAGTTCGGAGGTAACATGATGACACGATGGGCTATGTATGCCCAAACTCCGCTTAGCAAAGAGACGAGAGACAAACTGTATCCTGCATTGATAGCACAGTTGAACGGAATGTCCGAAGAGGATGCTGCAAACCGACTGCTCAACTTTGTGCAGACGGCTTTTGAGTATGGATACGATGAAGAGCAGTGGGGTAAGGAACGCGCCTTTTTTGCAGAAGAAACAATGCACTATCCCTACAGTGACTGTGAAGACCGTGCCATATTATATTCTCACTTGATACGCGATCTTTTAGGGTTGGATGTGGCACTTGTCTATTATCCCGGACATTTGGCAACAGCTGTATGTTTTAACGAAGAAGTACAAGGCGATTATCTTGTTATAGACAATCGTCGCTTCATCATCTGCGACCCCACTTACATTGATGCTCCCATCGGAAAAAGTATGCCGACGGTTGACAGTAACAACATTATGGCAACGGTGTTGAAGCGGAATGTATATGGGAAAGAATACACCATTGACGTGTCTGCCGATACCGAAACGAAGGACGAAGTTATACCCATCGATGGAGAGCAAAAAGACACAGCCAATATAACCAAGGTGAAACAATCATTATTCCCGATATGCGTGGACGGTAAATATGGTTATCAGAATGCAGCGGGTGAGATAGTCGTTCCGTGCGAATACGACAGTTTATCGGGCTATGAGCGAGGTGACAGGTTCCCTTATGCGGCACATAAGGATGGGAAGATTGATTTATATCACGGTGAGTATTATGATGAACCTGTTTTTCGTAATTTGGAGGGATATATTCCAATGGCATTGGATTGGAGAATAGGAACTGGACCAGAAGGAACAGTCCCTTTTGTGGGGATAGAATTAATTCAGAAACATTATGTTACAGGCTTGGAATATCTGAATATAGAAAATCATTATGAATGGGTTCGAGACGATTGGGGAGACTTATTAGACATTAACAACTCATATGATGGTTTGGATATGGATAATGTTTCTTATGATGACCATGTATATGAAAATGATGAAGTTGCATACATTATTGTCAGACAACTATCCAGCAATAAATGGGGCGTTATTCCTTATAATTACGATTCAGAAGAAGACAAAGGGAAAGAGAAAATCCCTTTCATCTATGATAGTATTACTTTTGTCAAAGACGACAAGTCAAAAGTGGAAGTCTATAATGCAGAGACAGGAGAGCGAAAGGTGATAAGCTTGATTGAGTAAAGAATTACATTGTCAATGGTTGTAATATTCGCAAGATGTTTTACAACCACAAACTGTTAACTCCGTTCGCCTACCGAGTTTGTTCGGTTTGCGAGCGGAGTTAATACTATTCTGCCGAAGAGTATAACATAATAGTGCGAGGACGCAACGAATATAGTACGGAGCAGAACGCTGTATAGTATGGAAGTGCACGCATGGAGTATGGAAATCCAAGCGTGGAGTATGGAAGTGCAGAAGTAAGGTGTAAGATGTTTTTTGACGAGTGACTTGTATGGCCTTTCAAAATTATCCAAAATAAGGAATTTGCACTATGTAGAGTGCATTTTTTGTTGTAATTTGCACTTTGTTCAGTGCAAATTTGTAAAATTGCTTAGATTTATTAAAGAAGAATCACATAAAACCAACATACGGACGTTGAGCGCATAAGATGGGAATCTTTTGGAGGCTCAACGTCCGTATGTCGTATTTATAGCTCAGTTTCGCTTATCGGGTGAAACTGCCGAAATACTTGGTGCAAACCTGTTGCCATTCGCGGGCATCGACGAGTTGGGTGGTGAGGCGGTCGTTCACCTCCTGCCAACGTTGGGCATCGATGTAAGGCTTGGCTTGTTGCCAAATGGCGATGAAATCAATCACCTCATTGACACCGCGCTGATAACGGAACTCCATCTCTTCGATGAGTGTACGACCGCTTTTCATTTTGTGATTCCAAGGCACATGGTGGAACCAAAGAAGATATTCTTCGGGACAAGTTGCCAAGTCATCATATTGCGTGCGATACGGTTCGGGGTATTGCAGAGTTGCACCACTTCCACGTGAGGTGCGGTCGAAACCTACACCATTCTTATCGGCCTGATGATAATAAACGGGACACCATTCGAGCGGATAGCTGGCAATGAAGCCGTCGGGCTGGGGGCCATAATGGTGGTCGAACTTGAAGATGTGGTGCAGGCCGATGGGCATCATGTAGTCCACACAAGCCTCGCGGCTGCGCAACATCATATCGAGCAGTGATGCATAGACATCTTTGAATGGAACTTGTCTGATCCGTCGTTGCTGACTGCCATTCTCTTTGCGGAATCTTCGTTCGTTTCCTTTTGATTCTTCACTCTTCACGTTTGATTTTTCATCCATGAACGTCTGCTTCAACCATTCGTCGGCAATCTGCTTGGAAGTCAGTTGGGGGTTCCAAGCCAAACGACCGAAAGCGTACCAGTTTGCCTGAGCAAAATGGTGTCCACACCAATTTGTGTCCAATCCGATGTTGGCAACTCCAGCTATACCTTTCAATTTGGAAGGAGAGACGAATGAGAAAAATTCTTCCCACATGGGAGCCAGGAAAACCAACTGCTGGCTATGTCCCAAGTACTCCTGAGTGATTTGCAATTCGGCCATCTGTTGGGTATTCTTCATCTGGTCGAAGATGGGTGCGTATGGTTCACGAGGCTGGAAGTCGAGCGGCCCATTCTTGGATTGCAAGATAACATTGTCGCGGAACTCACCATCGTGGGGTTTGAACTCCGACACAGCCTGCATCACACGGTCTTCACCCTTGTGCTTGGCACCATAAACAAAACTGCGCCACATGACAATACCACCATGAGGCTTCAATGCATCGGCCAGCATATTGGCACCGTCGGCATGAGTGCGGTTGTAGTCGAACGGGCCGGGTTGTCCTTCTGAATTAGCTTTTACAAGAAATCCTCCAAAGTCGGGGATGGTACGGTAGATTTCATCTACCTTCCGTTTCCACCAACGGCGTACCTTCTTGTTCAATGGGTCTGCTGTATCCAAGTCGCCCAAGGCTTTTGGGGAACCAAAGTTGACAGAAATATAAACGCGTATTCCCCAAGGACGCAGAATGTCTGCAATCTCCTTTACCTTATTTATATATACTGCCGTCAACATTTTGGGTGAAGCATTCACATTGTTGAGCACTGTACCATTGATTCCAATGGAAGCATTGGCCATGGCATATTTCTCTATCAATTGGGGATTGATTTCCAAACGTTCGTTCCAGAATATGCTTTCGCCAGCATAGCCACGTTCAATGGAACCGTCAAGATTGTCCCAATGATTGAGCAAACGCAATCCGAAATAGGGAGCTGATGTTCCATGTTCGCCACGTAACAAAGCAAAAGCACCATAAAGCAAACCGTTCTCGGTGTGGGCACTGATTGTGACATTCTCTTTATCGCCTGCAATACTGTAGCCGTCATTGGCTGGCATGGTGGCGTCGAGATTCAATGTCACTTGTTTGCCATCGTAATATAGTTTGAGAACTTCTGATGCCTTGCCTTCAGGCCCTGTCACTTGGGCTGTACGCAGGGGAGTATGGCGTAACCAAAGTCTGTTTCCGTCCTCGGCCTTAGCGCAGAGGACGGTCAACAGAGCAACCATTATGAAGAAAAGTTTTTTCATTGTGTTATTGTTTTTGTAGCTCATCACTTATTGCTACTGAATAAATTGAGATCAACGATGTTACCCATAGCTTCGTAGCCCTTGGCATTGGGATGGAGATAATCATTCTCGAAAAGGAATTCAGGATTCATGCTGAGAGTATCTTGCGGATCACGTACAGCATGTTCCATTTCGATAACGCCATCCAATAGGGGAGTGGTGCGCATCCAGTTGTTGAAATGTTGGCGTCCCTTCTCATGATCCTCGGTGTAGTAACCATTGTTTTTGAACGGGGTGATAGTACCACCGAAGACGCGGATGCCCTTAGCATGAGCTTCGCTGATAATCTGCTTATAGACATCGATAATGGCATTGGCTGAACCCACACCGTCGCGTGCCCAACCCAAATCGTTGATGGCTTCGAACAGGATAATCCATTTCACACCAGGCTGCTCCAACAGGTCAGCCGTATAACGGATGCGTCCGATGGGTCCAAGGCCTCCACCTAACATGCAGTTGCCACCGATACCCATGTTGAGTACGGCCACATTCTTTGTCGCTTCGTTGGCCAAGAGACGATCAGAAAGAATGTCAGGCCAACGGTTCTGGTTGTTGGTGGTCGAGCCGCGTCCGTCGGTGATGGAATTGCCCAAGATGGCTACAGCGCCTGTTTCAAGGCTTGCCAATACGTCAATGCCACGGATGTTGTACCAATGCTCGGTGCGTATGGCATTACTGAAATCACAGGTGTTCCCTTCGGCCAAATAAGAGGTGGTACGCGAACTGGGATGACCAGTCACACTGGTAGATGAAGCATGGCCATAGTGAATGGTGATAGCTACACTCTGACGGGGATTCATCGGGAACTTGATGGGGTCAGATGTGGCAGTAGCACCTGCAGCCATAGTTACATTAGGCTTGCCATCGAAAGTGAGGCTGACGGTGGTGCTTTCATCAATCTCATAGCTGGCACCTTCTGTCATGGCATGTGCCATTTCAATGGCCAGAATTTCAGTAGAATCAGTACTGAATTCATTGGACAGCCTCAAACGAGCGGTTTCACCACCGATGGAAACTTGTACAATCTGACGAAAAGAATTACCTTCCAATCCTGGAGCAGGTGGATTGTTATGTGGCTCTACCAATTGTCGGGCTGCCCCCCATGTGCCAACCCAATGAGTGGGTGCTGATTCTGTACATGAAACGATAGTGAGGAGCATCAGCAGAATTCCTGCAAACTTTATGGTATAGAAATGTTTGTTCATGATGTGTCAGTTTATGTTATTTGATTACTACCTTCTCAGTCTTCCGTTCTCCGTCGGCCAGCAATGTCTGGCGGATGTAGATGCCTGACTGGGGAGCTTGTATTTTCATTCCATTCAGATTGTAATAGGCGCTTTGTACAGCCTTAGCTTCTTGCTTGGTAACAGCAATAGCATCAGGCTTTTCTTCACTTCCACCTATACCCAATGGAGGAGTGTCGCTGGTCGTGATGAAAAGTTTGTCAATCATAGCACCATTCTCACGGCAACCGATGGTGAACGTGTGTTCACCAACAGTCAGATTACCCGCGAAGAGGCTTTTCCATTCCCACATGTTTCCACATTGAAGACCGTTTGCGAATGAAAAATTTCCATTATCCATTTTTACCCAATAACTGTCATCGTCCCATGTAGGACATTGTACACGAGCATAGATATTGTAGTATCCTGCAGTCTCGATATTGAAACGAGCAACCAATAAATCGGCACTGTCAGCTGGTGCTCCACTGGTAATGTTCTTTTCAGAATAGAGATAGCTTCCTTTGGAGGCTGCCAGGTCTTCTTTCTTTACAAAGCCGTTTCCGCAAGTGGGAGTAACAAGGCTTTCAGCCTCAATCCATTGGCCTACCAAGCCTTCGTTGTCGTCTTCTTCATCAGCGCCTAATGGCCTGTCTGTAGTGAAAAGACCGAGGTCAACGATATTACCCATTGCCTCGTAACCCTTGGCATTGGGGTGGAGGTAGTCGTTTTCAAAGAGGAACTCCTTGTTCATGCAGATGGTGTCCTGTGAATCGCGCACGGCATGGTCGAATTCAATAACGCCATCCAACATTTTGGTCGTACGCATCCACGAATTGATTCGTTGGCGTCCCTTTTCGTGATCTTCACTATAATATCCGTTGTTCTTGAACGGAGTAATAGTACCACCAAAAACATAGATACCTTTGGCATGAGCCTCGCGAATAATCTGCTTATAGACCTCAATGATGTTATTGGCTGTTTGCATACCATTGCGACTACCACCCAAATCATTGACTGCTTCGAAAAGGATAATCCATTTGACACCTGCTTGTTCCAAAAGGTCACGACGATATCGGCTACTACCTGTAGGGCCAAGACCACCAGCCAACATGCAGTTGCCACCAATACCCATATTGAGAACAGCCACATTCTTGGTAGCTTCGTTAGCCAACAGACGACGTGAGAGGACGTCGGCCCAACGATTCTGTTGATTAGTGGTTGATCCACGTCCATCAGTAATGGAGTTTCCTAAAATGGCAACAGCACCAGCTTCAGCATCGGCCAATACGTCAATACCTTTAATGTTATACCAATGATCGGTGCGTGTAGCATTGCTGAAGTCATTGGTGTTACCCTTTGCAATATATGAAGTGGTACGTGAACCCGGGTGTCCTGAAACACTGGTCGAAGATGCTTTTCCATAATGAATGGTGATGGCTACATTCTGACGAGGTCCCATAGAAAACTTGATAGGGTCAGACACTGCAGTTGTACCAGGAGCCATAGTAACACCAGATTTTCCGTTGAAGGTAAGACTAACAGTGGTACTTTCGTCAATTTCACTACTGCTACCAGCTGTCTTGGCATGAGCCAATTCTACCGCAAGTATTTCAGTAGATGCATTGCTGAACTCGTTAGTCAATTGCAGACGAGCCGTTTCACCACCAATGGAAACTTGCACTATTTGGCGGAAAGAATTATTACCCAATCCTGGTGAAGGGGGATTGTTGTGCGATTCGGCCAACTGACCAGCTGTACCCCATGTACCAACCCAATGTTCTTGAGCAGAGAGGGTGCATGAAGTTATAGCAAAGAGCAAAAGAAACGCTCCTGCTGATTTTATGTTTTGGAATAATTTGTTCATACGTCTATATATATTTATTTAAGTTTCGCAAGCTCAACTTTCTGGAGTTCAGGAGTACAGAAGTTTCCGCTTCGCTCAGGAGTTACAGACAATAGATTTGAACGTCATGTTAAATATAGTCGAAACTATCGTCTGAACTCCTGTAACTACTGAACTCCTGCAACTTCTTATACTTGCGAAAGTTGAATATATTTATAAGTAACGAGCTACAAGGTTACTGGTGGCAGAAGGTTGTCACTCGTAACTTGTAGCTCGTAACTTGTCACTCTTTTTAGTCGTTCTTTACTTTCTGGATTGTTCCGTCTTCATTGTAGTACAACTTCTGTACCTTCAATGAACGCAACCAAGTGGTGTCGTTGGAAGGAACACAATCGTGATAGAACAGATACCATTCACCCTTATACTCTACGATACTGTGATGAGTTGTCCATCCCACAACGGGGTCAAGAATAACACCTTGGAACTTGAAAGGACCATAGGGCGTATCACCGATTGCATAACAGAGGTAATGGCTGTCTCCGGTTGAATAAGAGAAGTAATATTTGCCTTTATATTTATGCATCCATGATGCTTCAAAGAAACGGTGCGGGTCACCTGCTTTCATCGGTTCGCCAGTCTCATCCAAAATGACAACCGCATGAGGAGCTTCGGCAAACTGCAATACATCATCGCTCATACGAACTACCATAGATGGTACGGCGGGAGCATCGGCAGGGAGGAAGAGGGGAGTCTTCTTGTCAGCAGCGGGACCCATTACTACACAACCTTCTTCATTGTCGGTAGCGGCAGGAGTGAGGGTGTACCATTGCAATTGTCCGCCCCACAAACCACCGAAGTAACAATAGATTTGTCCGTCATCGTCTTTGAAGACACAGGGGTCAATACTGAACGAGCCACGGATAGGGTGGGGTTGAGGAATGAACGGACCTTCGGGCTTGTCAGCAACAGCAACACCAAGGTGGAATACACCATTCGGGTCTTTGGCTGAAAATACGAGGTAATATTTGCCATCTTTCTCTACTACGTCGTTGTCCCACATCTGACGTTCGGCCCAAGGCACTTGCTCAACATCGAGAATCATGCCGTGATCGGTCACTTCGCCATTCTCCACATCTGTGAGTGAAAGGACATGATAATCTTTCATCTGGAAATGTCCACCATCGTCATCAAAGGCTTCACCACTATCACGGTCGTGGCTGGGGAAAATGTAGAGGCGGTCGCCAAACACATTGGCTGAAGGGTCTGCCATATAGTCACTCGGAAAAAGATATCTGGGAGTTTTCATAAGATATGTATGTTTTATGGGTTAATACTCTATTTAAGAACGGGCTTCGATTGCCTTGTTGATTTCGTCAAGTTTTTCATCTGTGAGAGGATACTTGTGAATAAGGAATCCCACAACAATCAGAAGAATGGCAGGAATGATACAAGTGAACCAAAGAATGGCATTTTGTGCAATTTCAGAATAATTGGCCAACTTGGTATAATAAGCATTTACAGGTGCGCTGATGAAAGATGCTAAGAATACTACAATAAAAATACCGAGCACCAATTGGAGGCATTTGTTGGCCTTGAACTCAGCAAACATTTCACCATACGTAACGGGCTTTTCCGGTGTTGTAGCAATTCTTTCTTTACAGCCCATGAAACAATAAAGCAAGAGAGCAAAACCAACGAGAGCAAACACACATGTAACTGTGAACCATGCCATCGGGTCAGTAGGCAGAGCTGATTCTTCGGTTGCCAAATCAAAGCCAATCATTCCCATTACCAATGGAGTAATCCATCCGGCGATTGAAAAACCTGCCTTAAATGCAACACCGGCAAGAGCATTTACCGTAGCTGCAGGTCTGTTGCCTGTACGATATTCAGCTTCAGTGATTACTTCAGGAACAAGTGCCCACATGAGTGAACCAACAAGGAGTCCGACTCCTGTCATCACTTTGGCAGCCTGAACGATGGTGTTACAACTCTCGACATCAAAGAATTTACCAATGATAAACAATACAGCAAATCCGATAAAGCCGATTGAGAGAAGCAGATAGTAAAGTCCCTTCTTACCCAACCAACTCTTCAATATTGGCAAAGATGGCAAAATAATGAATGCAGGAATTGTACCAATGGCCATAAATATTGCCTGATTCCAGTCAATTACAGTGTGGGCCATGATGGCAAGTCCGATGGGGAAGCCTGCTTGAACGACAATTTGTCCAATGTTGGCGCAAACCATTCGTGTAGATGTAAGTTTAAGCACTTCATCGTTGTCACGAGTCATACTGGCCATGATAGAACCATAAGGGATATTAACTACCGAGTAAATCATACTCAGTACTGTATAGCTGACTGTAGCATAAATAATCTTCATGGTCATAGACCAAGTGGCAGCCTGAGGAAGCATCAATAAACAGGCTGCAATGGTAAGAGGAATACCACCATAAAGAAGGTAAGAACGATACTTTCCTAATTTGGGATTGCGATTGTCAATATAGCGTCCCACCACAGGACTCCAGAAACAGTCAATGAATCGGACCGCGAGAATCAATCCGCTCACAAATGCTGGGCTAATTTTTAATACTGTAACGAGGTAAAGCATCAAATAACATGCTACCGTTTGAAAAATCAAATTCTGAGCGAGGTCGCCAGAACCGAAACCGATACGCTGTAACCATGACAGCTTGTAGAATCCTTTTTGTTCTTGTACTGAATTACTCATGATTTATTAGTTTAAAATTAATATTCTAATCCAAATTCCGTTCTTGCCGGTTTTATCGTTGCAAAAATACGATTTTTGTCTTACTCCTATAGAACTACGATGTTGCAGATACTTTCAAATATGTTGCATTACGCACACAAACACCTGAAAACTTGTCACAAATTTAAAAACTATAGCCGTATTTTGTGAATCAGAAAACATATACTATAATTTTGCAAAAGAAAGATAAAATGCAAATGGAAGAAATGGCATCTATGGATTTAAGATTTCAAAGGTAACGAATGGAATAAAAAAGAGGATATATCGAATTCGACACATCCTCTTCTATATTCAGCAATCTTGGATTACTTGTTAGCAAGAGCTGTAGCTACGTCAACGGCACAAGCTACAGTGCAACCTACCATGGGGTTGTTACCGATACCGAGGAATCCCATCATCTCCACGTGAGCGGGTACTGATGAAGAACCTGCGAACTGTGCGTCAGAGTGCATACGACCCATGGTGTCAGTCATACCATAAGAAGCAGGACCAGCAGCCATGTTGTCGGGGTGCAGTGTACGACCTGTACCACCACCAGATGCTACAGAGAAGTAGGGCTTGCCAGCAAGCACGCGCTCCTTCTTGTAAGTACCAGCTGTGGGGTGCTGGAAGCGAGTGGGGTTAGTTGAGTTACCAGTGATTGATACGTCAACGCCTTCCTTCCACATGATGGCAACACCTTCGCGAACGTCGTCAGCACCATAGCAGTTAACTTTTGCACGAGGACCGTCAGAGTAAGCGATGCGCTTGATTTCTTTCAATTCACCAGTGTAGTAGTCGAACTGAGTCTGAACATAAGTAAAGCCATTGATACGGGCGATAATCTGAGCAGCGTCTTTTCCAAGACCGTTGAGGATTACGCGAAGGGGCTCCTTACGAACCTTGTCAGCCTTAGCGGCAATCTTAATGGCACCTTCAGCAGCAGCAAATGACTCGTGACCAGCGAGGAAAGCGAAACACTTGGTCTCTTCGCGGAGGAGCATAGCAGCGAGGTTACCGTGGCCAAGACCTACCTTACGGTCATCGGCTACTGAACCGGGGATACAGAATGCCTGCAAACCGATACCGATGGCTTCGGCAGCTTCAGCAGCTGACTTCACACCCTTCTTGATAGCGATGGCACAACCTACTACATAAGCCCACTTGGCGTTTTCGAAGCAGATGGGCTGAGTTTCTTCACATGCCAAATAAGGATCAAGACCATATTGGTCGCAAATCTCGTTGGCCTCTTCAATTGACTTAATGCCGTACTCGTTCAATGCAGCGAGAATCTGTTTGATACGACGGTCTTGGCTTTCGAATTTTACTTCTCTAATCATAGTTCTTTCCTCCTTATATTATTCGTGACGGGGGTCAATGTGTTTAACTGCACCTTGCTCAGCTGTGAAGCGACCGTATGTGCCGGTAACCTTCTTCAATGCCTCGTTGGCATCAGTGCCTTTCTTAATCTCATCCATGAACTTGCCCAGGTGAACAAATTCGTAACCGCAAATCTGGTCGTCCTTGTCGAGGGCTACACGGCTGATGTAACCTTCGGCCATTTCGAGGTAACGAGGACCCTTTGCCAATGTACCATAAAGGGTACCTACCTGGCTGCGGAGACCCTTACCAAGGTCTTCCAAACCAGCACCAATCATCAGACCACCTTCTGAGAAAGCTGACTGGGTGCGGCCGTAAACAATCTGCAGGAACAACTCGCGCATAGCGGTGTTGATAGCATCGCAAACGAGGTCGGTATTCAAAGCCTCAAGCAAAGTCTTGCCAGGGAGAATCTCAGAAGCCATAGCTGCAGAGTGAGTCATACCTGAGCAACCGATTGTCTCAACGAGGGCTTCCTGGATGATACCTTCCTTCACGTTCAGCGTCAGCTTGCAAGCACCCTGCTGGGGAGCACACCAACCGATACCGTGAGTAAGACCTGAGATGTCTTTAATCTCTTTTGACTGAACCCACTTTCCTTCTTCAGGAATGGGAGCAGGACCATGATTAGGTCCCTTCTTTACAACACACATGTGTTCAACTTCATGTGAATAAGTCATAATCTCTTAATGTTTTTATTATTATGAGTAATGAAATAAATGATTTGTAAACCACATCATTGCTTCATGGACAAAATGGTGCCTTTGCCACCATTGCCCTATAAAGCGACACAAAGGTAATATTTTTATTCGTTTCCATTGTAAATTTTGACAGACTTTTTAGGAAAAATTTGAAATTTCCCCTTTTCATCTACCATTTTGCCAAGTAAAGGTTGCATAATTAAGGGGGAAAAAGTATCTTTGCAGGCTCTAAAAATCAAGAAAGGACAATGATACAGATAAAAGACGAAGCCCTGCGCAAGGGAGCCATGGAGGGAATGGATGAATTCCTGCAAGTGTTCATCGATGCATACGAATCGGCCATCGGTGGTGAACTGACGGCCGAAACTATGCCTTTGTTGAACGGTTATCAAATCAGCCTTTTGGCTTACCACTATTTCCGTCGCGAAGTGAACGAAGGTGGATTTGTTCAGCTTATATATAATGGTTATGGCAGTTTCATCTTCGAAAATCCCTTTGCCAAAGCCATGCGTCTGATGGGAGCACGCGAGTTTTCAAAACTCGTATATAGTGCCCGAAAAGTGTACGAGGAAAACAAGGAAGAACTCACTCGCGAAAAGACCGACGAAGAATTCATGGCCACTTACGAACACTTCGAAGCTTTCGACAAGTTGGAAGAGGAGTTCATGGAGATGGAGGAGTACGTCACCGCTACCTTGGCATCGTATGTAGATGAGCATATCGAAGAGTTCGGAGAAGTTGTCGGATAAAGCCACATCAAGCGAGACCTGAAGCAGGTTCAGGTGACGGTTAAGGTACCTTCAGCCGGCGGCTGATGTTGCTTTATCCCTAAAGCCCCTTTATGTAACATAAAATAAAGAATCCTAAAATCTCATGCATATATGTATAACCGTATGATTCTTTTTTATACTTTTGCAAACCGATTTTAGAATAGAGTACAAGAAGTTTAGAGTTGAGAAAATGAAGAAAATGTATGCAGCACTCTGTTGGATAGTGCTTTCAACAATGATTTTTACATTTGTGTCGTGTTTTGACGGCGTAGAGAATGAATATCGTGTAACTGTACCTACTTTTGCCACCGTCACTCATGACGAAGTGGGCAATGTGCGCCTCTATCTGGACGAAGGGCGAGGTATTCTTGACCCCAGTTCAGAAAGTGCAAACATCAAGTGGGGCGATGCGGTCAGAGTCATGATAAGATACGACTTGCCCATCATCACCGGTGACAACATCTCGATGGAGAACACCCGTTTCAAAAGCATTGTGCGTAGTGCGGTGAAGATTGATACCGTATCGATGGTGGATGTGACGGGGATGGACAAATATCCTTCTACATTGGGGAACGACACATTGCTCGGATTCACCATGCACGCATATCGGGGATACGTCACCATGCAAGCATGGACGGCCACTAATTTCAATTTCGACATGAATTGTTCCTTTGACCGCAACAAGTTCGATGGAGAAAACCTCTATCTGAATCTCCATTATAATGAAAAGGCCGGCACATGGAATAATGAATTCTTGCAAACGGTGAGTGCCACCCTTCCTGACTTTGTACGCACTCCGGGTGCGGTGACAAGCGATTCGCTCAAAATCATCATGACAGCTCCCGTATGGTACAGCTCGGCAAAGGATTCGGTATATACCGACACAGTAACTTGTAAAATCAGTCGTACCCGCCTCAATCCTCCTACATATAGTAATTCTACAGGCGGATATTAAAACAGCATCTATCCAGTTTCCCTTTTACAGCTATGAACTATAAAGAACTGTTTAACAGATTGATTCAAATCATAGGCTCTCCATCCAAGGCATGGGAGGAAATCTGTCAGGAGGATACTCCCGAACAGGTGCAGACGGCATACGTCTATCCATTGATAGCTTTGTGTGGGATTGCCATGTTTGTGGGTCTGTTGTTCGGAAACGGTGTTGATGAGTTTGATTTCCAATTAACTCTGACCAAATGTTGCGGTTTGTTCATCAGTCTGTTTGGTGGATTTTACCTTGCGACTTACGCGATAGAGTGGTACGGAAACCATACTCTCTATGACCACTCCGAAAACACACGGGCAAACATCCAGAAGCTGGTGGGGTACTCCATGAGCGTGATTTTTGTACTCAGTATCTTCGGATCACTCTTTCCCAGTTTCTTCATCTTGCGTTGGATATTGCAATTTTATCTGATATACATCGTGTGGGAAGGAAGCAAAATGATGATGAAAATACCCGAAGACAAATTGCTTTCATATACACTCATCACCTCGGTCATCATTCTGGTTGCTCCCATAGTCATTGATTACATATTCACTTGGCTGAGCAAAATGGCCAACTAATCTGTTTTTATACACAAGCATTAAAAAGACTCCGACCATGGCAACTCCATCAATGAAACCATCACCTATTAATATAAAGAACAAGCGTGCATCGTTTGACTATGAATTTATCGACACCTATACGGCTGGTATCGTGCTCACAGGTACCGAAATAAAGTCTATACGTGCTGGAAAGGCCAGTCTTGTAGATACATTCTGTTTCTTCTCCCGAGGCGAAATGTGGGTAAAGAATATGCACATTGCCGAGTATTTCTATGGCTCGTACAACAACCACTCTGCGCGACGCGACCGAAAGCTCCTGCTCAATAAAAAAGAGTTGCGCAAATTGCAACAATCGACTAAGACACCTGGTTTTACCATTGTGCCCACCCGCCTGTTCATCAACGAAAAGGGATTGGCCAAACTGGTCATAGCCTTAGCCAAGGGTAAGAAAGAATTCGACAAGCGCGAATCTCTGAAGGAGAAAGACGATCGCCGTGAAATGGACAGGATGTTCAAAAGATAAGGGAATCAATCACCTTCCAATTCCCCAAAATGTGGAGAGGACAAAACTAATTATATGATATAAGGAAATGAAATCACTATCCAAGCCATCCACCCCTTCGGGGGGAGTTTGTGGTGGGCTCATAAAATCCCTTTCCGCTCTCATCAAGGAGCGGATTCTTGTATTGGACGGTGCCATGGGCACCATGATTCAAAGTTATGGTTTGCAAGAAGCTGATTTCCGTGGTGAACGTTTTGCAGACGTACCCGGATTGATGAAAGGAAATAACGATTTACTCAGTCTGACGCGCCCTGATGTGGTGACCGATATCCATCGACGTTATCTGGAAGCCGGTGCCGACATCATTGAAACAAACACATTCAATGCCCAGCGTATCTCTATGGAGGACTACGGCATGCAGGATATTTGTCGCGAAATCAATCTGGAAGCAGCCCGTATCGCACGACGCATAGCCGATGAATATACCGAACTTAATCCGGCGAAGCCCCGTTTTGTAGCCGGCTCTGTAGGTCCTACCAACAAGACGTGCTCCATGAGTGCCGATGTCAACGACCCTGCTAACCGCGCATTGACATTTGACACCCTGGCTCATGCTTACACCGAGCAAATGACAGCCCTGATTGAAGGCGGCGTAGATGCTTTGCTCATCGAAACCATCTTTGATACGCTCAATGCAAAAGCAGCCCTGTATGCAGCTGAAAAGGCCATGAAGCAAGCGGGTAGGAAAGTGCCACTGATGCTCTCCGTCACCGTGGCCGACATTACTGGTCGTACACTTTCGGGACAAACCTTGGAGGCTCTCTTGGCATCGGTCAGCCATGCTAATATATTCTCTATCGGATTGAACTGTTCATTTGGTGCTCGCCAACTGAAACCCTTTTTGCGTACATTGTCGGCGCGTGCACCTTACTATATATCCGCTTATCCCAATGCAGGACTTCCGAACGAAATGGGCGAATACGACCAGACACCCGAGGAAATGTCCGCACAAATGCAAGAATACATCGATGAGGGATTGGTGAACATCATTGGTGGATGTTGTGGCACTACGGATGCTTACATTGCCCGATTTGCACAATTGGTTGAATCCGGAAATGCCCACCCACACATACCTGTAGAAAAGAGCCATTGGATGCAATTGTCGGGTCTTGAATTGACCGAAGTGAAACCCGAATCGAATTTCATAAACGTTGGAGAGCGATGCAATGTGGCCGGTTCACGCAGGTTCCTCCGGTTGATCAACGAAAAGAAGTATGACGAAGCCCTTTCTATCGCACGCAAGCAAGTGGAGGACGGAGCTTTGGTCATCGACATCAATATGGACGATGGTCTTCTGGAAGCGAAGGAAGAGATGACCACCTTCCTCAATTTGTTGGCCAGCGAGCCAGAGATTGCCCGTGTGCCACTCATGATTGACTCTTCAAAGTGGGAGGTCATTCAAGCCGGTTTGAAGTGTATTCAGGGTAAAGCCATTGTCAACTCCATCTCTTTGAAAGAGGGAGAAGGGATATTTCTCAACCATGCACGCGAAATTCGTCAATTAGGAGCAGCCGTAGTGGTGATGGCATTTGACGAACAAGGGCAAGCCGACACCTACGAACGCAAGATTGAAGTGTGCGGACGTGCCTATAAATTATTGGTAGAGCAAGCGGGATTCCCCCCTGAAGACATTATCTTTGACCCCAATGTACTCTCTGTTGCCACCGGTATAGCCGAACACGACCGCTATGCACTTGATTTCATTCGAGCCACCCAATGGATTCGCCAGCATTTGCCAGGGGCACACGTCAGTGGTGGAGTCAGCAACCTTTCTTTCTCCTTCCGTGGAAACAATTATATCCGCGAAGCTATGCACGCCGTATTTCTCTACCATGCTATCGGAGCAGGCATGGATATGGCTATCGTGAATCCAGCCACATCCGTACTTTATTCCGATATTGCTCCCGATCTGTTGACCGTCCTCGAAGATGTTATCCTTTGCCGACGAGCTGATGCCACCGAGCGTTTGATTGAAAAAGCCTCAGAGATACTGATGCGAGCCAATAAGGAGAAGGAGACAAAAGAGCATGTTCATCAGACAAGTCAAGCCTCCGATTGGCGAAATAGGAATGTTGGCGAGCGTCTGCAACATGCGTTGGTAAAGGGTATCGGAGATTATTTGGAAACCGACCTCACAGAAGCCATCCAAGCCGGATACCAAGCAGTAGAAATCATTGAAGGGCCATTGATGGAGGGGATGAATCAGGTAGGTACTCTCTTTGGCGAAGGCAAAATGTTTCTTCCACAAGTGGTGAAGACTGCCCGCACCATGAAGCGTGCCGTATCTATTCTGCAACCTTACATCGAAGCGGGAAAACAATCAGACGGAGGAAAAGGAAGTGAAAGGGTATCTGCAGGAAAAGTTCTGTTGGCCACCGTCAAGGGTGATGTGCACGACATTGGTAAAAACATTGTATCCGTAGTGATGGCTTGCAACAATTACGAAGTGATAGACTTAGGAGTGATGGTACCAGCCGAAACGATTGTCCAACGCGCCATCGACGAACAGGTCGATATCATTGGTCTGAGTGGTCTTATCACACCGTCTCTCGATGAAATGACAAACGTGGCCAAGGAGTTGCAACGCCACAATGCCAATATCCCCATCATGATAGGTGGGGCCACCACCAGCCTTATGCATACGGCTTTGAAAATAGCGCCTGTGTATGACGCTCCGGTTGTATGGATGAAGGATGCATCGCAAAATGTACTCATCGCCAATCGTCTGTTGGATCCGAAACAACATGCCGACTTCGTTGCCGACTTGAACACCTGCTACGCAGAGTTACGTCAAAAGGCACGAGGCGACAATGCTACTCCCATACCATTGGACGAAGCACGCCAAAAAAAACTGGATTTATTCAGTTCCCCCGCGTAAGACAGATTCGAACCGCAGGTATTCACTTTCAAAATTAGGGGTGAATACCTGTTTTCCTATATGTTCGCGCAGTTCATCGATACTCCAGAAGCGTCCACCATCCAACTCCCCACTGGGGCACACGTCTCCACTATACACCAATTTGTGAACGAACACCAATTCACGCTCACGTTCGCTTTCAAATACATAATGTGCCAAGGGGGTAGGAGGGGGTTCTAACCCGATGCCCAATTCTTCGCGCACTTCGCGCACCAAGGCTTGTGCCACACTCTCTCCCAAGTCAACATGTCCGCCTACAGCCGTATCCCATTTGCCAGGTTGGATATCCTTCCACATGGGGCGTTTCTGCAGGTATATATCACCTGCTGGATTGAACAAATGCAGGTGCACCACGGGGTGCAGCAATTTACTACCTCCATGACACTCTCCGCGCGTAGCGGCACTCACGATATTCCCATCTTCATCCACTATGGGAAACATCTCTTCATTATTGTCTTGCATGAATCTCTGTATATATCTATAGCCTTTATGAGTTTTATGGAATCAGCAAACTTGAATCCCCATAACTGAGGAAACGGAAATCGTGCGAGAGCGCATAGTCATAAATATTCCTCCAATCGCCCTTGACGAAAGCCGATACGAGGAGCAGCAATGTACTCTGAGGTTGATGGAAGTTCGTGACAATACGTTTCACAATATGGTATTCATATCCGGGTGCGATGATTATCTGTGTGCTTGTATGCAACACCTCCAACCCGTTTTCCTCCATATATGAGCGGATGTTTTCCAAAGCCTCCACCGTTGTCAGTTCCTTCGCATCACCTTTTGCCACAGAGGTTGCATAGTCATACGGCATCCATTGCTTCACGTGTAATTCCTCTTCGGTAGATTGCGGATTCCTTTCCAATGCTACGCCTATGTAATAGAGGCTTTCCAAGGTTCGCACACTGGTGGTCCCCACGGCCGTAGCTTCACCTCCATGAGCTATCAGACGTTCAATCGTGTGTCGGCTCACCGAGATGTATTCAGTGTGCATTTCGTGGTCACCAATCTCTTCACTCTTCACAGGTTTGAAGGTGCCGGCTCCCACGTGCAGGGTCAACTCCTCGCGTTCAATCCCCTGTTTGTCCAATGCCTCCAACACACGGGGTGTAAAATGCAATCCGGCTGTTGGTGCCGCCACGCTTCCCTTCACCTTACTATATACCGTCTGATACGTCTCCTTGTCGCGCTCCTCGGTGGCTCGGTTCAAGTAAGGGGGAATGGGCAATTCTCCCACCGCTTCCAACACCTCGGCAAAGGGGATGCTCTCGCCCGAAGCCATTTCCCATTCAAAGGTTATCCAATGGCTCGTACCCCGGCATTCTCCGCGTGTGGCCCTCAGGGTCAGAGCCTTTCCTCTTACCTCTACCACCCGGCTCAAGGTCCCCTCCTTCCACTTCTTCAGGTTTCCCACCAGACATAGCCAACTGCACCGTTTCGTCTCTTGAAAGTTTTGCGCATAATCGGCTGGCGATGCAGGCTCCAGGCAGAACACCTCAATCAAGGCTCCCGTCTCTTTGCGGAAGTGCATACGCGCCTGAATCACCTTGGTGTTGTTGAACACCATCAGGCTTCCCGTGGGCAGATAGGCGGGCAGGGTCGCAAACACATCCTCGCTCACGTTTCCTTTGTCGTATATGAGCAACTTGGATTGGTCGCGCTCTGCTAACGGATATTTGGCAATCCGCTCATCGGGTAGCGGATAATTGAACTCGTCGATATGAATATGTTTTGTCTCACTCATATATGCTTCTTGCTATTTGTTGTGCAAAAGTAGCCATTTTTCTCCTATTACACAAAAAAAGGGGGAGGAGGGTGTATCAAAATGATGCCATTCAAAATTATCAGGCGCGGATTACGCAGATTACACGGAAAAAATCATTTGATGCTGAAATATAAGTTCCGTGTTAATCCGCGAAATCCGCGCCCAATTTTATTTATTTTGACGACTCTACAGTTATTCACTTGTAGCCCGTCGATCGAAGTTCGTCACTATTTTACCAACCGAACCTCGTAGATGTGCGGTGTGACGCGACCTTCACCCTTGCCCACTTTGATGGTGAGCACCTCGGCATTGCGCAGGTCGGCAGGGATTTCAAGTTCTGCCACACGTTGGTTGGTCAGTGTGCCAATCACAATGTCGTTCACATAGACGCGTGCATCTCTACGGTTCTCGGGACGGAATTGGATGCGTACCTTTGCAGGTTGTTGTCCGTGGGTCTTCATCTGATAGCTGAACCATTCGCGGGTCTCGCGCCAGTGGATACCCTCATCGTCGCCTGCGTTGCTCTGATCCATTTTCACGAAGTGGTCGCTCTCGGGTTGTTGCTCACCACAGATTACCTTGTCGGTGGTGATGGCATCCAGTGCCAATCGCTCCTTCTCCTCGCGGGCCAATCGCTCCTGACGGGCAGCCAGTTCCTTCTTCGAGATGAGTGGCCAGTAAACCATGTAGCGGCACTCGTGGAGGCTATAGAAGGGGCGCAATGTCATACCCTCGTAGTTGGCGGGATATACGCCACCCAGCTTGAAGGTCAGCGGTTGTCCGTTCACCTTTTGGATGTGCGAGATGATTTCGTCCTTCTCACCTACGATGACCGGCATGTCCTGAAGGGGCAGGCGAGGACCATTAGCAATGTGTCCACCACGGCTATCGTCGGCATACATGCCGTCCTGAGCCTGTTTGCCAAGCGAAGCACCCAACACGATGGGACCATACATGATGGAGTAGTTGGCCGAACCGTCGGGCAAGCCCATCACGTGCAGGTTCATCGGCAAGCTGATGTGCACCTTGTCACCCTTTTGCCAAGTGCGGTCGATGGTGGCATATCCGTCCTTCACGATGGCCTGCTCGGCCTTTCCGTTGATGGTGAACTTCATGTCGCCCTGCTTCAGCCATTCGGGTACACGCACGTTCAGGGTGAACTGCTGCTTGCTCTTCTTGGGAGTGACGACGAGTGTTGTACCCTCCTCCTCTGGAAATCCCGTCTGCTGTTCGATGGTGGTACCATTCCATTGCAGGGTAGAGGGGATGAAGAGGTTCACGTAGAGGTTAGCATCCTTGTGTCCGTAAATCATTTCGCCATAGCGGGCGTGGTTCTCCATTCCCGAACCCACGCAGCACCAGAAGCTCGTCTGCGGTTGTGAATAGACGCGGTAGTGGCCCGAACGCATCGGAGTGAAATATACGAATCCTCCCTGGATGGGGTTGATGGTCGAAAGGATGTGGTTGTAGAGTGCACGCTCGTAGAAGTCCATGTAGTCGGCATCGCCACTTGTCTCGTAGAGCATCTTGGTGAGGCGCAGCATGTTATAGGTGTTACACGTCTCAGGACCCTGTTCGCTGGTGAGCATACTGCTGAAGTCGGTGTCGGGGTGGAAGTGTTCGCGCACACTGTTTCCACCAATGCTGATACTTCTGCGTTCCACTACCGTTTCCCAGAAGTAGCGGGCGGCTTCGCTCCAGTCGGTATTGCCCTCCAAGTCTGCCATGCGCTTGTATCCGATCACCTTCGGAATCTGTGTGTTGGCGTGCATACCCGTCAAGCGGTCTTCCTTCTTGAGCAAGGGTTCAAGCACCAAATTGTGCGAAAACTTGTGGGCAAGTTTCAGGTAGCGTTCGTCGCCTGTGATAGCAGCCACGTCGGCAAAGGTCTCGTTCAATCCGCCATGCTCGCTACGCAACATGTCCTGCATCTGGGCCTCGCTCAGGTTCTCTACGAGGCGGATCATCCAGTCGGTCAGTTTGATGAGCATCTCCTTCGCATCCTTGCTGCCCGCGTGGAGGTAAGCGTCGCGAAGTCCGGCATAAATCTTATGGATGTTATACAGGGGCACCCACCGGTCGTTCAATCCGAAGCCCGAGGCACGGATGTTACCCTCCTTGATTTCCTTCCATGTCTGTCGGCCGTTGGACACACCGCTCAGGTATCCGTCCTTGTCCTGACAACGCTTCAGTTCGCTAATCATGTAGTCCAGCCGGCGCTTGATTTCCGCGTTGCCCGTCGAAGCGTACATGTAGGCCAGTGCCGATACGTAGTGTCCGCCGATGTGTCCGTCCAATCCTGTGTTTTCCCAGTTGGTGTAGTTCTCTGCCTTGGGGGTAAGGCCTGCCTCCTTCAAGTAGGGAGCCAACAGGCGGTCGGGGTTGATACCTAACAGGTACTGTATGTCCATCTCCTCAGCGTGCTTGAACGGACTCTTCGTCAGCCGCACATTGCTGATGGGGAAACTCTCCACCTTTTGTGGAATCTGTGCCGTTGCACTCAGGGCGGTCATTCCTAACACGGAGGCCAATCCCCAAATTTTTATTCTGTTTCTCATGTTCTATAAATTTTATGTTTCCAAAAAAAATATTTCTAAACATTCTGCCGACAAAGATAAGAATTATTTCTTGAATCTACCCCTATGTTGGCTGACGAGACCTGAAAATGTAACATTTGCAATAGAGGTTGAGACAAAATCGTTAATTTTCCCCACTCCTCGGAGTTGCTTCTGTTTTCACTTGCCGACTCCTCCTTGCCCCCATCAACGCAGGGTGCCCAATCTGATGCACCCTGATTTTTGTTCTTTCTCATGCTGTCCCTTTCATTTTTCGGACGGAGCTGATGGATTGAAACCTTGGACACCCTACCTTGAACCTTCAACTTTGAATCCATTTATCCGCGTCATCCGTGTCTGAGGCGGGCGATTGTTAACGAACCTTAGCCTTGGGGTAGGCCTGCCTTATCCCAAGGCTAAGCCTGCCTCATCCGTCGCCTGTGCCATCCTCACCCCCACACATGAGAGTGGCGCAGGCGGCTTTCCATCCCCTCTTTTGCCTCCATGCGATACAAAGATACGAAATTGTGCCCCAGGTTATCAAGAGGCACTCCCGTTTCGGCGGAGATTTAACACTTTCACACGAAGGACAATGGCGATATCCGGTGCTGCATCCCGTTGATTATGAAGCTGTAGCCATGGCAAACAGCCACAATCTTTTTTCGAAAGATAGCCAATTGTTTAACAATCGTCAAAACTGAATTTGTAAGGTCATTTCATCAGATAGCAAATAACTATGGCAAATGGAGCCATTATCCATAGCCAACGGTCATAGTTTTTTGTACGAGGGCAGTCAATCATTGCACTGAAAATGTACATTATCCATCGGAAATGATTCGCCATAAGTGTCAAAATCCATTCGTAAACAATTGCTCTCTTAAAACTCTGTAATCAGATAATATTCATTTATTTAAATATGGTTTTTTGTTCATATATTTGCAAAGCCAGCGATAAACCGACATGGGAAATATTGCTTTCATGCGACAATATTCCCCAACAAACAATATATTCACAACGGAACAATCCGATACAGACTCTCCCTCGTCACTCGTCACTCCATTTCGCGAATGAAGCGGATGTATTGGATGAACTCGTTGATGACCATCACCAAAGATATGATAAAAAAGGAGATGATAATGAGTGAAAAAAGACTGCATCCGAACAGTAAAGCACAGCAGAAAAGGAGGAGAACGAAAAGGATTATGGCCCTTTTCTTGGATGCAATGCGCTTTTTGCCACATGCTGATTGGATGGTTGACAAGAGGTTTACCACCTGGTTGGTGATGATTCTACCAGTTGACGGACGGCTGATTTCGATGTAGGTTTTCATGTCTATACTTGTTTAATCGTTAATGTTTTTATTCTTTCTGCATGCAAAATTAACGGCAGCTTGTCCCAAATCGTGGGACAAGCTAAAACTTTTTTGCAAAAATGAATAAAAAAGTGAAAAAAGGGGGTATTATTTTACCACACTGCCACCATTCCACTGACAATCATCAGCAGATAAACGATTTTTTTCAGCAGGGGAAGACTGATAAGATGAAAAAAACGGGCACCCGCCCACGCACCGAGGAAGCATCCGAGAAGGCCGAAAACCCAAAGGGTGAGAGTGGAATCGGCAAAGAATCCGACCTTCAGGCGGAAAAGGGTGTAGAAGACGTTGAGCGTGAAGAAAAGTGCTTGCAGGGTGGCCACATACTCGCGCTTGTCGCCAATGACTCCGATGGTGTAGAGTACAACGGGAGGACCGGGCATGGCAAACATGCCGCCCATGATGCCACTGACGATGCCTACACCGGCTTGGGCAGGACGCGATTGACCCAGCATTTTCAACCGTCCGTCGAAGAAGAGGAAGTAGAGGGCAATGAGGATGAGCGCCACACCAAACGTGCGCTTCATGCCTGCATTGCTAAGGCTGGCCATGTATTCGATGGCAATATACGAGGCTACAATATTGAACAACAACACTGTACCTATCAGTCGCCAACGGATGTAGCGCCAATTGCGCAAGGCTATCAGGAGCGATGTGGTGCCCGCCAACAGCCCCGAAAGGGTGATGCACTCGCCAAACGTGGGGAGGATGTAGGGGAAAAACATCATGACAAAGATGCCAAAGCCGAACCCCGTGACCCGCTGGATAAAACTGGCCACGATGGTGAGGAAAAAGACAAGAAAAATGGTCGTCAACATGATGATTGTTCTTTTGCGGATGCAAAAGTACGGAATATTTTCGGTTTGTTCAGTATAAAATCGTATCTTCGCGGCATAATAATCAAGAAAAAACAAAATGAAAAACTTACTATTCAGCTGGATGCTGCTCATGATGACTTTGCCCACGGCGGCAAAATCAATGATTGGAGAGGGGAGTGCCATTCACGAAGTGACCCCCGAAGGAGCCTGGTGCTGGTTTGCCGACCCACGGGCCGTACACTACAAGAATGCCGACGGAAGTATCAACCGCACCTACATCGGCTACATCGATGTGCATGGCAATGTGAAGGCCATGCAGTACGACCTGTTGACGGGCGAACGCGCCGAAGTGCTTGTTCGCTCGTATTTCCAACCCGATGACCACAACAACCCCACCTTCCTGGTGTTGCCCGACGAGCGGGTGATGATTTTCTACTCGCGCCACACCGACGAGGCCTGTTTCTATTATCGCGTATCAACGGAGAGGGGAGACATCACTACCTTGGGCGAAGAGAAGCGCCTGGCGACCAATCACAACACGACCTATCCGTCGCCCTTCATTCTGAGCGACGCCCCCAACCACATCTACCTCTGTTGGCGCGGCCTTGGGTGGCATCCCACCATTGCGCAGCTCTCTATGCCTACGAAGGAGGGCGACGTGCACTTCACTTGGGGACCTTGTCAGATGGTGAAATCGACTGGTGCACGCCCCTACGCCAAGTACCAGTCGAACGGAAAGGACAAAATCCTGTTGGCCTACACCACGGGACACCCCGACAATGAGATGCCCAACCACCTCTATTTCAACTATATCAACGTAAACACCCTCACACTGGAGGATGTGAACGGACGCACCCTGTCGAAAATTGCTGAGGGACCTCACCACGTGAACAAACGGGCTGAGTATGCCGAAAAATTTCCCGATGCTGTGGTGGATGCTCCGAAGGATTCGCGCGACTGGTTGTGGCAAGTGGTGGCAGGCGAGGAGAACCGCCCCGCCATTGCCATGGTGCGCATTGATGATGCAAAGGAATCACACGATTACTACTATGCCCGTTGGGATGGAAGCCGTTGGCAGACAACCTTCTTGGCCAATGGAGGCGGACATTTCCATCAGACACCAGGATTGGAGAAATGCTATAGTGGCGGTATGGCCATCGACGAGGCACACCCCAATGTGGTTTATTGCTCAGTGCCCGTGGAGGGGGCTAACGGCCGGTATTACGAGATTGTGAAATACACCGTCGCTCCTGATGGGGCGGTGGCGAGTGAGGCCGTGACACGCGACTCGAGATTGAACAACGCACGCCCCTACATGATACCTTCGTCTGACGGCTCTCCCCTGCGCCTCACATGGATGCAGGGCTACTACTACGACTGGATTGTGAGCCGTGAGCGTCCGGGTTATCCTACGGCCATTTGTGCCGACTATGCCTGGAAGGCCCCCAAGGTGAACCTTCAGAAAGGATTGCTGAACAGGAATCAGACGGCCAAGTTCCTGAAAAAGGACGAACTGGAGGAGTTTACCCTTTCGGTGGTGGTGAGATCCGAGGGTGCCAGTGCCTATCCCACTAACATACTGATTATAGGAAACCTGCGCGTGATAGTGGACGAAAAAACACAGATACCTGTGGTGCACATCGGCGACGAAGCTTACGCGAGCAGCAACCGCCTGGTGACTGCTGACAGCTGGAGACATCAGCAACGTAGCACCAATGGCAAGTGGTACGCCCCCTCGGTGCACGAGTGCCTGACCTATACTGTCACTTGCAAAGAGGGCATTGTACGCACCTATGTGAACGGATTGCTCGACCAGACGATTCACCTCACCACACCTGTCACCGGACACATCTGCTCGAAAGGCAAACTCTACAAGCGGGCCTTGAACCAAGAAGAGGTAAAGGAGTTATAGAATATATAAAGGAAATAAACCTAAAAATTCACGCTTATGAAAAGTTGGAAATGGGAAGCCCTTATCATTGCAGGCGGATTGCTGCTGATGGGCAAGTTTGTTGAAAACGGGTTGGACGGGTTTGCCAACCGTGATAGAGTGGTGAACGTAAAGGGACTGGCCGAAATGGAAGTGCCGGCCAACAAAGTGACATGGCCTCTGATGTACAAGGCTTTGGGCAACGACTTACCGGCTCTGTACAATCAGATAAACAGTACGAACACGGCTATCGTCAATTTCCTCAAGCAGAAGGGGATTACCGAAGAAGAGATTACCGTGAATGCACCCGACATTATTGACCTCGATGCCGAACGTTACAGCAACAATCAGACGGGATACCGCTACAATGTGACGTCCGTCATCACCGTGACCTCCACTCAGGTTGACCTCGTGCGCCGGCTCATCAGCGAGCAGGGCGAACTGTTGAAACAGGGCATTGCCATCACTGGTGGCGACTATCGCTACAATGTGCAATACGACTACACCGACCTGAACCGCATCAAACCGCAAATGATTGAGGAGGCCACCAAGAACGCACGCGCTGCTGCCGAGAAATTTGCCTCTGACTCAGATAGCGAATTGGGCAAAATCAAACATGCCTATCAGGGACAATTCAGCATCACCGATCGCGATAGCAACACGCCTTATATCAAAAAGGTGCGAGTGGTGACCACTATTGATTACTATTTGGAGGATTGAATTTCGTTTTTAGAACACGTGTAGAAACAGAGTCTTTTTCTTTGTTTCTACATTCTTTGTCTGTATGGAAAAGATTGCTTGAGAGGAGCAAGAAACATACGGACACAAAAAAAGGGTCAACGCCTTGACCCAACCTTTATTAACCTTAAATCTAATACCATGAAAAACTGATGCAAAGGTACTGCCTTTTTTTGAATCAGCAAGCATTTACCCCTGTTTTTTATGTTATATAACATATTTCTTGATTTATATCAAGAGAAATAATGGCACGTAGATGTTTCTATGTCATCTGCATGCCATTAAAAGCATGTTTCTACAACTCTACACTCATCCGATACTCGGGCAACAATTCAACCTTGTTGATACGGAGCACACTGGATTGGCGGGTAAAATCGGGGAATGCCGACTCGGGAACACCACCCATCTTGATGAAAGGCGCGTTCTTCTTGAGTGGACGGAAGTAGAAGGTCATCTCTCCGTGTTTCTTCAAATCGTCCTTGAAACGCTTGAGACCGATGCTCCACGGAGCACCATACCAAAAGTGGTCGAGCACGATGTCGCCTCCCATGAAAGCCATGGCCACATCGCCCGTATAATCGATATTGAGGAAATAATCGTTCACTTGTGGCAAAGCAGGTTGCTCGGGACGCACAGTGATGCGCTGGCCGTTCACCTGTTTCCACTCAACCTTCGGAGTGACAGGCTCGACACTTACCGTCTGAGGCTTCCATCCTTGCTTCGAGGGGTAAAGAATGTAATCCACTGAGGGATTGCTTACGCTGAGAAGGGTAACTTTTTCTTTTTCAGGCAATACCGTAGCATCGGTGATGAGCAGGCGTCCGTCCTCCAATTGCAAGGTATTGAGTGCTTGCTGGCGGGTGAGGGTAGTGACCATCAGTTTCTTGCCCGTAGCTGTGGTCAGACGGAAGGTACTCTTGATGCCAGGGATGGGAGTGAAGCGCACTTTACCACCCTTAACAGTCCCCTTCTTAAAGATATATTCGGGAGTAAATCCGTCGGGTGCAAAGAAGATGTAGTGCGTGCGTCCGTCATCGTCCAATTTGGCCAAGAGCTGAGCCGTGGCATACTTCAATCGTGCTCCCTCCATATCGAAGTTGAAGGGCAGAATGGCACTGGCATCTTTCTTCAGCGTGAAGGTACCGTTGGCGGGGATGATCAATGTCTCACCCCTCAGATTCAGTTTGATTTGCAAGTCCTTCTGGTCAATGCGTGCCGTGTCGTGATCCTGAAAATTGGTCATGAAGAGGAATCCGCTGCCCTCCTTCATGCGGGCAGAGAAGCGCAATGTCTCGCGATTACCAGGCTTGAGAATACGATATCCTTCAGGAAGAACGGTCTCCATCGGAGCTAACTGATGACCGAAATTGTGAATGAAAGTGTGCAGAATGCGCAGGTAGTTATAGGAATCGCGCACGCGTCCAAATTCGCCGATGGGGGCCTGGTAATCGTAGTTAATTTTGGGGATACCCATCGGTTCGTCGGCAAAGAATCCACCACCGATGCGTCGGGGATTGGATCCTCCGTGATACATATAGTAACCGATGCAATTGGCTCCTGAGCCAAGGGTACGTACCATCAGTGCCTCGGCCGCACGAGCATCAATCACGGGACGGCTTTCGTAAATCATCTGTATGCCCACACCCATCTCGGCACAAAACGAGGGGTAGAGGTCAGTGTTGTAACGCACGGGCGAGTAGTCTGGCTCGTGTTGGATATCCTTGAATAGGCAGAAGGGAGACATCGAAGGTTTTGCCCAAAAGGGGTAGGTGTACGCGGCCGTAACAGGAATAGCCTCGTTGCCTATGATTGCTGCATTGCCCCAACCGGTAGCGGTGTAGAGCGGAGTAATCATGCCTGCCTTTTCGGCCATGCGCTTCAAGGTGAGCATGTGTTGTTCGCCCAATTCCGATGTCTTGATTTCCTGCTTCTGCTCGCTCACGCCCACCATGGTGATGTCCTTGTCATAAGTGGCACTGGTGTGGTCGGGAGCTTCGCCTGGATAGTTGATGGCCCAAGGGGCGGCACTATGTTGGTGTTCGTTCTCAATCTGAATACCAATGATAGGGCCTCCATCCTTATAGTACAATCCGCTCAATTGACGTCCGATTTCTCCGTAGAGTCGCTCGACGTATCTCAAGTAATCATCATCGTTGGAACGTACATCAAGAGGCTTGGCAAAAAGCCAATCGGGCAATCCTCCGTTGCGTATCTCGCCATGGCAGAAGGGGCCTACACGCACAATGACGTTCATCCCATGCTTCTTGCACAGCTCTACAAAATGACGCAGGTCGAGGTTGTCATCCCAACAGAAGCGTCCTTCTTCTTCTTCGTGTATATTCCAAAAAACATAGACGGGGATAACCGTCAATCCACCTGCTTTCATCTTCAACACAGACTCTTCCCATTGTGCACGAGGGAAACGGCTATAATGGAATTCACCAGTGACAGGTATCATGGGACGTCCGTTTTCTGTCACATAATAACTGTTCACTTCCATACGGCGTCCGTCAGGAGCTGTACCACCCAACTTCAGGTGGCCGGTATGTATCTGTTTCGGAGTAGCCGGCTCGGTCAACTCATAAGTCTGTTGGGCTTTCAATCCCAATGTACCAGCCAAAGCCAACAAAAGGAAAATACTCTTTTTCATATTCTCTTTTTAGGCGCGGATTTTTTCGCTTTTGCTTAACAATTCGTCGCGGATTACACGGATTTGTATAATTTCTACTGTTTCTTTTTCATTTCTACATCATCCACCAACAGGCGAGCACCAGCTTCACCTTCGGCACGGAAGCCTACTTCGATGCGACCACCCTTTACTTCAACTTCGGTAGAATCAAGACTTTGCCATTCACCATTGGTGGCAGGGATATTGATAATCTGCTCACCTGCATACATGACGGATGTGGTCAATGTACCTTCGGTGCGCACCATAGCGGTGAGGGTATAAGTACCATCCTCCAATGGAATATTGGGACGCGACTCAACCACCTGCCACACACGGCGACTGAAGGGGATGGTATCATGCAAGCATAGCGATTTTTCACCCACAACGATACGACGGTCTTCGAGAGTATTGAAATAGTTCAATTGGGGAGAATGTTTGTCGAAATTAGCAATCTTATTACCCGTAATGACTTCGCTTGTCCATCCCTTCAATTGCTCTTGCACCGGCTTCCGATTGCTGGGGATAGCATTGCGGTCGGCCTCAAAACTGGGGTTGAGGATGTAGTTATTTTCAGCTCCCACGCGCCATTCGCCCGTGGTGGCATTCAGTTCCCAATGGCTGACAGAATTGAAACGAGGGGTATTCTCTTCGCCTTCAAACGTAAGAGGTAACCATTGGTTGTATCCCAATCCATTACCGGCAAACTCCGCCCATCGGTCACCACAATAGAGAACGAGGTCTTGCTTGGTGCCCTTGATGGTGTAGAAGAATCCCGTCTGAGTGACATGGGCAAAATCCATTTCACATCCAGGCATCACCTGCATATCGTTCGTCGGAGTGTAAGGGCCATAGATGTCATCAGCCACCAAATAGTAAGCATACGAGCAATCCCATCCATAGATATTGCTGGCACACATATAATAGCGCCCTTTGTATTTGAAAAGGCAGTTACCCTCACGGCTTTCTCCTTGGAAGATTTGCACGCAATCGAGCAAATCGACCATCCCATCCTTCACACCTATTTCAGAAACATATATTTTGTTTCGTCCCCGACCATAAGAATAGATAAGGTAAGATTTACCTGTTTCTTCATCGGTAAAAACCGTTTGGTCTCCCGTGTTGGGAGTACCAATGCGGTCGGTCATATCTATATGACGATGTTGGGTGAACTCTCCCGTAGGTGAATCGCACAAACAAATAAGCACATTCTGACCATGTTGGATGAGCAAAGCATATTTCTTTATCTCTGGCAAATAAGCAACACCCATGCGTCCTGCCCAAGTAGGATGAGTTTTCATCTGAAGTTCTTTAGCCGTAAGCACCGTTGCTTCATACGTCCAATTTACAAAGTCGGTACTACTGTAACATGTCACACCACTGAAGTGATTATGTCCGTAGGTCATCTCCTGACTTTGCTGATAAAGTGCAGCCTCTTGGTAATAAACGCCATACCAATAATATTTTTCTTTCCCCGTTTGTGGATCGGGAAATTTGAAAATGCCACCTCCTTGACTATAGATGGATCGTCCGTCAGCGGTTTTCCAAAACTGATTGTTCTTGATGGAGAAAAATTCGCCTTGCGCCTCTCCTTCACACGAAGAAAGGACGATGCCGGTCAATAGAAGCGCAATGGATAATAGTTTTTTCATGCTTTATTGAAAGTCTTTCGATTTATAATTTTGCAAAGATAATATAAATATCTGAAAATCGTACTATTTTTATTTAATCTTCGGTTTTAATTCATCTGGTGAATCTTTTGTGAAACTATCTACGGCTGGAGTTGGGTGGGTGTAGATGGTTTCTATTTGCTCTATCGTCACCTCCTGTGCAGGACGAAAATCGTCCGATTGCATGTAAGCGAGCAATGCATTCATCAGTTCGCGTGCCACAGGACGATTGATGTGATTACGCACATCAAGACTGGTCATTATGAGACGACCTTTACCTACACGAGCTTCAAACAAAGAGCTAAGACGGCGACTAAGGAACCATGTGTCAATGGGTTGAACGATGCTGTTGAATTGTCCTTGTATGTGTCCGGTCATCATGCATTGTGCACGATTGGTCAACTCCCACCATTGCAAACTGGTATAACTATCGGTTGGGAAATGTTGGAAGAGTGGATGAGCGCTATCAATCCAAGAACCAACGGTATGTGGCGGACGCATCTTGAACCATGAAGTATTCCAGAAAGTGGGGACAAAGTGTTGCACAATGCCTGCACCATATTTCACCCGACCGGCCGCGGTGAGGAGTACCTTCCCTCCACGATTGAGAAGGTCGATAGCTGCTTGATTGAGCGTGTCGGTAATCATCAAGTCAGCATCTTCATAACTTGTCAATTCGCGTTGGGGATAAACCCACAAGTCCCAACTATTTACGACTTCGTGGATAGGGTAATTGCGCTCCAAAGTACCATCACCTTGGGTACGGCGCAAGCGATATTGGTCGCAATCAGTGAGTCGGACTTCCAACGTGAGTTGTTGGGCAACATCGTTTGTGGCCTGTAGCTCGTAGCTGACAACTCCCAATGGAATCTGTCCGCCAATGGGTACCTCTTTCATCGTTTGTCGCTGGGTGTGGAGCACTTGCCCATTCTTATTCCTTATATTATATATAAAGGTGGCATTGGTGAGTGGTGTCTCTCCAAAGTGGCTCAATTCGATAGTGGCTTGCAAGGTGTCGCCATCGGTATAGACAAAACGATCCATTTTTGCCAAAGGAGTGGTGGGCGCACAAAATTGTCGCCATTCATGAGCAGTGATGTACCCTTTTTCTCCCCAAAGAGCATCAAGTATACCAACAACAGCACTACCTTGTCCGCTATAGTCATTGAGTGCAAGCAACTGATAGCCGGCATAGTTGGATGTGCGCAAAGTGCGCTCCAACTCGTGTTTGTAGCAAAGGGCTTGCAACTTTCCACTGGCCATCAGGAACTCTTGTCCTTGGTGTCCCATGTCATTTGCCTCCAAAAAATCGTGGAAAATCTCGAAGTTCTTGGCCTTGTTTACCCCTTTGTATTTACCAATTTCGTTAAAGTTTGGATAACAGTTCCATTGGCCAGTTTCGTGTGAAACAAAAGGCTGACGCACGGTGTCAATCTTATGGCTGAACGTACCCCACGATTCGGGACGCTTTTTACTCCACTCCAATCCGCGTGCACCAGCTTTCACGTGAAATTCATTAGCCGGTTGCCAAGCCCATCCGCCACCAACCGATGCACCAGTATAGACGTGGCGCGGGTCGGCCTTTTGCCAATAGTGTACGAAGCCGGTTACCCATTCAACCCAACGCCCGGCCGGCTCATTACCAGAAGCCAACATGCAGAACGAGGCATGATTTCCATACTCGCGATTGAGAGCAATTGTTTCGTCCATCAGATACTTGTCAATGGGTTGTCCTACACCGAGTTTCACTCCGTGATTGGGCCAACTGGGTCCTTCGGGTTGCAAGTAGAATCCGACGAGGTCGGCTGCTTCGAATGCGGCACGTGGCGGACAATAGGAGTGGAAACGCATGTGGTTCAATCCATATTGGCGACAGATGCGGAAAACACGTACCCATTCCTCCACCTCCATAGGGGCATAACCAGTCAGGGGGAAGACACAACACTCCACCGTACCGCGCAACATTGTCTGACGTCCGTTGACAAAGAACCATTTGCCTTCGATGCGGAAGTCACGCATACCGAAAGTGGCAATTGATTGATGATTTATGATTGATGATTTATGATTGGTCAGTTCGGCATTCAGACGATAGAGGGTGGGAGAGAACTCATCCCACAGGTAAGGATTGTCTCCCATTGGAAGAAGAATTTCCACCTGATTTTCTCCCTCGTTGAGAAAAACTTTTTTTGAGGTAGAGAAAAAATGTTCGGCCTGTTGGGTATTGAAACTGGTAGCATTCAATGCTATATTTATTGTGCCCTTTTTGTCGGCTTGTATCTTCAATTTTACAAGCGCATTCTTCTCCGACACATTGGGAAATACTTGCAGGTCGTCAATGTATGTCTTGGGCATGGCAATGAGAGCCATCTTACCCACAATACCATTCCAATTACCTTGTGTCTGATCACTCAAACTATGCGAATCATCACCAACTTTTACCGTCTCGGGATGATTATCTACGCAGATAGTAAGTGTATTGGCTCCTCGTTTCACAAATTTTGTCACATCGTAAACATGAGGTACGGAAAGTGAATTCTGACTACCCACTTGTTGGCCATTCACCCATAGAATCGTTTGAATGTGAGGTCTTTCCAAAGACAGAACTATGCGTTGTCCCTTCCAATTGCGTGGCAAATTGACGGTGCGTTGGTACCATGCACGACCCACATAGTGCTTGTCGGGCGTGAGGAAGAAGGGAAACTTGATGTTGCCCGTCCTTCTATATATCTCCATCGTAGGATTGAAATAGAAAGAACTGTCGTAGAGTGTCCCTGTCCATTGTGTCTTTAAGGTGGGGGCATCACCCTTCAACCGCTCAGGCATAGAGCCGGGCAACAAGATGGTGTCGTCGAAACTCTTTTTTCCATTGAACCATTGTTCCTCTTCGCCCACATCTTCACGATCAATCTGGAAACTCCATAAGCCGGAGAGGTCGATGCTTTGTTGGGCTTGTCCACCTATGAAAAGGCAGAGCAGACAAATGAGGGTAGATATTCTGTGCGTCATGTTTGTCATTTTTCGTTATTTAGCAGGTTTTTCAAAGCCATGATACCTTGGTGGTTGATGTCCAGTTGCTCAACTTCATGAAGATAGCGTTTGCCCTTTTCTGTTTCTCCCAAACCAGTGTAGCCAAGAGCGAGCATGAAGAGGCAATGGATACGGTTCTTCTCGTTGAGGTCACCATCCCATATCTGCAAGTCGGGGAGAGAAACGGCAAAGTAATCCATCACTTGTGGTTCAAAGATATGTTGCTTGCCATAGTTCACCAGTTTGTAGAAGCGTCCGTTGGCTTCATCGGTGCGACCAAGTTTTTGTAAGGCCAATCCTTGATAGAAGATCTTTTCGGGTTTGGCATCGTTGTAATACATGGCGGCTACTGGCTCGGTAGGGCCAGAGGTGGCTTTCTCCCAACATTCACGTGCACACTCCATATTTCCCAACTTTTCGTAAGCGCATCCAAGGAAATAGTAGAAATCGTTCTCCTGCGCCCCATGCAATTTGCCTTCGCCCAAATGATGGGGATAGATGAGACATTCTTCAAGCAAAGCAATAGCCTTTTCTGATGCCGAATCAGGTGTATTCAACATCTCTTTCGCCTTCTCCACTCGTGCATATTGATATTGGGCGGGCACTTTACCTTCGCCTCCTTCCCAGGGGTGGAAGATGTGTCCATCGAGTAAGGACATGGCTTCTTCGTAACGTCCGAGTTGGTTGAGCAGGGTTATCTGTTCGAGCAACAGGTCATCACGTTCGGCTATAAGGGTGGGATATTGCTCAAGGAAGGCCAAACGCTCGGCATGAGGTTTGCCCGTTACCTTATAAAGTTGGTCAAGCTCCATCAAGATACGGCTATCCGATGTGTCGAATTGGAAAGCCCTCTCCATATATTCAAGTGCCTTGTCGCGATTCTTCTCTTTATTGTAATAATACAGAGCTAAATTGCGCCATACAGTAGGAAAATTGGGGTCGCGTTCGGCAGAAAGCTCCCAATTCTTTTTGGCCAATTCATATTGCCGCTTATCGTAGTAGAGGCATCCGAGGTAATAAGGGGCACGGGCCGACTTTTTCAACGTGTTGCCGGCATTGGTCAATACCACCACATCTTCCAACCGGTTGGGGAAGCAATAGCGTGAATCAACTTGTTCGGCTTTCTCAAAACTGGATTTCCCATCTTTGCCTTGTCCCATTTGGAAATGTCCTATATAATAAAAGGTTAGGGGAGAGGCTTGAGCCAATTCTTCCGCTACGGCAGGGATGGTGAGCACTTGCTCAGCCTCTACGTATAAATTGGCTTGTGCATAATCGAGTGCTAATTCGTGATAATTGTGAACATTGCCATGCATCAACGTGATGATGTGTTGCAGAGGTTCATCCTTACCAGTGATGAGATGCTCTTCGAACATGCAACCGTAATTGAAAGGATCTATCTCATAAGATTCCTTTATCCATGCAAGGGCTTCCTCCTGCTTGTCTGATTTACGTAAGATGGTAGCCTTTAATGCGCACGCTTTGTGGTTCTGACTATTGTTGATAAGGCAACGGTTTACCTCATCGAGTGCGCTTTCATAATCGCCAAAACCTGTACTGAGACATGCGGCTTCGAAATAAGCGGCATCTGCCCATCCTTTATTCCAAGTGGCTTTCCAAAAGAGTTCGTAGGCTTCGTGGAGGCGACCTTGATATTTCAGACAAAGGGCCAGATTATAGATGGGTTCGCCATCATAAGGGTTGGGATTACGCTTCTGTAATACCTTGACGGCAGTACGCAAATAACGTTCAGCTTTCTCAAAACGTCCACGACGCAAATACCACAATCCGATTTGATTGTTGCAACGGTAATCCATCGGGTCGCGACGGAGTGCCTCTTCGTAATAATCGAGTGCCGACCAAGTAGCATGGCGGTATTGTTCAAGATGAAGCCCGGTAAGATAGAGTTGGTCAACGGTCTTTATCTCTTCGGGACGCAAAGCAGCTTCTGCCGCATCAGGGATGGGACGGATGTCATCGGATTCGGCTTGCCAGATAAGTTTTATCTTGCTCGTTTCTGCATCTCTGATAACCAAATGGATGGCGCTCATGTCGCAATCATCTACGTCTATGAGTTCGTCGAATATGGTTTCTGGATTAAGGGAGAGTTTTTCATCATAATATACTTCAACGGGTGGAAGAGACAATGTGATGCGTACCTTTTGTGGCGAGGTAGCGGCTATTTTTACTCTCACCTTGCAATCCTTTTCGTGCTCGATGTTCATCATCAAATCCTTTGTCGCCTGCTTCACAATGCCCAATTCGCGATAGGGCATGAAGTATTGCACGAATCTCTTCTCTTCATAAGGCATGAGCCAAGTGAAGTCGGGTTGGTTTTCGGTATAGACACCTGCCATCAATTCGATGTAGGGACGGAAAATGCCTGGTGCACCTTCGTAGTCATCATCGGTCAGACAACGGTCCCAAGCACGCCCGAAATCGCCATTACCCCATGTCCATTGCTTCTTGCCAGGGCTGAAGTGATGGCTGGCCACGTGTAGCATACCTCCCTTAGTGTCGTTTTCATAACCACCTTCGAAGTCATACTTCGAGTTTACGGCCATGTACGAGGTGGGCACCTTAATGTTTTTGTAATTGGAAATGTCCACACCTGCCGAATAATCCATCTTGTAGTAAGTGCCCGTAGCGATAGGAAAAGAGCTTACGGCTCGTTTACCATGGTCGAACACCGCATTCACATCGGGTGGGAAGACGCTCTGATAATGGTCGTTCACCTCCACGGCAGGATTAGCCCACCAAAGGAATGTTTGTGGTAGGGGAGTACGGTTGCTCAAGCGTCCTTGAATTTCCAGATAAGCACATCCAGGGCGCAAGGTGAAGCCAGCCAACCCTTTCTGATGAAACATACGCTCCATCTCGTTCACCCATACGGTGACTGAACCATCGGCATTTTCTTCAATCGTAGCATCCACGGGCATATAGGTTGAAGGGCGATGGTGCTGAGGCCAGTTGAACTCAATGCCACCACTTATCCAAGGACCCGCCAAACCTACGAGAGCAGGTTTCACCACATGATTATAATAGACAAAGTGGCGTTGCTTGATTTTGTCGTAAGCCATCTGTACACGTCCACCCAATTCGGGAAGAATCATCACCTTGATATATTCATTCTCCAGATATATGGCATTGTACTCCTTATCTATCCGCTCGTCACTAATAGATTCTATTACCGGATAGGGATAAACCACACCGCTTGAACCTTGATAAACACGGTTTTCCAGAAATATAGGGTTTTTCTCAGGTGCTCCAACCTCGTAAGTAGGGATAGTCACCTGCTCTTTCCAAGCTTTTACCATTGTTTGATATTTTTCAGGTTTTATAGTTCTCTATAAATTCTATAGTCACTAATTTGAAATTATTTCACCAATTTCTTTTCCAATTCTTCCAATGAAATGCCTTTTGTCTCCGGGCAACGACGCATCAGGTAAATGAAACCTGCGGCACAAATAGCTGCATAAATCCAGAAAGTACCACTACTACCAAGAGCAGCATTCATCGATGGGAAAGAATAGGTGAGGGTTGTGCATCCTGTCCAAAGGGCAAAAGTGCAGGTAGCCATGGCTACACCACGCACTTTGTTGGGGAATATCTCGGCCAACAAAACCCAAGTGACGGGGCCAAGGGTCATAGCGTATGCCGAGATAGCAGCAACAACAAGGATGACCATGAAGAAACCGGTAATTTGCAAATAGTAGCACGTGCCAAGGATGAGGTAGATGACGGCCAAGGATGATGCTCCAAAAAGCATGAGCGAACGACGCCCCCAACGATCAATGGTAAACAGAGCGACGATGGTGAAGATGACGTTGGCCACACCAGTAATGACGATGTTGAACAATACATCGCCCACACTATATCCGGCGGCAGAGAAAATTTCCTGTGCATAGTTGAATATTACGTTTGTGCCGCACCATTGTTGGAAAACAGCCACAACGATACCCAATGTAAGTACGGCGGCATACTTGCGGGTGAAGAGGGTCTTCAAATCTGCCTGCTCAGCTTCAGCCGCACATGAGGCATTGATAACGGTCAATTCTCCTTGGGCATACTCTTCACCACCTATCATCGAAAGGGTAGCCAATGCATCTTTATTCTGTCCCCTCATGGCCATATAGCGAGGGCTTTCGGGGATGAAGAAGGCAAGTACGAGGAAAAGTGCGGCCGGCAAGGCTTCAGCCCAAAACATCCAGCGCCAACCCATCTGACCATTCCAAGACTCAAGGATAAAAGCATCTGCCATAGCCTCTTGCACTGCTATGCCTGACACTTGCATAGCTGAGATGGTTTCGGGAAGAGGGTCGGCAATTTGCCAGTTGGCAATCTGTGCGCCCAAGATACCCAATACGATGGTCATTTGGTTGAGCGACACCAATCGTCCACGCACTTCCGTGGGTGCTACTTCTGCAATATACATCGGTGATAAAGCCGAAGCAATACCAATGCCCACACCACCAATGAAGCGTGCGATGTTGAATAAGGTGAAATCGTCAAAAGCACCTGTGGCTACGGCTGATACAGTAAAAAGAACTGCAGCTCCGATAAGTAATGGTTTGCGGCCATATTTATCAGCCATTGCACCCGCCACCATGGCACCTATGAGGCAACCTACCAAGGCGGTAGACATGGCTATACCTTGCATGACCGGTGAATCAGAAATGCCGAAGAACAGTTCGTAAAACGGTTTTGCACCACCAATTACAACCCAATCATAGCCGAAGAGCAGACCTCCCATGGCCGACACAAGGCATATGAAATAGATAAATTTTTGATTCAGTTTTTTCATGATACTATTTTTTGAAGTTCATTTATAATATTCAAGAGTTAACACTTATTCGTTTTTTATTGAGAAACAGCTTTATAATAAAGAACAGAGCTGTTTTCTTCTTTGAACACCTTATTGGCTACCCGTTGGATGTCTTGTGGAGTGACTGAATGGTAATTTCTCACTTCATCGTTTACATCCTCAGCTTGACCGATAAGCTCAAAATATGCCATATTGACGGCATTGTTCAAGAAATTCACACTTTTGATCGTCTGTTCGGCTTCGTAACGATTCTTCACTTTCTCCAACTCTTTTTCTTCGGGCATAGTCTGACATAGAGTTTCCAATTCTTGCCAAATGTACGCTTCCGCCTCTTCAAGGGAAATGCCAGACAATGGTTTTCCAGTGATTTTCAACAACCCTTCGTCAAAGCTTCCGGTAATGTAAGCGTCAATTTGACTGAATATCTGTTTTTGTTTCACCAAATGTTCAATCAATCGGCTTGAACTTCCGTTTGCCAGCAAGTCACTCAGCATATCTACTGCGTAATAGTCGGGATGTGTGCGATTACATGTATGAAAAGCCATGTACAATGTGTCAAGAGGCACGTCACGTTCAACCGTCATGCGACGTATTTCCGTCTGCTTCGGCTCTTGTGGAAGCATTCGGGGATGTACTTCCCTTCGAGGAATAGGACCAAACCATTTTTCAACCAAGCGTATAGTTTCATCAAAGCTGATGTTGCCGGCAATGGAGAGAATTGCATTGTTTGGTGCATAAAAACGGTAGAAAAAGTCTTTAACATCCTCCAATGTGGCTTGGGCTATGTGCGCTAACTCCAATCCAATAGTTGGCCAACGATACGGATGGGTCGTATAAGCCAATGCGCGTATAAGATGGCTTGCATCGCCATAAGGTTGATTCAAGTGGCGTTGCTTGAACTCCTCCATCACCACCATGCGTTGCACGTCAAGACTCTCTTGTGAAAAAGCCAGACCAAGCATACGGTCAGACTCTAACCAGAAACCCACTTCCACATTTTGTTTGGGGAGAGTCAGGTAATAATTAGTCAGGTCGTTGGTTGTCCACGCATTGTTTTCACCTCCGGCTTCTTGTACGGGAGTGTCATAGTCGGGGATGTGAACTGACCCTCCGAACATCAGGTGCTCGAACAGATGGGCAAATCCCGTCCGGCTCTCTTCTTCGTCGCGTGCACCCACATCGTAAAGCACATTGATGGCAACCATCTGTGTGCTCCGGTCTTCATTGTGTACAACACGCAAACCGTTGGCAAGGGTATGTCGGTTTACCGTAATCATTCCTGTACGGTTATTTTTCTGATTACCACATCTTCATCAGGACGGTCAGCCCGATTAGTCTTCACTTGTTGGATAGCATCCACCACTTCCATTCCTTCTGTCACCTCGCCAAACACCGTGTATTGATTGTCCAAATGAGGTGTACCTCCTATCGTAGTGTAAGCCTCAATTTGCTCAGGAGTGAACTTGAAGGGGGCTTCACCTGCCACTTGTGCTTGTGCTTCGGCAATCAGTTGGTCTTGCAATGCTTGCAATCCTGATATGTCATTGGACTTTCTCATTTTGTAGATTTCCTTCATGTGTTGGCGCGCCAAAGTGTCGAAAGCAGTTTTCAACTTCATTTGATTCAACTGGTTTTCCATGCCGACGATTTGAGACTCAGTATATACCTGTCCGGTCACAATGTAGAATTGACATCCGGATGAACGTCGTTCAGGATTCACTTCATCTCCTTGGCGGGCTGCGGAAAGCACACCTTTCTTGTGGAAGTACTTTGGATAGACAAATTCTGCAGGGAGAGTATAACCAGTGTCACCAGTGCCTAACATTTTACCCGCAGGTGCTCCTTTCGATTCAGGGTCTCCTCCTTGAATCATAAAGTTCTTGATGACACGATGGAAAAGAGTGCCTTCATAAAATCCCTCTCGCGAGAGTTTGATAAAATTATCGCGATGTTGCGGTGTTTCGTTATATAATTTTACGGTGATATTTCCTTTTGATGTCTCTATCAACAAGTGAGTTTCTTTCTTATTTTCCATAAATGAATGCAATTTATATATTATTTTGCAAAGATAACATAAGCTGGTCACACCTTATAATTAATTAAAGAATATTTTTTCTATGTGGTGAAAAAATATGGGAATGCGGAAGGTTAATGGGCAAATGATAGGTTATTTCAACAAAATGGCCTATCTTTGCACCGAATTGAATCCAAAAGACATCAAAGGACAGAGGTTATGCAACATATACCAGAATTTGCCATTATAGACTCCAACACCTTCAGTTGTATGGGACTCAAAGGCTTGTTGGAAGATATTCTTCCACAAGTTACGGTGCGTTGTTTTGCCTCTTTCGGTGATTTGATGGACGACACACCTGACATGTATGCCCACTATTTCGTTGCTTCATCAGTAGTGATGGAGCACACGGCTTTTTTCTTGGAGCGGATACATCGGAGCATCGTGTTGGTAAACGGAAGCAACAATACATTCAGCAATTTCAACACATTGGATGTCAGTTTGCCCGAACACCGTTTGGCCAGTGCTTTGTTGCAACTTCATGACAAGGCTCACGGACAATCATCTCACACGGTACACGAGCATCCGATGGAAAAAGGCAAATTGACGGATACCATCAAACTCTCTGCACGCGAAGTGGAGGTGCTTGTTCTCATTGTGCGCGGCCTTATCAATAAGGAAATAGCTGACCGGCTCAACATCAGCCTTACTACGGTCATCACCCATCGCAAGAATATTACCGAAAAGTTGGGCATACGCTCCGTCTCGGGTCTTACCGTCTATGCCGTCATGAATGGATTGATTGAAGCCAATCAGATTTAAGTTTTGAAAAGTAAAAGAAGCAAATGAAGAATAGAAGTTTTTTTTCTCCCGTTGGGAAAAAGTTTTTTTTAGGTATGGCAATAATTTTGTCAAGTATAACCCTTTCGTGTGGTGACGATAATGATAGAATCAAACCTATCCCACCAAAGGAACCTACCCATACCCTGTTTATGTACATGCCATGGTCGTCCAACTTGACGAGTTTCTTCAAAATCAACATAGCAGACATGTCGGATGCCATTGCTACGGGGGTGTTCAAAAACGAGCGTGTATTGGTGTTCTTTGCAACAAGTTCGACGAAAGCATCCTTGTTTGAACTTGTTTACAAGGCTACCGACGGAACTTGTGAGCAAAAGATACTGAAAGAATACGAAAACCATCCGTGCACTACGGCCGAAGGCATTACCGAAATTCTGAATGAAGTGAAACAACTGGCTCCTGCCGACAAGTACTCCATGACCATCGGAGGACATGGTATGGGATGGTTGCCCGTCAACAAGACAAAGGCTTTGCCATTCGAATCTTCGACATCCCACTCTTCTGCGCCCCTCTATCATTGGGAAGCACAAGGCGATTTCCTGACCCGTTACTTCGGAGGCACTTCTCCTAATCATCAGACGGAAATCACCACATTGGCACAAGCCATCGAAAATGCAGGCATTGTGATGGAGTATATTCTTTTTGACGATTGCTATATGTCAAACGTTGAAGTGGCATACGACCTTCGCCACGTCACCCGCCATTTCATCGCCTCTACTTCTGAAGTGATGGCATACGGAATGCCTTACCACCTGTTGGCTGAACACATGTTAGGAGAGGTCGATTACGAAGGAATCAGCCAGACTTTCTACGATTTCTACATGAATTATTCAATGCCTTGCGGCACTATCGCCATGACGATTACGTCCGAATTGGACAGTTTGGCAACACTGATGCGTGAGATAAACACCCGTTATACGTGGGATGAAGACCTTACATCCGACTTGCAGGCACTTGACGGATATAATCCGCATCTCTTTTATGACTATAGGGATTATGTAGCCAATCTTTGTGCCGACTCTGTCCTGCTTTCCCGCTTCGACGAGCAATTGTTGCGCACAGTACCTCTCGCATCGTGCAAACATACACCAACTTATTATTCAGCGTTGAATAACCGCCAAACAAGCATCGAACGTTTCTGTGGCCTTACCATTTCAGAACCAAGCACCCATTATTTGGCGGATCCAAAGGAAGAAACCAACTGGTATAAGGCTACCCACGTTGAATAAAAAGAGAATCTCTATTTCCTTATCCCATACAGATAAGCCAATAGCGCCATTTTTCCGCGCATGGTTTCGCGTGGAGTGAACTCACCGTTCACCCACATGTAGCGGATGTTGAAGAATGACTCCTGATGTGGCCATCCGCCGGTGTACCAGTCGGGATAGCATCGTGCGAGGATGATGCGTGCATCTCCACCATTGCCGGCCGACCAAGTTTCGGTGCCATTGAAGGGTGTCTGCCCAGGGTGTACACCCGGCACTCCGTCGTCATGCCCCGTGGTGTAGCAATGCTCGATGTGCCGTTCGCCCAATCCCGTCATCTCTACCGTGTTCGACGGATTGCGTCCCAATCCCCAACTGGCTTCCATGTACATGGCCTTTTCAAGCCGTGCCTTTTCTGACGGAGTGGTGGCCACATAGTGCGCCATCATCACCAGTTGAAGGTTTTCCGACACTTGCCAACGCGAGTCGTTAGCCGTGCGTCGCGAAGGGCGCAAAGCCATGTAACGCAGGTTGTTCTCTTCCGCATGGAGCTTTACGCTCTCCTTCATCCAATTGTACAGTTCGGGATAATTCCGTTTGTGCGGACAAGTGAGGTAAGCCGCCGTGCTCCACAATTGGTAATATGCATTTCGTCCTTTGTCGAAGAGAGGCGTTTGTCCATTCTTGATGACACTCTCTTCAGCCATCACTTTCTCCCAATCCTTATCTCCCGTCACGTTGTAGAGGAAAGCCGCGGCCATCTGCTTGAAGTCACGTCCGCGCATACGTGCACTTCCTACGTCCTGACGGTCATCCAATTGTTGGTTATCCTGTCTGCTTGCAAAACGGAAAGCTCGGATGGCCTCTTCTGTATAATAGGTGCATAGTGAGTCGTTGCCATGAACGCGGAAGGCCTCAGCCAAGATGGCGCAATTGGCTGCATTTGCCCATGCGGCCATGGTGGTGCATCCGGCTTGAAACATGATGCTCCATTCTTTGGACGGATTGGTCACTCCTTGCGAATAAGCCTCACCATCGCGTATGCTCAGGAAAAAATCTACCTCGTTGCGTGCCTCGTCAATGAGGTCAGGGATGCCGTTTCCACTCTCCCGTATGCTCAAGTTGTCCTCCGCCAACCGTCCGTGTGTGAGCAGGTAGGGGAGTAGCATATCGTAGATGTTGCTCACGTGAGCCAGGTGGCGATCCCAATCAAATGCATCGGAGTGTCCGCCCTTCACCTCCGTATTTACTGGATTACCTGGCAAACGGTGTGCCCAAAAGGCCGAGGTGAGTGCTGGTTTGAAATGCGGTTCATCCCACACGTCTCCCCGAATCTTCCGCCAATCGGGATGCCACGGATGAAGGTCGGTCTTATAGACGGTGAATCCCACTGGGTCAACCTCGGGGATAAACATCGGTTGGCGTGGTGCAGGGGAGATGGTGGAGTCTATCGGCTCGCCCAAACGCATGTAGTAATACCCGCGCACCGAGTAGTGGTAAGGTTGGAAATAGACCTCATTTGCAATGTCGAAATCCATACTGCATCCCACATCTTCCACCACCAGGCGGTAGCGTCCGGGTGCACTCCCCTTGAAATCAATATTCCACACGTCCGATCCGGTCATGTCCTTACGGTTGGCCTCCTGCTCGGCAGAGGCGCTCTTCCAAAAACTCACTTTCCCGGCTTTGCGCGAACGTCCCGTCTTCACATTGTACAGATACACATTCTTTCCTTCGAACGATGCATAGTCGCGCTGGCCACCATCGCCCAACCACAGATAGAGGTCGGCCGGATGCACCGCTTCTTGTGGCGTGTAGCCGATGATGTTCACATGCACCGCCTCCGATGGTGTCCGCCAGATGTCAAACGTCACGCTTGCCTCCTTCACATCCGCTTCCATCCCTTCGGGCAATGTCACCGTATAGGTGCATCCTTGCTTCATGCCTTGAGGCAGGTGCAAGAAGAGCCAATGGTCAAGTTCGCTCGTCAGCGTATGGTCGGTATTCATCGGCTTTGATTTGCGCCATACGGCCAACGGACGGACTTTGGTGAAGTTCTTGTCCTCCTTCGAATGGATGCTCCAACTCTCTGTTTTTGTTGCCACATCGGGTTGCAGACGTTTGCCGAATACCACCAGTGTGTCTTCGGCCGATGTGTGTCCTAAGTAAGCACCCGGCCCTTTACCGTCATCTTCGTAGCGCACTTCGCCATCGCGCAGGTGCACCATCAGATAATTCTTGTCAATCACTCGCAACCCAATGACCTTCACGGCCTTGGCCGATGGGGAGACAAACAAACAGAAAAGCAGGATGGAAAGTATGTGTTTCATGGTTATGGGTATTTATTGCCAAATTCCTTCACTTGTCATCTGTATGCGCTTCAACTCGCCATTCTTCTTGTAATATAGGCGGTCGATACACACCGAACGTCGGAAGCTGCTTCCGGCCGTGTTGATGCCACCATTGTGATAGATGAAGTACCATTCGCCCTTGAACTTCACGATGGCATGGTGGTTGGTGTTGCAATTGCCCGCAATTTCGTTCAAGATTCCTTTGTACTCCCACGGGCCATTGATGCTCTTGCTCATGGCGTAAGCCGTCTTTTCAGGGAAACCGACAGAGAAGGTCAGGTAGTACCATCCCTTGTGCTTGTGAATCCACGGTGCTTCGGTAAAGAAGTCATAATCCTTGTGCGCCTGCTTGTCGGCCTGTTTGTTCAGTTTCATCAGTGCCTCTTGCTTTTCGGCCGGAAGCGACGGTTGGTGAATGCCCGGTATGTCGATAGTCATCACTTCGCTATCCAACTCTACCATATTCGGCTTCAGACGGGCATAGTAGAGTTGTGTGTTTCCCCAAAAGATGTATGCCGTGCCATCATCGTCCACCATCACCGTAGGGTCAATGTCGTCCCAACTGATTCGCGTCCATTTGGTTGTCATATTATTGGTAACCAATGGTTTCTCTATCGCTTTAAAAGGCCCTGTAGGCGAATCGCTCACCGCTACACCCAGTGCTTTACCGTGAATGTCCTTATGTTCGGCCGTTACGTACCAATAGTATTTCCCGTTGTGCTTGATGCACTGGCTTGCCCATGCCTCACCGCGTGCCCATGGGAAATCTGTGGCTTTCAGCTTGTACGAGTGCTCTGTCCACGTTTTCATGTCCGTGGTCGAGAGGATGCACCATTCGCGCAAGTCATAATGCTCGCGGTTAGGCGGGCACTGGTCGTGTCCGGCGTACACATACAGGCGGTCACCATCCACCAAAGCAGCCGGGTCGCCCAGATGTTTGTATTTTACAAAGGGGTTCGAAGTAGCGGTAAACACAGTGTCCACACCATCTGTATTCTGAGCCATTACAGGAAAAGCGCAAGTCGCTACAAGGGAAGCAATCAATAGTTTTTTCATGTCAAAATGGTTTTAATAAAATAGATATGGCACAAAGGTAAGGGAAAATGATGAAAAAAACGAACTTCTTTCATATTTTTTGTATTCATATTCCAACAAAACTCATCAAAATATAAAATAAAAATCCACCTTACATTGCTGAAGCTTGATTTTAGTTGTATATTTGCACCTAT
>JAFXDG010000130.1 GCA_017521285.1 Bacteroidaceae bacterium | reverse complement strand
GTGGATAGAGTCGTTCGCCTACCGTACGCCGATGCAATGGTGGCTCTTCGGTGTGGCCTTCCTCATTGTGGCGTTCGTCGTCTGCCTCACCGTCACCATCCAAAGTTGGCGTGCGGCTAAGGAAAGGCCGGTGGAGACGATAATGAAGTGAGAGAAGAAGGGGGTCATAATAAACTCTTTAGACGCAGATGACGCGGATGACGCGGATTTATTTATTCCCTGACAGGTTATAATTTATCTGCGTTATCCGCGTCATCCGCGTCTAAAGAATGATTTACGCACATCTTCCAATATGGAATTGGAGCAAGATTCCGTATCCTCTGTGCTCCTTCATAACATACGAGTTAGAAAGGCAGGTCGTCCTTCTCGTCGCCAGCTGTGAAGTCAACCGGAGCGGCCGATGCGGGCGGGAAGGGAGCAGCACTTTCAGCTACAGGAGCTTGTGCGGCCGGAGCCTGAGCACCTACACGCTCTACCTTCCAGGCACGGATGTCGTTGAACCAACGATCCTGCCACTGACGGCAATCGATGTCGAACGATACGGTGAGCTCTTCACCCAACTGGATGTTGAACTGTTCAATTTTGTCAGCTCCGAAGAGATTGAAACACATCTTACGGGGATACTGGTCGTGTGTCTCCAACACATATTCTTGTGTCTTCCAAGGGTTACCAGTTCTTGACACTCCCTCTCTTGCGGGGAGTACGGCAATTATTTTTCCACTTAATTCCATGACTATACTTTTAAATTTGGTCGCGAAAGTACAACTTTATTTCCTACAAAACGAATTTTTCTCCACCTTTTTGCGATAGATACACAAAGTTTTCGTACCTTTGTCACATTATTATATAAGAATAGAAATAAAAACAATAAATAAGCATTAACCCACATGAAATTTGTAATATCAAGCACTGCGCTTTTCAGCCATCTGCAGGCTATCGGACGAGTTATCAACTCGAAGAATACGCTTCCCATCTTGGATTGTTTCCTTTTGGAACTGAACGACGGAGTCCTGTCACTGACCGCATCGGACAACGAGACAACCATGGCCACATCATTAGAGGTGAACGAGAGCGACGGCAATTGCCGCTTTGCCATCAATGCCAAAACCATCCTGGATGCGCTGAAGGAGATTCCTGAACAACCGCTGACATTCGACTTCAACCCCAATACGTTGGAAATCCTTGTCCAGTACATGAACGGACGCTATAGCGTGGTGGCCCAGAATGCTGACGAATACCCCATCCCCGTGACATTGGGCGAAACGGCCGTACACGTGGAAATGGAGGCCTCTACGTTGCTGAACGGCATCAACCGTGCCCTCTTCGCTACGGCTGATGACGAGCTTCGCCCCGTGATGAACGGTATCTATTTCGACATCACCACCGAAGACATTACCATGGTAGCTTCAGACGGTCACAAGCTGGTGCGCAACAAGAACTTTGCCACCAAAGGCAACGAAAAGGCGGCCTTCATCCTGCCGAAGAAGCCGGCTACCCTGTTGAAAAACCTCTTGGGTAAGGAGCAGGGAAGCGTGAGCATCGATTTCGACGACCGCAACGCCACCTTCACGATGCCCAACTACCGCATGGTGTGCCGCCTGATTGAGGGACGCTACCCGAACTACAACTCGGTAATCCCCCAAAACAATCCACACAAGGTGACCATCGACCGTGCCATCCTGCTGAGCGCACTCAAGCGTGTGTCGGTATTCTCTTCCCAAGCAAGCAGCCTCATCAAGCTCCGTTTGCAGGACAACCAGCTGGTACTCTCAGGACAGGACATCGACTTCTCCACTTCAGCTGAAGAGAGCATCAATTGCAACTATGCCGGCTCACCCATGAGCATCGGCTTCAAGGCTACGTTCCTCATCGACATCCTGAACAACATCTCCGGACAAGACGTAGTTATCGAATTGGCCGACCCCTCACGCGCCGGTGTACTTGTGCCCGCCGAGCAAGAGGAGAACGAAGACCTGCTGATGCTGCTCATGCCTATGATGCTGAATGACTAAAAAATAATATGCTAATGTGCCAATGTGCCAATATGCTAATATGCCAATGACCGGCACTATTAGATGAGCACATTGGCACATTGGCAAATTTGCATATTGACACATTAACTCATGAATTTGAATCTGAAAAACCCGCTCGTCTTCTTCGACTTGGAGACAACGGGTGTAAACATAAATACGGATCGCATCGTGGAAATCTGTTACCTGAAGGTCTATCCTAACGGAAACGAAGAGTCGAAGACAATGCGCATCAACCCCGAAATGCACATCCCCGAACAATCGTCGGCCGTACATGGTATCTACGACGAAGATGTGGCCGATTGCCCCACCTTCAAGGAGGTGGCCAAAGTGATTGCCCGCGACATCGAGGGATGCGACCTGGCCGGCTTCAATAGCAACCGCTTCGACGTGCCCCTGCTGGCCGAAGAGTTCCTCCGTGCGGGAGTCGATATCGACATGAGCCGACGGAAATTCATCGACGTACAGGTCATCTACCACAAGTTGGAGCAACGCACCCTGTCGGCCGCCTACAAATTCTATTGCGACAAGAACTTGGAAGATGCCCACACGGCCGAAGCCGACACACGCGCCACCTACGAAGTGTTGAAAGCACAACTCGACCGCTACCCAGAAGCATTGCAAAACGACATGGGCTTCCTCTCTGAATACTCCAGCTTCACGCGCAATGTAGATTTTGCCGGACGCATGGTGTACAACGAGGAGAATATCCCCACCTTCAACTTTGGCAAATACAAGGGAAAACCAGTAGAAGAAGTCTTGCGGAAAGACCCCGGCTACTACAGTTGGATGCTTCAAGGCGACTTCACACTGAACACCAAACAGATGCTGACGCGCATCAAGTTAGGAATGAAATAAATCCATGTACAAGGTACAATTTACAATATACAATTTGCCGTGCGGTGCTAGAGATTGTATATTGTATATAAAACAATTGTACTTTGTAAATGGTAAATTGTAAATGAATTCATGTCACTAAAAGGAAAGAAATTCGTACTCGGTATCACAGGAAGCATTGCCGCCTACAAGGCTTGCACCTTGATACGCGGGCTTATCAAAGAGGGAGCCGAAGTGCAGGTGGTCATCACACCTGCGGGCAAAGAGTTCATCACTCCCATCACCCTGTCGGCACTGACAAGCAAACCGGTCATCAGTGACTTCTTTGCCCAGCGCGATGGCACTTGGCACAGCCATGTGGCTCTCGGTCTTTGGGCAGATGCGATGATTATTGCTCCAGCCACGGCCTCCACCATCGGAAAGATGGCACACGGCGTGGCCGACAACATGCTCATCACCACCTACCTGTCGATGAAGGCGCCCGTTTTTGTGGCACCAGCCATGGATCTCGACATGTATGCCCACCCCTCTACCCAACAGAACCTCGACACGTTGCGTTCATACGGCAACCACATCATCGAACCGGGTGAAGGTTTCCTGGCCAGCCATCTGGTAGGCAAGGGGCGCATGGAGGAGCCGGAAAACATCGTCATTGCCCTCCAGAAATTTTTCTCCGACGAGGAAAAAAGTTTTTCCCCGTTGGGCGGAAAAAAAGTGTTAATCACCGCCGGCCCCACATACGAAAAGATAGACCCTGTACGTTTCATAGGTAACTACTCGTCGGGCAAGATGGGCTATGCCCTGGCTGAAGAGTGTGCCCGCCGAGGCGCAGAGGTGACACTCATCAGTGGCCCCGTGAGCATGACGTGCAAGCATCCCGCCATCCGACGCATCGACGTTGAGTCGGCCGAAGAGATGTACAATGCCGCCATGACCCACTTCCCCACGTGCGATGCAGGCATCCTTTGTGCCGCTGTAGCCGACTTCACTCCTGAGGTGAAGGCCGAGCAGAAAATCAAGCGCGAAGGGGATAATCTGGTGCTCCGTCTGAAACCTACGCAGGATATTGCCGCATCATTAGGTAAGACAAAGCGCGAAGGGCAGACGCTCGTAGGATTTGCCCTTGAGACCACCGACGAGCTGGCTCATGCACAAGGCAAGCTGAAACGGAAGAACTTCGACTTCATCGTGCTGAACTCCCTCAACGACAAGGGAGCAGGCTTCCGCCACGATACCAACAAGATTGCCATTGTGACGGAAAACGAAGTGAAGGAATATCCCCTGAAAACCAAGTGCGAAGTGGCCGCCGACATCATCGACGAATTGGAAAAGACAATCAATTGACCTAAAGAGAATGAAGACATTCATCCGACACCTGCTGACACTTGCCATCATTGCCTTGCCAGCTCTGATGCCCCTTCCCCTTCAGGCACAAGAACTGGAGGCAAAAGTGGTCATCAATAGCCAAAAGATTCAGGGTACGAACAAGGAAGTGTTCAAAACCTTGGAGACAGCCTTGACCGAATTTCTGAACAACCGCAAATGGACAAACCAGCAATATGCCCAACAAGAGCGTATTGTCTGCTCGTTCAACATCACGGTCAACCAATATAGCGACGATGGAAGTTTCGTCTGCGACATCATGGTGCAGAGCAATCGCCCGGTGTTCAATTCGAGCTACAACTCCACGGTGTTCAACTTCAAGGATACGGAGTTTGCCTTCAACTACAAGGAGTTTGACCAACTGGAGTTCAAAGAAGACATCATTGACAATAATCTGACCGCCGTCATGGCCTACTATGCCCTGCTCATCATCGGCTTGGACATGGACACCATGGCTCCTCAGGGAGGCACCGAAGTGCTTCAGCGCGTATCTACGATTGTCACCAATGCCGAAATGCTGAACGCAACGGGATGGAAAGCCTTTGATAGCGACCGCAACCGCCATGCAATCATCAACGACTACATGGACGGAGGCATGGCACCCTTGCGCCAACTGATGTATGACTACTACCGCAAGGGATTGGACGAAATGGCAACCAATGCCGAACGCGGACGCACCAATATCACCACCGCCTTAGCAAAGCTGAAGGAGGCCAAGGAGAACAAGGCACTCTCTGCCCTTCCCGTCATTTGGACAGATATCAAAAAGGATGAACTTGCCAACATCTACTCCAAAGGAACCCAAAAGGAAAAAGAAGAAATCTCCGCCATGCTGAGCGAGATTAACCCCTCGCAATCCACCAGTTGGAATAAGATAAAGAATAGTAGATAATGCTAACCAACCTCCACATACAGAACTACGCACTCATCGACCGCCTCGACATTGACTTCGAGCGCGGTTTCTCCGTCATTACGGGTGAGACAGGTGCGGGAAAATCCATCATCCTTGGAGCCATCGGTCTCCTGCTTGGCCAACGTGCCGACTCGAAGAGTATCAAGGCAGGAGCGGCCAAATGTATCATCGAAGCACGTTTCGACTTGTCGGCATACGGCATGAAGGAGTACTTTGAAGAAAACGATTTGGAGTACGACGAAGGGGAGTGCATCTTGCGTCGCGAACTTTCCGCCTCGGGCAAGAGCCGCTCGTTCATCAACGATGTGCCTGCTCCACTCAGCCAAATGAAAGAATTGGGCGAACAGCTCATCGACGTACATAGCCAACACCAGAACCTGTTGTTAGGCAAAGAGGGTTTCCAACTGAGTGTGGTGGACATATTGGCGAATGACGCCAATGAGTTGGCAACCTACAAGGAGACGTTCAACCATTGGAAAGCCCTCACGGCCGAGTTGAACGCCCTCACAGAGGAGGCCGAAAAGAGTCGTGCAGACGAGGATTACCTCACTTTCCAATTGAAGCAACTGGAGGAATTGAATCTGAAGGAGGGCGAACAAGAGGAACTCGAAGCTGAAGCCGACCGTCTGAATCACGCAGAAGAGATAAAGAGCGGACTCTATACCGCCGGGCAATGTTTCTGCCCTGACGATGGAAATGGAGTGATAGGAGCCTTGAAGGAGGTGCAACGCCACTTGCGCGACATAGCCCGCGTATATCCCGTGGCCGATGAGTGGCAAGAGCGCGTGGAAAGTTGCCTTATCGAACTGAAGGACATCAACGACGAAGTGGAGTCGGGCCTCGAACAAGTGGAGTTCAACCCTGCCCGTATGGAGCAGGTGAACGACCGCCTGAACCAGCTCTACACCCTTGAACAAAAGCACCATGTACAGACGGATACTGAGCTGTTAGCTTTGGCCGAAGATCTCAGTACCCGCCTCGATGCCATCACTTCTTACGACGACCGCATAGCAAAATTGGAGAAGCAGAGAGAGGCTGCCTTTGACCAACTGATGAAGCAAGCCTCAGCCCTCACCGGCTTACGCAAGAAGGCGGCCACACGCATCGAAAAGCAGTTGACCGAGCACCTCCTCCCACTGGGTATGCCCAACGTACAATTCCGCATCGAGTTTGCCAACCGTCGCGAGCCGGATGCAACAGGTATGGATAACCTTACCTTCCTCTTCTCGGCCAATAAGAATGCACCGCTTCAGGATATTGCCCATGTGGCCTCAGGTGGAGAAATCGCCCGCGTCATGCTTTCCCTGAAGGCTTTGATAGCCGGAGCCGTGAAATTGCCCACCATCATCTTCGACGAGATAGACACTGGTGTGTCGGGCAAAATTGCCGAGCGCATGGCCCTCATCATGCAGGAGATGGGAGAAACCGACCGACAGGTCATCAGCATCACCCACCTGCCACAAATTGCCGCACGAGGAACCACGCACTACCGTGTCTATAAAGAGGACACCGACACGGGTACAACCTCTCACCTCATCCGCCTGACACCCGACGAGCGCATCACCGAAATAGCCCACATGCTCAGTGGTGAGACACTGACCGAAGCAGCCATGGAGAATGCAAAGGAGTTGTTGAGAAATTAGCGAACCCTCCCCCATCAAACCCATAAGACCCATAAAGAAGCTACAAATGAACGAACAGAGCGAAATGATATTCGGCACCCGTGCCGTGATTGAGGCCATCGAAGCCGGAAAAGAGATTGACAAGATACTGGTGAAGCGTGACATCCAGAATGAACTTTCACGCGAACTGTTTGCCGCCTTGAAGGGAACACTCATCCCCATACAGCGCGTGCCAGTGGAGCGCCTTAACCGCATCACACGGAAGAACCACCAAGGGGTGATTGCCTACATCAGCAGCATCACTTACCAACGCACCGAGGATTTGGTGCCCACGTTGTTTGAAGAGGGAAAGAACCCCGTCTTCCTGATGCTGGACGGAGTGACGGACGTGCGCAACTTCGGAGCCATTGCCCGCACCTGCGAGTGTGCCGGAGTGGATGCCATCATCATCCCAACCAACAACAGTGCCAAGGTGAATGCCGACGCCATCAAGACTTCGGCCGGTGCCTTGCATACCCTGCCCGTATGCCGCGAGAAGAGTCTCACAAGCACCATCCACTACCTGAAGCAATGTGGTTTCCGCGTAGTGGCCGCCACCGAAAAGGGCGATTACAACTACACTGACGGCCAGTACACCGACCCCGTATGCATCATTATGGGTGCCGAAGACAAAGGTGTGAGCTACGACCACTTGGCTCTCTGCGACGAATGGATAAAGATACCTATGACGGGCAAAATCGAATCACTCAACGTCAGTGTAGCCGCCGGTATCCTCATCTATGAGGTGTTCCGTCAGAGAGGGTGGCAATAAACAGAGTTCCAACAGACCCAACCCCAACGGACCCTCCCCCTACCCCTCCGCAAGGGAGGGAAGTGGATACTGAAGCTACTAATTCTATAATGCCCATAAAACCTATAGTGCCCATAATGCCTATAGTTCCTATAATATATAATAAGGTATATGATTGCAAAACATACTCAAAGACTATCGACCCTCCTCCTCACCCTGTTTGCTGCTACAATAGCCATCGCCCAACAGGCACCCAAGTGGGCCAAGAAAGCACGCGCCGCCGTGTTCTCCATAGTGACGTATGATGGTGAGGACAAGATACTGAATACCGGGAACGGATTCTTCATCAACACCAATGGTGAGGCAGTTGCCGATTATTCGCTCTTCCGCGGAGCAGAGCGGGCAGTAGTCATCACAACCGAGGGCAAGCAGTTGCCCGTCACCCACATCATGGGAGCCAACGAGATGTACGACATCATCAAGTTCCGCATTGCCCCTGGCAAGGAGAAACTGACCGCACTGGACATCGACACGGTCGGAGTACAGGCTGGAGAAAGCGTATGGTTGCTCCCCTACTCGACCAGCAAACAAGTGGAATACAAGAGCGGCAAAGTGGAAGAGCGGGTCAGTGCAGCTGAGAAATATGCCTACTACACCCTACACCTGCCCGTAACAGAGAAGTTGGTGAGCTGCCCGGTGATGAACGAAGCCGGACAAGTGGTGGCCCTCGTGCAGAAACCATACGGCGGACAGGATAACATGACCACCTATGCCGTGGATGCGCACTTTGCCTCCAGCCTCAGCATCGGTGCACTGACGGGAAACAGCGCTGCCCTGCGTGCCATCGGCATCAAGAAAGCCCTGCCACCCACCGAACAGGAAGCACTCGTTTACCTCTACATGAACAGCAACCGTCAGGCAGATGAGTATCTGGGGCTTCTCAATGATTTCATCACGACCTATCCGACCAATGCTGAAGGGTATCAGCGCCGAGCCACCCTCTATGTGCAAAGCTTCCGCGACAGTGCCCACTTCCAACAAGCCGAGGAGGACATGGCGCAAGCTTTGGAACTGAATCCCAACAAAGCCGATGCCCACTACACTCTGGCCCGACTGATCTCGGCCAACGCTACTGCCGAACACCCCATCAAGTACAAGGACTGGACATTGGACAAGGCACTCAACGAGATTGACCTCGCCCTCGGCATAGACACCCTCCCCCTCTACCGACAGACGAAAGGCGACCTGCACTTTGCCCTCGGCCAATATCCCGAAGCCTATGCGGCCTACCAGCAGGTGAACCAGACCAATCTGGCCACAGCCGCCACATGGTATGCGGCCGCACAAGCCTTGCGCCTGATGGGAGACACAACACGCACCGCCGAAGTGGTGACTTTGATTGACCGGGCAGTGAACACCTACGCTCGCCCCTATCCACGCGAAGCAGCTCCCTACATCTGGCAACGGGCACAAGCCCTCATGGATGACGGACGCCCGCGCGAAGCCGTGATAGACTACAACGAATACCACACCCTTCTGGCCGGACAAGTGAACGGTCTCTTCTATTACCAACGCGAACAAGCCGCCATCGCAGCCCGCATGAACCAGCTTGCCGTCGATGACATACGCCGCGCCGTGGAGCTGTCTCCCGACAATGCCGACTTCCTCATCGAGCAGGCCTCTGTCTGTGCCCGCTTCAACCTGTTGGACGAAGCCATCCAAGCAGCCCGCCGTGTGACAGAATTGCAGCCCGACTTTGCCGATGCACACCGCATTCTCGGAGTCTGCCTGGGCGAGCAAGGCAAGAAGGCCGAAGCACGCACTGCCCTACAGCGTGCCAAGGAACTCGGCGACCAGCAAGCCGAGGCCCTCATCAAACGGTATGAGTGATTCCCCTGGCTCCATCGCCCATAGAATCTTATATCTGAAAGCGCAGTGTTTCTTGAGGATACGCGCCTAAAAAAGCAAGGAGGTGTGTCATAATTAACTTTTTAGACGCAGATGACGCAGATGACGCGGATTTTCTTAATTATTATACCCGAAAGGTTATAATTTATCTGCGTTATCCGCGTCATCCGCGTCTAAAGAATAAAAAGAAGGCATTTTGACACACCCCCTTTATGTATCACCCCCTGTATCCAGACACGGCAGGAGGCTTCTCCCTTCCAACACTTACAAGCCTACCGAACGGAGGTCGTTGCGTTGCACCTCCTTCAGCTTATGGAATTTCAGTGTACCGGCCGGTGTGGAAAAGAGCCGGAACCTTTCGGGATTCCACTCTGTTGGGACAGGGTTACCCATATCGTCTTTGCCCGCATCCTCTTGAAAACTGTCCACGAAGGTCACCTCGAGGAAACCGTCGGCCGATACGATCGTGTCGATGCCCAAGTTGCGGTTCAGCAACATGGCGGCCTGGTCGCCCTTCACTACCAGGATGGGGACTTTGGATGGTTCATAGGGAAATTGGTAACCGTCGAAAATGAGGGCTGTCACCTCTTGAGCCAACGGACAGACGATGGCAAACCTGTTGGGGATGGAGGAAATCTTCTTCATGTCGGCATCAAAGATGGAATTGGGAGTGTGTTCGCACATTCCATCCAGATCCACGAACTCCAACAGCTGCTTGCCATTGTGAAATAGTTGCATGATATGGAAGTCACCCGGTTCGCCGTCCCAACCATTACCCGTGAGTTTATAATACTTCAGTTCATAGGAATAGCGCCCCACTGTGAAGGGGAATGTCTCCACCAACTTGCGGGGAATGGTGTCGATACGGTATTCGCCTGTCTCATTGGTTGCCCGATACTTCTCGTTTACCACCAACTTTGTTTTCCCTTGCAGGGTGTACATCTCCTCGGGTTGCTCCTGTGCCTGCAAGGGCATGGCCATAGCAAGGAGGGCAAACACGGTTGCCTGAAAGATTCGTTTCATAGTCTTGAATTGTTGTCTTATACCTTTTTATACCAAATAATCTGTGCCTGACTGGAAACGGCCTCTGCCATTCCAAACGTAGTGAAGAACCTGCAGGCTATTGCAAGAGCACCATGCTCACACCATCAGATTCCCCACTACGCAAAAAGCGACAAGCGACCGCCTGTCTATTAATATTCAACCACTGCGGGCAATTCCTTTGCCTCGGCAACCATCTTTACCAATTCCTTTTCAGAGGGTACGCGGTTCACCAGGTTCTTCTCAGCGTTCACCTCTTCCATCTTAGCCTTCAAGTTGGCGGGTACGCGGTGCTTCAGTTCCTTCACAGTGTCAACACCAGCAGCCTCAAGAAGTTCTGCAAACTGAGGGCCTACACCGTGGATACGGATAAGGTCGGCATGGTTTGTCCACTTCAGGATGAGTTTGTCGCTGATACCGGTCTCTTCAGCCAAAGCCTTGCGGCCAGCGGGAGCAGCACACTTCTTCAACAATGCATCGGTAGTAGTCACACCGGCAGCAATCAGTTTCTCGGCATAAGCCTCGCCTACGCCCTCGATGTCAATAATCTTATAAGCCATAAATGTTTGGATATTAAATAAGTTAATAAATCAGTTTCTTCTTACAAAGGGCAAAAGTAAGGAAACTTTTCCAAACGAGCAAGAAAAGTGCTGACAATATTTCCCCCTCCAAGAAGGAAAGGAGCGTTTCACATCCCCAAGGACTCGCTGTCCTCTTAGGAACCAACATACATAATCCATTGATAAAGAAACTAATAAAACCTTTACAGAGACATCTCTGCACTGACTGAAACCACCCCCTCAGAGACACAGGTGGGACACCCTCAGAGACACAGGTGGGTCTCTGCCCGAGACACAGGTGGGTCTCCGGCCAAGACACAGGTGGGTCTCTGAGCAAGACACAGGTGGGTCTCCGGAGGGTACTCTGCAGGGGGCAATTTCACCCCCTCTTCACCCCCCTTGCAGAGACATCAAGATGTCACCCATCGGGAGAACTTGATGTCATCGAGTGGAAGAACTTGATGTCATCGAGTGGGAGAACTTGATGTCGCCGAAGGGTACATCTTGATGGCGTGGAAGCCCCAAACAGTGACATATTGCCATCCTCGCGAGGGGATGGAGTGTTAAAAGATATAGATGTTGCTATACAAAAGCGTGGTATATTCAGAAAAAATCCCGAACTTTGCACCTGATTGAATCATTAAGGAAGAATCCACAAACTGATGAGTCTGACATTTGACCAATTGATAGCGCGTCTGCACAACCAGCACACGCGCCGACGCATAGCAGTGGCCTGTCCGCACGACGAACACACGTGCCACGTCATCCGGCGCAGCCTCAGTGAAGGCATAGCCGACTTCTCGCTGGTGACCGACAAGGAACATGGCCACGAAGCCGAAGAGATACGCCGGCAATATCCCGGACAAGTGACCGTGCACATGGCCGAAGACACGGTGGATGCAGCCCGTCTGGCCGTAGCCCTGGTACACAAGGGCGAAGCCAATGTGCTGATGAAGGGGACACTGAACACCGACGTGTTGCTGCGTGCCGTACTGAGCAAGGAGCAGGGCCTGTTGCCACTGGGACATGTGCTGAGCCACGTCACCGTGGCCCAACTGCCCATGTACCACAAATTGCTGCTCTTCTCCGATGCAGCCGTGGTGCCACGTCCCCGTGTGTCGCACTTCGAAGCCATGCTGAAATACGACCTCGAGGTGTGCAACCGCCTGGGCATCGACGAACCGCAAGTGGCCCTCATACACTGTACCGAGAAAATCAATGGCAAGTTTCCCCACACATTGGGATACGTTATATTAAAGGAACGCGCGCGTAAGGGCCTCTATGGCCGTCTGCAAATTGACGGCCCCATGGATGTGAAGACCGCCTGTGACCCGCACAGCGGACAAGTGAAAGGCATCGACTCAACCATAGCGGGCAATGCCGACCTGCTCATCTTCCCCAACATCGAATCGAGCAACACCTTCTACAAGGCCATCTCCCTCTTCGGACAAGCCTGCATGGCAGGGATGCTCACGGGTACAACCGCTCCCGTGGTGTTGCCCTCAAGAGCCGACTCCGATGACTCGAAGTACTACAGCCTGGTGCTGGCATGCACCATGGCAGGGGAACAAGCCCCTGCCGCCCTATAGGTCTTATAGACATCTATAGTGCCTATAGTAACTATAGTTTATAACAATCAACAGAAAACCTACCATGCGAATACTCGTAATCAATCCCGGCTCCACCTCTACCAAACTGGCAGTCTATGAAGACACCGAATGCACGTGGATGACCGGAGCACACCATCCAGCCAAAGACCTGACCCCCTTCCATCATGTGAACGAACAGTATGAGTACCGTCGCGAATTTGTCCTCGACTTGATGCGTAAGGCTGGCATCGAGGTGCGGTTCGATGCGGTCATAGCCCGTGGCGGCCTCTTGCGTCCCACTCCGGGAGGCGTCTATACCATCAACGAACTGATGAAGCACGACCTGCTGAACAGCCAACACGAACATGCCTGTAATCTGGGCGCCCTCATCGCCGAGGATATAGCAGCCCTGTGCCATTGTCCGGCCTTCATTGCCGACCCTGAGGTAGTTGACGAACTACAGCCCGTGGCCCGACTGACGGGCATCCCCGAGATACAGCGCATCTCCATCTTCCACGCCCTCAACACCAAGGCCGTGGCCCGACGCTACGCCAAGTCTATCGGACGACGATACAGGGAGATGAACTTCGTCATCGCACACTTGGGAGGAGGAATATCGGTGAGCGCACACCGGATGGGCAAGGTCATCGACACGAACAATGCCCTCAATGGCGACGGCCCCTTCACACCCGAACGGGCAGGTACCGTGCCAGCCAACCAACTGGTGGAACTCTGCTTCAGCGGCCGGTATGACGAACGTCAGGTGAAGAAGATGCTCTGCGGACAGGGCGGCCTCATTGCCCACTTGGGAAACAACGACATGATTTCCATTGCAGCCAATGCCGAGCAAGGCATCGAACCAGACAAACTGGTGCTGGACGCCATGCTCTACAACGTGGCCAAACACATCGGAGCCATGCATGTGGCCCTGGAAGGAAAGACCGATGCCATCATCCTGACCGGAGGCATCATGCACAGCCGGTATTGCTCAACAGAGCTGCAACGCCAGGTGGAATACCTTGCCCCCGTCATCCTCATGCCCGGCGAAGACGAGATGGGAGCCTTGGCCGCCAATGCACTGGGAGCACTTCGGGAAGAGCTACCCCTGCAGACCTATTGTCCGAAGGAATAAAGAGTGAAGAGGGAAAAATGAAGAGTGAAGCACTCACTCACCCATAAAGAAAAGGGGACTGTGCCTTGTACATCTGGCACAGTCCCCTTACTATCTATTTGTTACTCGTAGCCGCAGTCCGTCACTTCTTCTCTGCCTTGTAGAAGAGGCTGATGAGCACTGACCCCAATATACCGGCAGAGAGCGAAGCCATCAGCACGGCAATCTTACCGGCAGCACGCAGATTCATCATCACCTCGGGAGCCTGCTCACCGAAGGAGAGCGTGTCCACAAAGATAGACATGGTGAAACCGATACCTCCCAAGCAAGCCACAGCGAAGAGCATCTTCCATGTGCCCCCCGACGGCATTTCGCCCACCTTGCACTTGATAGCAATGAAGCTGGCAATGCTGATACCCACAGGCTTACCCAACAGGAGTCCGAAAAAGATACCCATACCCACCGAACCGAGTTCAGGACTCATCTGGAAGATATTGAAGTAACTGAGGTCGGGAATCTCCACACCGGCATTGGCCAAGGCAAAGATAGGCATGATGCAGTAGTTCACCCACGGATTCAAGGCATGCTCCAAGCGGTAGCTCATGCCCACGGAGTTGCTGCTGATATGGCTCAATCGGCGCAGGCAATGGCGCTGGGGACCATTGGGGAATTCAGCCTCTTCTTCGCCCTCGCAATCATCATACTCCCTGATGCGGTTCTGATACTCCTTCGTGCGACGACGGAAATAGGCGCGTGAATAGCGGGCATCCATCGGTATCATGAAGGCCATCACCACACCCGACATGGTAGAGTGGATACCGGCATAATAGAAGAGGAACCACACGGCAATGGCGGGAATGAGGTAATACACCATGCGCTTCTCATGCAAACGGCTCATGAAATAGACTCCTGCCAAAATGAACACAGCAATGCCCAACAAGAGGAAGTTGATTTCACCACCATAGAAAAAGGCTACCACCAAGATTGCCCCCAAGTCGTCGGCAATGGCCAAAGCCGTAAGGAACACCTTGAGCGAAACGGGAACCTTCTTGCCCAAGATGGATATGATACCCACGGCAAAGGCAATATCGGTAGCTGTAGGGATTCCCCATCCGCTGGCTGCTGCCGTACCATTATTGAAGAACATGTAGATGAGTGCGGGGAAGAGCATACCGCCCATGGCTGCAATCACGGGGAGCATGGCCTTCTTTACCGAGCAGAGTTCGCCACACACCACTTCGCGCTTGATTTCAAGTCCCACGGTGAAAAAGAACACCACCATGAGAATGTCGTTGATGAATTTCTCCACCGTCATGTCATGGGGAAACACCCAGTCAATGGCGCGTGTGCCTGTTTCGGGGTCGATAGGGCTTTGGATTGCCATCGACAAGTCCGTCTCAAGGAAAGCGTGATAAAGATGCTTCGTGAAAGGCAAGTTGGCCAACAACATGGCCACCACTACACAGCTCAACAGAATCACCCCCGAAGCCCAAGGCTGGTTCAAGAAACTCTGTGTGGTCTTTCCCACCTGGTCTACTTTCTTCGTCCAGGAGTACACAGGAATTAGTCTCATAGAATTTTAGTTATTGTTTTTGTTAGATGTTAGACAAATTGCCTGCAAAGGTACTCAAATATACGGTTGGACGTATCGCCTTAAACAAGAAAAATCGGCCTTTGAGCCTATTTTTCCCACATTTCCCGACAAAGGTACGGGCAATAATTCATTCAACCTCCAATTCCTCGCCACAAACGCAACTTGCCGTCTGTATAGAAGCCATCAGGACTCCCAGCATTCCGTGCAGAGTGAGGTTCTGTCCGGTGAAAAAGAGGTTGGGAACGGGTGACTTGGGTGTAAGCACCGTCAGTATCAACGCATCCGAATCCTTGCGTATGCCGTACGCAGAACCATTGACCGTACCCGTATAATCACGGTAAGTCAAAGGGCTGCTCGTATATACCTTCTCGATGTTTCCGGCTAACTCAGGCAGATAACGTGTCGCCAATCGGATGCACTCGTTGGCCTTCTGTTCCTTGAATACTTTATAGGCTTCAGGACGACGTCCCACACGACTATCACTCCACTCTGCCACCTGCTCCCAAAGCATGGGAGTGAGCAAATCCACCGTAGTGGCATAGCCGTTTGCCTCGGCCGGAGGCAATGAGAAGTTGATAAACAGGCTCTCCACCGGTGCATTCTTTCCGTAGTAAGCGTGCCACAAGTCCTCCATCTCGTGCACATAGATTCCCCGATTGCGGTACTTGACAGTACCGGGTTTCAGCACCAACTGAGTAGTGAACATACCATAGCTATTATGCAGATTGTTGATGCGCCGACGATAGACATTGCGCACCAAGGAGCTTTCTTTGATGAGAGAGAGTGTAGTAGCCGGATGCACGTTGGAGACCACGGTGCGTGCACCATAGACACTGCCATCAGTAGTGTGCACCTCTGCAATACGTCCCCCTTGTTCCACCAGTTCGGCCACTTTGGCACGTGTAACAAGTGTGCCTCCCATAGCCTTGAAGCGGTCAGCCATGTAGTGCACCAATGTACCTCCACCACCCAGCAAGCGATAAGAGCCTTGTATGAATGAATTGATGGATTGTGAAAAGGCATAGAGGGGCAATTGCTCCGTCAGTTCGCTTTTCACACATCCGCCCACAATCACCTGCCGAAGCACGGGATTTTGGAATTTCTCGTTGAAAAAGCGGTAAGCTGTAGTGGTGAAACTTTCGTTTTCAAAAATGTTCCAATCAGGACGTAGCGAATCGTACAGATGGTCGCTTATTCCCCTAAACACATCCACCAAGGCAGTAATACCTTCACGGTCTTCAGGAAATTGCTCGGCCAACAGTTCGGCAAAGCGGTCATATCCGTGAGCAAAGCGGTAAGACTTTCCCCGATAGATGACCTCTTCAAAGGCGTCATCATCCAATCTGTGCCAAGGAAGCTCACCCAATCCGAAGAACTCAACAAGGGGATGCATCATCTCGCGCTGCCCTACTCCGCCCACATAATGGAAGCCTGTGTCAAACCTGTATCCTCCCCGACGAAACATCTGAAAGGCTCCGCCAATCTCCACTCCTTGTTCAAGGATACACACATTCATCCCCATCTTGGCCAGTGCATAGCCGCACCCCAGGCCACCCAGGCCTGCACCAATGATGATGACATCGTATTTCTGCATAGTTCACCTTTTATTTATCTTCAAGCGCGAATTACGCGGATTACACAGATTATTCAGCTCTAACTATAATTCCAGTTTCAAGCTTACGGAGGAAAGAAGAGAGCCTTCTCCATTTACAGCCACTCACCCCCTATCGAACAATTCGTGTAATCCGCGTAATTCGCGCCTAACAGAAATATTTTATGCTTCCTCCTGCTCGTCGATTACCTTGATTTTATCGACAATCAGTTGCAGGTCGGCTTTCAGTTTCTCTATCTTGCGGTTCATTTCGGCCACCAGGCTATTACCCTTCTTGGACGAGCTGGTGAGGAATCCGATGTTGTTTTCGTACGTTTGGATTTCGTTCTTCTTCATTTCGTACGAGCGCATCAACTTTTCGCGTTCACGAGCCAGTGAGCTTCCACCACCTGTCAGGTTCGAACGGAACTTGCTGAGGTTCTTCTGCGAGGCCGAAATGTTAAACTTGTCAAACAGGGCATCCACCACGGTGCGATACTCCTTGTACACCTTATCCTTCTCCTTGAAGGGCACATGTCCCACGGCATTCCATTCCTTCATCAGGGCACGCACTTCGCGCTCCACTCCATCGGCCACATCGCCTTCGTTCAAGGCAGTCAGGCGGGCAATGATGTCTTTTTTCTTAGCCAGATTCTCCACCTCCACCGAACGTTGCGATGAAGTGGCCTTGCCTTTCTGTTCAAAGAAGTAGTCGCAAGCAGCGATGAAGCGTTTCCATACGGCATCCGACAATTTGTGAGGCACGGCTCCGATAGTCTTCCACTCCTTCTGCAATTTGGTCAGTTTCTCGGCTGTTTCTTTCCAATCGGTACTGTCCTTCAGGGCTTCAGCCTGTTCGCACAGAGCTTTCTTCTTCTCCAAGTTTTCGTTCATATTCTCCTTGAACTGCTTGAAGTACTCGGCCTTCCGGTTGAAGAAGTTGTCGCAAGCCTGACGGAATCGTTCGAAAATCTTCACGTTCATCTTCTGCGGAGCATAGCCGATGGTCTTCCATTTGGCTTGCAGGGCAAGCACCTCCTTGGTTTTCTCTTCCCACTGGGCAAAGCCAGTCAGTTGGTCAAGTTCCAGGCCTTCTACGATTTCACAGATGACCACCTTCTGGTCAAGGTTGTTCTGCTCAGCCTCCTTGATGGCCTCGAAGTGGCTCTGATGACGCTTATTCACCTCAGTAGAGGCATTTTTGAAGCGCGTCCAGAGGTCTTCGCGCAAATCTTTGGCCACGGGACCAGTCTCACGATATTCCTGATGCAGCTTCTGCAATTGGCGGAAGGCTGCCACCACGTCTTTCTCTTCAGCCAGTCTCTCAGCCTCTTCACACAGGCGTGTCTTTATTTCGAGGTTCTTCTTGAAGTCATATTCGCGGAATTCGTTGTTCAGTTTCAACAGGTCGTAGAACTTCTCCATGTAGAGCTGATAACTCTTCCACACCTCGTTCACCTTTCCGGCCGGTATGTTCTTTATCTCTTTCCACTCTTGCTGAATCTGCTTCACCTCGTTGTAGGCGTTGGAGTCGATGATTCCTTCGCAAATGGTTTTCAATCGTTCAATGATGGCCAACTTCTTCTGCAGGTTTTCTTCGCGCTCGGCCTCCTGCAGCTCCAGCAGGGCATTGCGTTTCTGCTTGATTACACCCATAGCCTCCTTGTATTCACTCTCCAGCGTATCGCGTTCGGGAGCGAAAGTTTCGGCTTCGTTTCCGGCCTCAATCCATGCGGCCAGGGCAGCCTCATGGGCGGCACGATGCAATTTATAGAAGTTCAGCTTCAAGAAATCCAGTTCCTGCTTGTCCGACACGTCGCCCTCTTCGGCAATCTCCTTCAGGCGGGCAATCACCTCTTCGCGTGTCTCGCGCAACACATAGGCGGGCGCTTCTCCCCCCATCTGCTCTTCGGCGTCCAAAATTTCTGTTGCTTCACTCGGCTGACCGTCCGTTACAGTCTCAGCCACTACTGTCTTGTCTTCTTCCTGCTTTCCTTCTTCCAAGGGCAGACTGGTTTCGTTAGGATCCATCATTGTCAAATACGTTTTAATTGGTATAGGACTTCAGGTTTCAAAAAAACCTTAAATCTTTTCTTAATGAGAGGACAAAGTAACATAATAAATGTTTAAATCCCGCTATTTTTGCCCATTTTTTTCATTCTTGGGGTGTTTTTTCTGCTTTTGGGGGTGTTTTTTACACGTTTTTTGCATCATCAGCCCTTTGCCAGCTCCGCCTCCACGCGGTTGGTCAGCTCCACAAACTGTTCCACCGAGAGTTGCTCGGGACGCTTGTTGAATATCTCATCGGCCAACAGGGGACTCTCTTTGCCAAGGATAGGTTTGATGGAGTTGCGCAGTGTCTTGCGCCGTTGGTTGAAGGTGGTCTTCACCACTTGCTTGAACAGCTGCTCGTTGCACCCCAGCTCTTTCGTGTCGTTGCGCGTCATGCGGATGACGGCACTCTTCACCTTGGGGGGCGGGTTGAACACATGTTCGTGTACCGTAAAGAGGTACTCCACACGGTACCATGCCTGCATCAGCACACTCAGGATGCCATACGTCTTGCTGCCCGGCGCAGCTGCCATGCGCTCGGCCACCTCCTTCTGTATCATGCCCGTGCAACAGGGTATCAGTTCCTTGTACTCCAGCATCTTGAAGAAGATCTGGCTCGATATGTTGTAGGGATAGTTGCCCGTCAACACGAAGGGCTGTCCGTCAAACAGGCGGTCGAGGTGCATTTTCAGGAAGTCATCCTCGATGATATTTTCCTCCAACGAGGGAAAATGTTCTCTCAGGTAGGCCACCGATTCAAAGTCCAGCTCCACCACTTTCAAGGGTCTTTCCTTGGGAATAAGGAATTGGGTGAGCACGCCCATACCGGGTCCGACCTCCAACACGGGCAGTCCAGGGCAGGCATCCACCGTGTCGGCTATATCTTTCGCAATCTTCAAGTCCTTCAAGAAGTGCTGTCCGAGGAACTTTTTAGGTTTTACAAGTCGCATCGTTCTTCTTTATTTAAGTTTCGAATGTAGAAATGCCTATGTTTATTCGCTTTGCTCATCAAAAACTTCTTTTACTTTTTATTAAGGTATGGTCAGCATTCTGACGGACTCTGTCATTTTTCGGACAAAGTCCTCAACAACTCGTCTGAACGCAGTGAAGAATCTGTAAACACAAGCAAGAAATAGTTATGCTGACGCTATCAGATTCTTCGCTAAGGCTCAGAATGACAGAGACATCATGCAATTTCTCTACTTGCAAAACTTGAATTCTTTATCGTTTTGTGATGGCAAAGATACGGATTTTTAGTGAAGAATGAAGAATGAAGAGTGAAGAATTTATTAAATGGTATTGAAGAATGTTCTCCGTTTTAAGGCATCGGCAATTACCGTATGACACTTTTCCAAGTTTTCAGGGGCAAATGAATTCCCCGCAACCATCACTGTTCGATTGGTTACGGGACATCTGTGATGCGATTTGTACTCATCCCTCCTTTTAGCAGATTGATGGACGCTTCTCCTTTAAACTATCAACTCCGCTCGCCTACCGTGTTTGTTCGGTTCGCAAGCGGAGTTAATAGTTTACGGATGAACCTTAAAACTTTTGTTCTAATTGCCCATCTCCAAGAACCCCATCAGGAATACGTCGGGAAAGACAAACTTCTTTTCACCCAGGATGAACTTCACATAGATGAAGCGGTCATTCCTGTTGAGTTTCACCACCGTACCTTTGCCGAACTTCTTGTGGACAACAAAGCTTCCCGCACCAATGGTTTCCAGCTTAGCTTCCATTTCGCGTTCATGGTTGTTTACCTCTCCATGTAAAATTCACTGCTATTTGGATAGAATTTTCCTAACATCACCATCGGCGGTTACCACAATATTCAATCCACGTTGCATATCATTCTGAAGAATACCACCAAGATTGTAGATGACATTCTGCTGATTCCTTGAAAAGCGCAAATCTGTGACAGATGTATTTATGTCACACTCATACGATATGCTCCGGAGCGTGAAGCGGTAGGCCGTGAGTTGTCCAGGGTAAGCCTGTTGGAAAAAGTAGTACACATGGTTTGCATCGACTTCATAGACCCACTGCATCACACTGTTATTCCATGGGGTTATCTTTACAGCCTCAATAGCCTGCAGGTCGGTCTTCTGGCAGGCAACGAAGATCAACGGCTGTGCAGCATTGGCTGATGCCTTGCCGCTAATGGTAATTTTACCCGCAACGGAAGGCTCTATCTTCAGGAAAGCACCGTGAGTGGGCAATTCACCATAAGGCTCAGTGTCAGAGAACGATGTAATGAGCGTCTCCACGGTTCCATTGGTTGAGGGCATCTGCGATGGTAGCAACCCCTGATTGCCTGCATGCCAAGCCCAAGAGACGGGATCATCAGGCGCTCCAATTGTTATTTTCATACCATTGAAGGTAATGTCTGAACCGCTTGGAATACCACTGGTTGGTGCAGCTGCCCAAACATTTCCGGCTGTTGCATCATAATGAACAACCTCTGCCTCTTCTTGTGTAGAGTTTCCAGGGGCATCAGGATCCAGTGTGAATCGTTTGCACCAGTTCCATATTTCGTAAGAGTTCTCAGCGACCGGTGTGTGCGATCCTTTACCACTATAATTATATGAATAGAGTACCACCTCGTGGCCAGTTTTTTCATTGAGCCACAGTTCACGGTCACCGTCGAACCATGACGTACCGTCCTTGGTGCGATACCCCGACTGCTTTTCATACTTAGTATAGCGATTCATATTAGCCATATTCTCCATATAGCCTCGAATGTTATATTTGTTGTACGTGAAGGCGTTGTCATTATAGGCGATGCACTCCATGACATTCACTTTTTTTGCACATTTTTTCCAAGGTTCCTCACTGAACTGAATTCCGCTTGTGGGAGCAAAGGCCGCAATTTTGTCGAGCATATTGGGCATGCAATGGAACAACAGCATCGACCCCATGGAGAAACCAGACCAGTAGACTCGGCTACGGTCTATCTTGTAACGTGTGGCCATCTCGTCGATGACTTTGATGATGAAATTTTGGTCTGTGATGCCGCTAATGTCCCAATAATCGCCGTCGGCGCGAGGATATACCATGACGAACTTGGCTGTGTCCACAAGTTCATACATTCTGTCGTGCTCCGCTTGATTTTCCGAACTGCCACCCATGCCATGAGTGGTTATGAAGAGTGGACAACCTTCAGGTAGTTCATCTGGTGTATAGACAAGCATGTTGCGCTGCTTGCCACCAGAATTAACATAGATTTTCTCTGACTGATAAGCCCATACTGCCATCTCCGATATTGACAGGAGCAGTACGAAAATCATCATCTTTTTCATATTCTTTTCTTTTTGCTGCACATGACTCCTCTGATGCAAAGTTTAATAAAGGTTTATATTGATTCTGACAGATACAAAAAAGCGTGGAGCCGTCTATGCCCGTTCCACATCATAAAGGCCTTCACATTGTCCGATTAGTCGAAATGAACAACACCGAAAGCTCCACGTTGATGATGATATATAATAGCCACGACAAGTGTTGTCTGTATATATACATCTCACAGAGCGTCCCTTGTTGCTTTGTTCTTGACTGATTCGTTTGAAGTTGCAAAGTTCTTATGACGTCAAAACCGAAGCGTATAGTAAACACTTTTTTAGTAAATGTCAGTTCACTGCCTTTGTCCCGTTAGGTTTTCCGACAATATGAAGTGCGAAAATACAATTTAATTATGAATTATGACTTATAAATTATGAATTATTTCGTGGAATATGTTGGAAAACATGTTTTTCGTTGATGCGTTCGACGTTGAGGCGAATATTCGTTGATGCGTTGAGTGCAAGGTCAAAGGGCAAAGGTCAAAGGGCAAAGGTCGAAGGTCGAAGCCATCTGCCATCGCCAACAGCCATCGCTATCAGCTATCGCCATTAGCCATAGCCGGCAGCTGTATTTGTCGTTTTCCTTTACATCCCACAGTAATAATTCCTACTTTTCTATTTCATCAGAAGGGAAAGGTTTGTAACGGGTCGTTATTTGTATATATATACAATGTACAAAGACCGGAAGACAGGAGACGGAAAGGGCGTGTGCACACGTGTCGCCAACCGTGTGCACACGGTCGGCGGAGTTTCTTCAGACACAGTACTATATAGTGTGCACACGCCCAATAGAGGGTGTGCACACGGACAGGAGGGGATGTGACTGAAAACAGGTGAAATGTATATTTATACAATCACTCTGTATATTTATACAAAACTGGCCGCGCGAGAATCGCGTATATGGGCGCAAGTTTTCTTTTGGACGAAAATAGGCGAGAATTTCAATCGGGTCGTAAATGACTGATGCTCAACCTTGGGATGAAGTAACCTTAGCCTTGGGTTAAGGCTGGCTTAGCCTTGGGATGAAGAGAGTGGAGCAAAACAGTTTTTCTGTTTCTTTACATCGTGAGGGATGAAATATTTACAGAAGCATAAATCTTTTACCTCAAAAAGCATTCTCACGAAAGCAATCACCACTGGATAGATACTTTTTTCCACTGATTCATTGAAGAAATAATCTATTTTGTGCCAATAAATTTGTGTATTTCAAACAAATGCACTACCTTTGTCCAAATATAAAGTACTACTTTAGATTTGTCCAGCTTATCATTAAGGATATGTATAATAGAGAAATAGAAAAAGAAGTCTTGCGCCTGTCAACTTACTTTCGAGTGCTTACAATCACAGGGCCACGCCAATCGGGAAAGACCACATTGTGCAAAAAGGTATTTCCACTATTTAAATACATCAATTTGGAGGATGAAACCACCCGCACAGAATTAGAACTCGACCGGAAAAACTTTTTAGTCAAGTACAGGGAAGGGCTGATTATTGATGAAGTGCAGAATATGCCCGAAATATTTTCTGTAGTCCAAGTGGTTGTTGATGAGTATCCCGATGCACATTTCGTCCTGACAGGAAGCAACAATTTCATGTTGATGCAGAAAATCACCCAATCCCTTGCCGGTCGGAGTGCAGTGCTGACATTGTTGCCCTTTTCTATAGAAGAATTGACAGAAAAGGACAAATCAAGGAATGCATTCGAACTGATGTTTCACGGTTTCTATCCGGCAGTTTGGGCCAATCAGATACCCCCACTGGATATTTACCGCCAATATTTTACAACCTATATCCAACGTGACATCCAACAGGTGATGAATATACGCCGTCTATCGGAGTTCCGCCGTTTCATCATCATGTGTGCATCAAGGATTGGCACCGAGTTCAATGCACAGAGCATGTCTGGAGAACTGGGAGTTTCCATTCCCACAATACAAGAATGGATGAACGTTTTGGAAGCGTCATACGTAGCATTCCGCCTGCAACCATTTTATAGGAATATCGGAAAAAGGCTTGTAAAGACACCTAAGATTTATTTCTACGATGTGGGCATGGTGTGCTATCTGCTCGGCATAAAATCAGCAGAACAGGTGGAAACCCACCCGTTGCGTGGACAGATTTTTGAAAATATGGTGATTTGCGATATTCTCAAACATCAATACAATAATGGGCAAGACAACAACCTGTTTTTCTTCCGCGATAAAGGACAACACGAAGTGGATCTGATTCTTGAGGATGGAGTGAATCTATTAGCCTATGAGATAAAACTTTCTCCAACCATTCATCCTGATTTCTACAAGAACCTGAAGTATTTCCGTTCATTATTCTCTCAGGAAACCACTCTCACGCAGGTAATCAATACGGAAGGGGAAGAGAACGACGATTCATTCTGTGGCCATATCAACTACTTGCACATTTTCAATCGATAACAACAGAACAAACCGAATCATGGGTAAATTGGAAAAATGACTTATTTGTCTGACAAATTCAATCTTCAACTTTAACAAAAAACGCCACATTGGAACACACAGACGATAGAGGGAGAACTGTAAGTGAATTTATCGTCTTCACGAATTTTAAAGATATTGACTTTGCCATCTCAAATAAAAGTTGTTTCTTTGCAAAGAATAACGGAACACAGCATGAAGAAATACCTCAAAAGCCTCATAAAGATTGTGTTGCCCCTCGCATTGGGGGGAGGCATCTTGTGGTGGACGTACCGCGACTTCGACTTCTCGGCCGTGAGCCACACGTTTCTGTACGAGATGAACCTGTGGTGGCTGGCCTTGTCGCTGGTGTTCGAGGTGTTGAGTCATGTGTTCCGCGGGCTCCGTTGGAAACAGACATTAGAGCCATTGGGCGAACGGCCACGCACGGGGACGTGCATCAACGCCATCTTCCTCTCCTACGCGGCCAGTCTGGTGATTCCCCGTTCGGGCGAGGTGGCCAGATGTGGAGTGCTGAAACGGTACGACGGAGTGTCGTTCACCAAGTCGCTGGGCACGGTGGTGACGGAGCGTGTGGTGGACATGATGTGCGTCATGATTATCGCCCTCATGGTGGTGGCGCTTCAGTTTGATGTGTTGCACACCTTCTTCGTTGAGAAGGGCACGAACTTCGACTCGGTGCGCTCGCTCTTGATTTCGGGAAGCCTCTACCTGTGGGCAGGTGTGGCGGTGGCGCTCTGTGTGGGCGGTTACTATGTGCTCCGCCGCATGTCGGTGGCCGAAAAGGTAAAGGGCACTTTGCGCGGATTCTGGGAAGGCATCTGTTCGGTGCGGGGGGTAAGGAACCTTCCGCTCTTCTTGTTTTATAGTGCCGCCATCTGGGGAAGCTACATCATGCAGTTCTACCTGACATTCTACTGCTTCCCGTTCACGGCCGACTTGAGCTTCAAGGCTGGCCTTGCGGTGTTCATCACCACGAGCTTTGCCGTGCTTGTGCCCACACCCAATGGGGCCGGACCGTGGCACTATGTGGTCATCTCGATGCTGACATTGCTCTACGGAGTGAGCGAAGCCGACGCAGGTGTGTTTGCCCTCATCGTACACGGCACGCAGACGGCGGCCCTCATCCTGCTGGGAATGTATGCGATGATAAAGACCACACAGACGGACCCCATCCCGGCCTTCCCCAAGGGGAAGGAGTAGATACTCTTGAATGACTAAAAAAAGGAGCGAAACGATAAAAAAGATAAAGAATTAACTACGGAACATTCTACTCCCCTCCCTTGTGGAGGGGCAAGGGGAAGGGTCCGATTATAAAATCAATTTATTAACCACAGAACATTCCACTCCCCTCCTTTGTGGAGGGGCAAGGGGAGGGTCTGATAACATCCACTATTATGGAAACTATCCAATCATTGGCTCCACAGGCAGTGTGGAAGCATTTTTACGAACTGACACAAGTACCCCGCCCGTCGGGACATCTTGAAGCAATCCAGCAATTCCTGCTCAACTTTGGCAAGCAGGTGGGCGTGGAAACATGCATGGACGAGGCAGGAAACATCATCTACCGCAAACCGGCTACGGCAGGCATGGAGAACCGCGAAACGGTTGTCCTGCAGGCTCACATGGACATGGTGCCGCAGAAGAACAACGACACGGTGCACGACTTTGTGAAAGACCCCATCCAGACCTACATCGACGGAGAATGGGTGCGTGCCAAGGGCACTACACTGGGCGCTGACAACGGTATGGGCGTGGCTGCCATCATGGCCATCATGGAGGACAACTCACTGGTGCACGGCCCGTTGGAGGCTCTCATCACTGCCGATGAAGAGACAGGCATGTACGGTGCATTCGGACTGAAAGAGGGAACGCTGAAGGGCAAGATGCTGCTCAACCTCGACTCGGAGGAAGAGGGCGAACTCTACATCGGATGTGCCGGAGGTATCGACGTGACAGCTTCGCTCGAATATAAAGAGGTGGAGACTGACCCGACGGACATCGCCATCAAGATTACCCTCAAGGGTTTGCGTGGCGGACACTCAGGTCTTGAAATCAGCGAAGGACGTGCCAATGCCAACAAACTGATGGTGCGCCTGGTGCGCGAAGCCATTGCCGACTACGAGGCACGCCTGGCCAGCTGGAGCGGAGGAAACATGCGTAACGCCATCCCCCGCGAATGTGAAGCAGTGCTGACCATCCCTGCTGAAAACGAAGAGGAACTGATGGGATTGGTGAAATATTGCGAAGAGCTGTTCAACGAAGAGTACAATGCTGTAGAGACTCCCATTACCTTGAAGGCCGAACGCGTAGGACTGCCGAAGGGTGAAGTGCCCGAAGAGATTCAGGACAATCTGGTGGATGCCATCTTTGCTTGCCACGACGGCGTGGTGCGCTACATCCCCACCATCCCCGACACGGTGGAGACCTCGTCAAACCTGGCCATCATCCGCATTGGCGACGGACGCGCAGAGTTCAACATTCTGGCACGCAGCAGCAGCGAATCGATGAAGGAATATGTGGCCACTTCACTGGAGTGCTGCTTCAACATGGCAGGCATGAAGGTGGAACTGAGCGGAAGCTACTCAGGCTGGCAACCCAACGTGAACTCGCCCATCCTGAAGGCCATGAAGGAGAGCTACAACATCCAGTTCGGCAAAGAGCCCGAGGTGAAAGTCATCCACGCTGGACTCGAATGCGGCATCATCGGTGCCACCCATCCGGGCCTCGACATGATTTCCTTCGGTCCAACCCTCCGTTCGCCCCACTCTCCCGACGAGCGCGTGTTCATCCCCTCGGTACAGAAGTTCTACGACTTCCTGTTGGAGACACTGAAGCAGGTGCCTTGTAAGTGAAGAGTAAAGAGGGAAGAGTGAAGAGTGTAAGCACTCTTCTTCTACTATGAAAAAGAGAAAGCGTGTGAACTGAAGTTGTATGTAACAGAAATGAAGTAAAATACAACGCACAAAAATAGAGAGAGGAATGAAGACGCGTGGCCATCGTGTGAGCCATACGCTTCATTCCTCTCTCTTTATTTATTCTTATTCAACTGAGCCTTATCAAATGCTCTCCTCGATATTCCAAACGAAAGCACGGAGGCCGAGCATCTCTGTCTCTTTGTCCATAGCATGAAGGGCTTCGAGGAGCGGCTTCACACGCTGGTCTTCCACAATGGTGATGATGGCCGAACACATGCTGGGCCATGCATGACTGCCGAAGTGAGGCTCACCCGTTTTGCTTCCACGGCCTTGCACATCGTGGAAATGGCTGAATCCACGGCAATTGAGACGGTCGAGCGTAGCAACAATGCGCTCGTGGAAAGCTTGGTCGTATGCGATAAATACTGATTTCATATTCTTTTAAATTTGGGGACCCACCTAACCTCCCTGTGAGGGAGGAATTATAAATGCCTGTACAACTCCTATTCCCTCCCTCACAGGGAGGGTTAGGGTGGGTCTTCTATTAATCCTTAATTACATTATCTGTCTTTGCCTTCTTGGTCATCTTGTCCTTGTGGCTCTGATAGTACTCGTTCAATGCACGGGCCTTGCGGAGCTGACGGCGCTGACGCTTGATACCCACACCGGCAAACGAGCAATAGAGCACAGGCACGAGAATCAACGTAAGGATGGTAGAGATGATCAGACCACCAATTACGGAGATACCGAGCGGACGCCACATTTCGGCACCTTCACCTGTGCTGACAGCCATAGGCACCATACCGAGGATAGTGGTAAGGGTGGTCATCAACACAGGGCGCAAACGGCTACGGCCTGCAGTAACCACGGCATTGAGCACCGACATTCCGCGTTCGCGGCAGAGCATGGTGTAGTCGATGAGCACGATACCGTTCTTCACTACGATACCAATCAACATGATACCTCCCAACATACTCATCACGTTCAAGTTAGTACCTGTCAGGAAAAGAGCCAAAAGTACACCACTGAAGGCAAAAGGTACGGAGAACATGATGATAAACGGATAGGTCAACGACTCGAACTGAGCAGCCATCACAATGAATACAAGTACAATAATGAGGACACCCAATACACCGAGGTCGGCAAATGACTCCTGCTGGTCTTCGTATGAACCCGAAATCTGAATGTTGATACCATTGGGAAGATCCATCTGGTCAATCAACGCTTCACCGGCAGTTACCACATCACCCAGAGGAACATCGGATATAACGGCCGATACAGTCACGATACGCTCGCGGTCCTTACGCTCGATGGTCGGCGGATTCTGACGCTCGACAACCTGACCCACATCACGCACACGGATGGCTTTGCCACCATTATTATAAAGAAGAATGTTCTCCAAATCCTCGATGCTGGTACGGAACTCGGGAGCATAGCGCACCACAATGTCGTACTCGTCACCATCCTCGCGGAAATAAGAAGCGGTAGCACCATTCACACGGTTACGCAAGTAAGTGGCTGCAGTAGCCAAGTTCATTCCGTGCATAGCCAACTTCTCGCGGTCGAAATCCACCTGATACTCGGGCTGGTAATCCTGACGGCTGATGTTCACCTCGGCCACACCATTGATCTTCAGCAACTCGCGCTTCAACTGCTGGGAGATGCTGTCGGTAATGGTGAAGTCGTAGCCATAGATTTCAAAGTCAGCCGTTGACTGGCCACCCATACCGCCACCACCCATTGTTACTTGGGTACGGTCAAATTCGGGATAACCCTTGAGGTCTTCACGCATTTCGTTACAGATTTCTTCCAATCCCTTCTCACGCTCAGTCACACTGACGAGACCGATGTTGAAAGAGATGATGTGTGAACCATTCTCCTGCATAGAGGCGAAGGTGTTGTCAGAGTCGGCCTGACCTACGGTAAAGTTGCAGGCACGCAAATCATCACCATAGCGGGTAATCCATGTGTTGGCCAACTCCTCAGCCAAGCGTTGGGCATGTTCAACACGAGTACCAATGGGCAAATAGAGTTTCACCGATGCACGTCCGCTATCCTGTGCGGGAAAGAACTCCGTACCGATGCTGCCGGCACACAGACAGCTGAGGACAAAGAGAATAGCACAACCACAAATAGTTGTCACACGATGACGTGTCGCCCAATAAATACGACGCTTGTACCAATCATCCAACTTGTCCAATGCACGCTCAACGGGTTTGTAGAGAGCCAAGAAAATCTTGCTGGGTTTCTTCTGCAAACGGAGCATCTGAGAACACATCATCGGAGTAAAACTCAACGCTGCAACGGTTGACACGGTCATAATCACACACATCATCCAACCCAATTGTTCGAAGAGTACACCGGCCATACCGGTTACCATGGTCAAGGGGAAGAACACGGCAATCATGGTCAATGTAGAAGCAATAACGGAGATAGCCACCTCATTGGTACCGTGGATAGCCGCTTGCTTGGGGTCAGATCCACGTTCGATGTGGGTGGTGACGTTCTCCAACACCACAATGGCATCGTCCACGACGTTACCGATTGCGATAGAGAGACACGACATGGAGATGATGTTCAACGAACCACCCGTAATAGCCAGGTAGATGAACGAAGCAATCAATGAAAGAGGAATGGTGATACAGATAATCACCGTAGCACGCCAACGACCCAAGAAGACGAACACTACCAACACCACAAACAACATGGCGTAGCAGATGGTCTCAACCAATGAGTCAATGGTATTCTGAATGTTGTCAGAAGTGTTCACAATGATACCCAACTTCACGTCGCTGGGAAGACGCTTCTGCAAATCGGGCAACTGATCCATTACGGCTTGCGAAATGGCCACAGAGTTACCTCCCGACTGCTTCTGCACGATAATCATCGCACCTTGCTTGCCGTTGGTAAAGGTCTTCTGGGCACGCTCTTGCAATCCGTCAACCACACGGGCAACGTCGCGCAAGTAGATGTTAGCACCATTGCGGCTACCAACCACCAGGTTCTCCATCTCCTTCGGATCAACAAACTCACCTTCCACACGGAGTGAGTAGGTTGAGTTACCAATATCGAACGAACCACCGGGGATATTGCGGTTTTCAGCACCGATAAGGGCACTGATAGCCTCCACGGTCAATCCGTAAGCCTCCAAACGGTTGGGGTCGCAATAAACGTTCACCTCACGTTGGGGAGCACCGGCAATAGACACCGAACCCACACCGGGGATACGTGCCAAGGGGTTGGCCACGTTGTCGTCCAATATCTTGTAAAGGGCAGCCTGGCTCTCCTCTGCCTGTACTGAAAGGAGGAGGATAGGCATCATGTCGGCGCTGAACTTGAAGATGATGGGGTTGTTCACCTCATCGGGAAGAGCCGAAGTCACCATATCCAGTTTGTCGCGCACATCATTGGTGAGCACATCAATGTCGTGGCCAAACTCAAACTCCAAGGTTACGACAGAAATATTTTCGGAAGACTTGGAAGTAATATGTTTCAGATACTCCACAGAGTTCAACGTGTTTTCCAAGGGACGGGTCACGTTGTTCTCAATATCCTCGGCACTGGCACCAGGATAAGCAGTCATCACCATGATGGTGTTTGTCTCGATATCCGGCATCAGGTCGATGGGGAGTTTCGATAATGAAAAGAGACCAAAGATAGCAACTGCCACAAAGCAGAGCGTGGTCATAATCGGTTTTTTAACCGCTCCTTCGTATAAACTCATAATATTCTATTTAATTTGCTAATGTGCCAATTTGCTAATATGCTAATGACTATGCTTATGTCAATTTGCTAATGTATCACGCCGCATGGCCATTGGCACATTAACACATTGGCATATTGTCACATTAAAAATTTATTTCTCTACCGTCACCTCCATGCCATTCAATAGGGCTTTCTGTCCGGCAATTACTACTTGAGAATTGTTGTCAACACCTGAAAGCAACTCATACTCAGTATCCATGCGACGACCAAGTTGAACCTTGTTGTATGACACCTTGCCATTCTCATATACATATACGTAACGGTCGCCTGAACCTGCCTGCTTCACTACGGCCATATCGGGCACTACCACGTGGTCAGCCGTACCGAAGTTCATGATAACGCGGGCAAACATACCCGGACGGATGCGTTGGTTGGCATTGGCCACCTTCACCTCCACGGGGAAAGTGCGGGTAGATGCATCGATAGTGGGATAGATGAGGTCAACCGAACCGGTGAACTCCTCGTCGCCATAGACGTCGAGCTTCACAGTCACCTTGTCGCCCTTCTTCACCTTGGGGAAGTTGTTCTCTGACACGTTCACCACGAGCTTCACGGGTGAAATCTGCTCAACGACCAACACGGGGCTTGCTCCGCCATAGAGGTCGCCATCGTCGTAGTTACGGGCGGTGATGATGCCGTTGATGGGAGAAAGCAACTGGGTGTTTTCCACCATGTTGGCGTACGAACGACGGAGTTTGTCAAGGTTGGTGCGCATGTTTTCCCAGTCAGACTTGGAAACGCCGCCCACCTTGTAGAGTTCGTCGATACGCTTGAATTCGGTCTCCATGCGCTCGAGGTCGTACTTCAGTGAAGTGGAGTTCACGTCGTCCATCTCAACGAGTTTCTGGCCTTTCTTCACTTGGTCGCCCACTTCCACGAGGATTTTCTTGATACGCACGGGGGTTGAGGGGGCAATCTTGTTCACTACGTCAGCCTTCACGGTAGCCGTGTATTCGGCAATCTGGTCAACGGGACGCACTGACACTTTGGCCAGCTTCACTTTCGGTTTCTCGGTTTGTGCTGCCTGAGCAGTCGTAGCTTCACTCTCGCTCTTCGAGCTACATGCACTTGCGGTCAACACCAGAGCAGCAAGTGCCATCATTTGCAAATTGATTTTCATATCTGTATATTGTTCTTTTTTGTTTTCAACGAAATTATTCTTCTGTTTTGAGTCTGTCATCTACGCCCATCACTAAATCCAAGTTAGCTTTTGCCACGAGATAGTCATAAATTGATTGGCTATAAGCAAGTTTTGTCTGCGTCAATGCAACTTCTGCACTGTTCAGTTCAAGAATTGTTCCTCCACCGATGTCGTAACGTTTCTCAGCAATTGAACGTCCCTTTTCGGCTTGAAGCACAGCCTCCTTGTTACTCACTGCCTGCTCGGCACTCGCTGCCATGTTATCGAGGTAGCTTTGTGCCTGCATTTTCAATTGGCGTTCCGTATTGATGCGAGTTTGTTCCAATTGGGCTATCTGCAGCTTAGCCTGCTTGCGTTGAGAAAAATTGCCCCCTTTGAACAATGGAATAGAAAGATTCAATCCCACAGTTGAGTAGGGATTCCATCGATAATCGAATATCTTCCAATGATTACTCATGCTGGTGTACATATATTGGAAAGAAAGAGCCAACGTAGGCATGAAGTTAGTATTCTTCAACTTCAGGTTTCTCTGCAACATATCATAATTCAAATCCAACTGACGCAAAGTGGTGTTTCCTTCAACAATATCCTTTGGTTGGGGTTGTGCCTGACGAGAGAACATCGCCATTTCATAATCTTTCAAGTTGCCTACAACGTTCAACTCCACATCAGAATCCACGCCCAACAATACCTTTAACTGAAGTTTGGCCAAGTTTACGCCATTACTTGCAGAAACAACGCTTGGTTTCAATGAACGCATCTGTACATCAGCGCTGATTTTATCAAATTCACTTACTAAGCCATGCTGGAATTTTGTATTTACGATGTTAAAATTATCCTCGCTTTGCTTGTAACTTTTCTGAAGCACTTCGTAACTATCCTGGGCCAAAAGGACTTGGAAGAACGCTTTTGTCACTTGATTCACCATATCCAAGCGTGACGAACGTGCCTTCTCCATGGCCAACTCTACATCAACCTTTGTCAGTTTTATGCTTTGGTACAAAGCAGGAGCAAACACAGGAAGGCTGGCTGTCAGACCACCATTTACAGTGTTCAATGTTCCGACTTTCATCACTGTATCCATCATTGCAAACGTCTGTTTCTCGATGGTGTGACTGAAACTTCCCGCCAAACTGACTTCGGGCAACAGGCTCCAAAGCACTTCACGGTTAGCTTCTTTCTTCAACTCAATCTCCTGGTCGGCAACCTTAATGGTGGGGTTGTCGGCAAGAGCAATCTCCAACGCCTTGTCCAATGTCAGATTCAGCGTTTCCTGCGCACGGACGGCTCCTGTCAAAAGCAGAGCCAAGGCCAATGCCAAGCAGTTCTTACTTCTCATACGTCTTTACTTAAATTTGTAATCCTATAACTATTCTATATTATTTCTCTCTCAAAAAGTCATCCAGCATCCGTTGTCCCTTTTCGGTGCAGATGCCACGCATGTTCACGCGCACCACCGTGTCAAGCACTTCGGTCAATGTCCAACGGTTCATCAGCATTTCATCATTCAGGAACCCGTTCATCGACAAATCCACCAAAAACTGGAAAATGTCAAAGTTGACATCCTCACGGAGCAGTCCCTGACGGACACCGGCCTCGTAGAACTCCTGAGAGTTTTGGGCACTCTGAGCCTTGCGCTGGTTAAGAAATTCACACACCTTCGGATATTTCTTGATGTCGCGATACATGGATGAGTTCACATTCTTCATCTCTTCCATCCCATACTGGTAGAGGCGGAAGACTATCTCCAACACATTGTTGGCCATAGAAGACACCTGTGCGGCATACTCGCGTTTCTTTTCCTGATTAACCTTCATGCATTCGAGCAACAGCTCTTCCTTGTCGGCAAACATCTCGTAGATCGTACGCTTGCTCATGCTCAGAGCTGCGGCCACGTCATCCATACGCACCTTGCGTATGCCCTGCTCGGCAAACATTTTGCCAGCCATGGCTATCACGCGGTTGCGTTGCTCTTCATGCAAATATTTATCAGAAATTTCCACCGTTGCCATAAATGCGACTAACCTTTATACCTTAACCTTTTAAAACACGGTGCAAAGTTATACAGAAAACCCCAAACGAACAAAAAGTTTTCCCTTCAAAATGTAACGTTTATGTTTTGTTCACATATCAACCACAAACATTACGATAAATCAAACAAGTGAGCAGAAAAAAAGAACAAAAAGATGTGCCATAATTAACCTTTTAGACACAGATTAATTATATCCTATCGGGGATAACAATTAAAATATATCCGCGTCATCTGCGTCTAAAAAGTTAATTGTGGCACACCTTCTCTTGCTTTCTATTATACGAATATAGATTTTTATTATTTCTCTGTTACTCCAAAAGGACTCCAACCATCATGTCCATTCAACACCTCCTGAATGGTATAACCACGCAAATTGGGAAGTTGATGACTCCATGACACACGTTGGTCAATAGCGGCTCCTGGGCCATAGTTCTGATACTCGGCATAAAAGGCCGTTTCCTTGTTCGTCTCCTTTCCCCAATGATCCCATCCGGCAGGACTGATGTGGCTGCCCAATTCGCAACGTACAAAGACAGCCTGTCCATACGGACGCCAAGGGCGTGAAAGAGCCACTTTCCCCTCAAGTCCCGCATCAGCCGTCAACTTGCAATCATAAAAGACATAGCCATACTTAGCCTCTTGCGGAGTACTGGGAGCTGTAACATATCCACCTGATTTGCTATGAATCAGGCAACGGTCGAACACGGCAGTGGAAGCACCGAAAATAAAGTCCACCGTACCCTCCACATAACATTCTTCATAATACTGGCGGCTATTGCGTCCCCATGTGTATAGTGTATCTTGAAAGCCCAGGAAACGACACTTCTTGAAGTGTACACGGTCGCCCGCCACAAAGCAGGCAACGGCTTGCCCTACAGGGCCTGAAGTGTTTTCAAACGTAATATTTTCAGCATAGAAATCCGATGCATAAATATAGATGGACGAAGAACCTGAGGTTCCTTTGTTTTCACCAAAGACATTTTGTTTGTTGGCATAGTCATCATAAGTCAGCACCGTACCATCTTCACCATACAAAGCTATATGTTGTTTGCAAGGAGCCACTACCAGCTTTTCCTTGTAAGTACCCTTACGGATATAGATGCGGGTAATCTGCTTACGGAAATCAGGTACAGCATCTATCGCCTCCTGCACCGTTCGGAAATTGCCACTACCATCTTGCGCTACCACATAATGGCAATCGGCCATTTGCACCGTTTCTTGATTAGTAAAGGCTGGTGCCTTGGAAATGTCTGTCTGAGCCATTCCCACGATACTCCCATTGAGAATCAACAAGAGCATCAGAAAAAAAGAGATTGTTTTCATACGTCAGTTTGTTTAAGTTAGTTATAGTTAGTTTTTATATTCTCTACATATCAAAACAACGCCACAATTTATCAGCAGGAAGAGGAGCCTCCAATTCAATCAATTGCTTGGAAACGGGGTGAACGAAACTGATACGCCGGGCATGAAGACAGATGCTTCCATCAGGGTTTGAACGGGGAGACCCATACTTCAAATCACCTTTGATAGGACACCCGATCTTGGACAACTGGCAACGAATCTGATGATGACGGCCAGTCATCAATTTGACTTCCAACAAAGAATAATTATCCGAACGACCTATCATCCGATACTTCAACACAGCCTTCTTGGCATTCTTCACCTCATGATCGTAAGCATACGATTTATTCTGCTTCTCATTACGTACAATCCAATGTTGCAATTCCGCCTCCGGCTGCTTCGGCTCGTTCTTCACAATGGCCCAATAGACCTTGTGGACATCGCCCACGCGGAACATCTCGTTCAATCGCGAAAGAGCTTTACTGGTTTTGGCAAACACAACCAAACCACTGACCGGCCTGTCCAACCGATGCGTAACCCCCACAAAGACATTGCCAGGCTTCTGATATTTTTCCTTTAAATATGCCTTTACTTTTTCCGATAGAGGCACATCGCCAGTTTTGTCACCCTGCACTATCTCTGAGGCGCTCTTGTTCACCACAATGATATGATTGTCTTCGTAAATGATTGTCACGTCAAGAGTATTATGAATCAACAATTATGAATTATGAATCACAAGAGATGAAAACCTCTCATAATTCATAATTCACAATTCACACTTAATGCATTACATATTCATACCACCGTCAACCTGAATCACCTGACCTGACACGTATGAAGACATATCAGATGCAAGGAAGGTTGCCACATCGGCCACATCTTCAGGTGTACCTCCGCGACGGAGAGGAATCTTCTTGGCCCATTCAGCCTTCACCTCATCACTCAACTTGGCCGTCATGTCAGTAATGATGAATCCCGGAGCGATTGCATTGGCACGGATACCACGAGAACCCAACTCCTGTGCAATGGACTTGGCCAAACCTATCATACCTGCCTTTGAAGCTGAATAGTTGGCCTGTCCGGCATTGCCATGAACACCCACAACAGAGGCCATATTGATGATGCTACCACCCTTCTGACGCATCATGATAGGAGTACATGCGTGGATGAAGTTGAAAGCCGACTTCAAGTTTACGGCAATCACAGCGTCCCACTGAGCTTCGCTCATGCGCATCATCAAGCCGTCCTTGGTGATACCAGCATTGTTCACCAAAATGTCAATCGAACCGAATTCTTCTTTAATTTGGTTTACCACTTTCTCTGTTTCTTCAAAATTAGCGGCATTCGAAGCATATCCCTTTGCCTTCACACCATAAGCGGCTATCTCCTTTTCGGTATTCAATCCATTTTCATCAATCACCAAATCTGTAAAAGCCACGTTTGCACCCTCAGAAGCAAACTTCAGTGCAATGGCCTTACCAATTCCTCGTGCTGCACCAGTAACGATAGCAGTCTTTCCTGTTAATAATCCCATAATTGTTTTTTTTGAATTTATTGATTTAGTACACTATTTTCTTCTTTCCGAAAGCTCCATCAACAATCTTCTTGACGTAGCGCTTCATGGTCGAGCGATCCTTACCCTTACCGATACGTCCACGAATATAAAGGACTTCGATGCCCTTGACGCAACAATGCAGAATGTCGGCATACACAGCTACGTCGTCAACATCGAACACGCCCTTCTCCACCCCTTCAGCGAGCACCTTCTGGAAAATCTTTGTTTCATGATAATTGAATCGCATACGTGCACGCTCCACCCGCCAGATGTCGCGGAAAAATTCAGCACGCAGGGTACCATTGCGGGCAACCACCTCTTTGATGGCATCCAAATGGGTATAAATCAATTCTAAGATTTTCTCATCGGGGGGTGTATCCTTTGCAGCAACTTTACGCATCATTTCAATCAGCAAATCCAATTCTGATTCAATCACCGCAAAATACATGTCTTCCTTATTTTTAAAATAGGTATATAGGGTACGACGTCCCTTCTTCGATGCTACAGCTATATCATTCATTGTTGTATCATCTATACCATTTTTTGCAAAAAGTTGCCTGGCTACATCTACCAACTGTTTTCTTGTCTTGGATCCACTCATGAATTGCACAAACTATATTAGTCTGTGCAAAATTACATCATTTCTTTTTATCACCCAAAGAAAAAGGGAAATAAGTTGTTATAAAAACAAAAAAGCAGAAGATTCGCTCTTCTGCTTCTTAGTTGCGGAGGCCTGACTCGAACAGACGACCTTTGGGTTATGAGCCCAACGAGCTACCAACTGCTCCACTCCGCGATGTTATTTCTTGTTTGCGGGTGCAAAGGTAGCACATTTCTATCAAACTGACAAACTTTTCCCGAACTTTTTTCAGATTCGCCTCGTTTTTTATCCTACAAAGAAGAATTTCGCCTCAAAAACCTGTCATTTCTCTACTTTAAATCATGATTTGATACAACCCTGTCGTTTAAGGATTGCAACCTCACTATTCAATATCGAATGTCTTTACAATTACTTACTCCACATACAACACCAACCCTTTGAGGTATTCACCCTCGGGATGGTATATGTTTACAGGATGGTCGGCAGGTTGGGTCAACTGGTGCAGGATGCGCACACTGCGTCCGCTCATGGCAGCAGCGGTGAATACGGCCGTACGGAAGTTGTCCTTCGTCACCACTTGTGAGCAAGAGAAGGTGAAGAGGATGCCACCGGGCTTGATTTTCTCAAAGGCTTTGGCATTGAGCTTACGATAACCTTGGAGGGCATTGCGCAAGGCATCTTTGTGCTTGGCAAAAGCGGGCGGGTCAAGGATAATGAGGTCGTACTGGTCGCCCATACGGTCGAGGTATTTGAACGCATCCTCGGCGTATGCCGTATGGCGAGGGTCGCCAGGGAAATTGAGTTCTACATTCTTGTTTGTCAAGTCGATGGCTTTGGCCGAGCTATCTACCGAGTGCACGAGCTTGGCGCCACCACGCATGGCATAGAAAGAGAATCCGCCCGTGTAGCAAAACATGTTGAGTACGGAGCGGTCTTTGGAGTAACGCTCAAGCAACGCACGATTTTCGCGTTGGTCAACGAAGAAGCCTGTCTTCTGTCCCTTGAGCCAATCGACATGGAAGTTCAGTCCGTTTTCCATCGCTACATTGTCGGCACTTCCACCCAAGATGAAGCCATTTTCCTGACCGAGGTCAGCCTTGAAGGGGAGTGTTGTCTCTGACTTATAATAGATGTTTTCCACCACACCCTTCATCACATCGGCCAAGGCGCGGGCTACCTCGTGACGATAGACGTGCATACCTACGGAGTGGGCCTGCACTACGGCCGTGCGACCATAGACATCGATGACAAGGCCGGGCAGATTGTCACCCTCGCCATGCACCAGACGATAGGTGTTGTTTCGCGGATTTCCGGCCACACCAATGGCGCGACGCATGTCGTAAGCAATGGCCAGACGACAATGCCAGAAGGCCTCATCGATGGGTTCGTCCACAAAGGAGAGCACGCGCACGGCAATGCTTCCTATCTGATAATGTCCGATAGCAATAAACTGGCGGTCGGCGGTGACGACACGCACCACTTCGCCCTCTTCAGGTTCGCCTTCAATATGATGAATAGCACCCGAAAACACCCACGGGTGAAAACGCTTGAGGGATTCTTCTTTCCCTTTCTTTAAATATACGATGTTCATTTAAATACCCACATTATCTTTAAGGCATACATATTTTGCCAATTTTATACCTTTACGTAATTCTTTTGCATATTGAGTACCTTTTAAAGAAGATAATTCCACAATATCTTCAGGTATAATATTATGAGTTGTAATAAAGTCAGAATACTTAATGCCAAAACATTGTATCAATGCATTACGTTCTTTTCTTTCCTTTCCAATCTCATAAAAAAGATCTAAAGTTTTTGCCAAATCGAGAATATCCATATTTTATTTTTATCTAATTACATTCTTCACTTTTCATTTCCTCCACCAGTGCAGGAATCACTTCGTAATTGCCTGATGCCTTCAGTTCTTCGATGCGGTCATAAATCTTCAGACACGCCCATGCGTCGATGGCGGCATAGGCCTTTTGCGCATCGTTGAGCACGTCGGCCTCCCAATTGGTAAGGCGCTGGCGCTTGGAGATTTTCTGTCCGAAGAGGTTGGCGTAAATCTTTTGGAGACTCATGTCGCGAATGCCCACCTGACCGACGATATTCTGCAAGTCGATGAAGTTGTTACTTGCAAACTCGCCCACGAAATGGAGCATGCGGATGTCGTCCTTCAACGAGAGGCCCACTTTCACCAGCGTAGGATGACTGAGCAGGCGCACCACGGGCGGACACATGCCTATCATGTTCAAGCGGAAGAGGAAACAGGTGTCATGGGTAGAAACCTGCAACAGGGCCACCTTGTTGACAACCCCACGCTTGAAGGAGGGGCGCGTCTCCGTGTCGATGCCCACCATGGGTTGGGTAAGCAGGTAGTTGACGGCCTTCTCAGCCTCCAGTTCTGTCTGTATCACGATGATGCGTCCGTCGAAGGTCACCACCTCCATCTCGGCCACTACGTTTTTATCTATTTTTTCTTTAATGTAAATCATCAGTTGTTTCAATTGATTACCCGGCCACTGTTGTCACATGACTCGGCCACTCTTAACCCAAGGATGAACCAGCCTTATCCCAAGGGTGAACGAACCTTATCCCAAGGGTAAGGTTTGTTAAGCATTCTCCTCGTCATCGGCCTCCTCCTCTTCGTCAGAAGGATTGAACTTCACCGAATGGAGGGCACGCATGGTGTTCACCAGCGTCTGTCCCCAATAGAGGGCAAAATTGTCGCGACAAAGAGCAAGGGAGTCGTGCATCGTTTCGTCGAACCCCAGTTGGAAGACACTGACGAAGTTCTTGATGTCCTGATAAATGTCGGCCAAGTCCTCTGAGATAAGGCGCGTGATGGGCGTATCGCTATATTGCATGTCCTGCATGAACACCTCCAAGTAGTCGTCCTTGTCGCCCATGAGAGCGGCGAGGGAGTAGCGCAATACCTCGTAGTCATCCTCGGTGACGAAAGTTTCCGGCTCGTTGTCGCTCATCATTTCACACTCGGGGAGCATCGACGCCTTAATGTAGAGCAGGGGCAATATTTTAAGGATTGTATCTACAAAATCCTTGCGACGGAGCGACTCTGCACGCTCCAAATAGGCACAAAACTCAGCCGCTACGGTGACGAACTCCACCGTGTTGCGACTGAAGATAACTTGTTCTTTATTTTCCATGAATAACAAATTGAGGTGCAAAGGTAATTAAAAAAGAGAGGAAAAGGGCGAAAAATCCCAAAATTCGTATTAAATTTGCAACCGAATAAGAGAAAACAGATAACCATGGCTAAGAAAACAAAAGAAAAGACCTCTTCAAAAGCAGCCAACAAACCTGTGGCAGAAGAGAAGGGTACCCACCTTTTCAAAAACATATTCAACTCTGTGAAGAATGAAATAGGACAATTCATCGTGGGCCTTGTACTGGCGCTGATTGCCTTCTATATGCTGATTGCCTTCATTTCATTCTTCACCACCGGCGCGGCCGACCAAAGCATTCTGGAAGCTCCTGCACCCGGCGAATTGGGTGTGGACAACGAGATAAAGAACTCCACAGGTGCCATTGGCGCACAAATGGCCAACTACCTGATAAACGGATGCTTCGGCATTTCATCGTTCTTCATCGTCATTTTCATCGGTGTGGCCGGTTTGAAGCTGATGAACGCCTACAAGGTAAGACTTGCCAAATGGTTCATCTGTTGTTCATTCCTGCTCATCTGGTTTTCCATCGCCATGGGATTCTTGTGCGGCACGGCTTTTGCCGATAGCCACATCATCCCCGGCGGATTGCATGGCTACAACGTAAGCAACTGGCTCACCTCGCAAATCGGTGCACCAGGCGTGTGGTTGCTCCTGCTGGTGACGGCCATCCTTTTCGCCATCTACCTGAGCCGCGAGACCATCAACCTCATCCGCAAGATGCTGCATCCCAACATTCCGCTCGACAAGCTGAAACGACATAAGAATTCTTCCCCTACGGAAGAAAACATTTTCTCAGACGAGGAAAAAAAATCAGACGAGGAAACTACCTCTGAAGAGGAGGAAGGAAGTACGGAAATCGAACTCGACGTAGATACTCCCATCACTTTGGATGAAGAGATGAAGAACACACCCGTGGTGGAAGAGGAAGTGCCCGTGGTGGAGGAGGAAATCCCCGTCGTGATAGAGGCCGAAAAGCCCGAGCAACCGAAGGAGGAGGAAAAAGAGGAAGAACTGGAAATGGAGGTGGAGACACCCGAAGACGAGGAATACGATGGTCCCAAAATGGAGCCTTACAATCCGAAGCTCGACTTGGAAAACTACCGCTACCCCACCCTCGACTTGCTGAAGAAGTACGAGAACAATGCCCCTTCGGTGGATTCGGAAGAGTTGAACGCCAAGAAGGACCGCATCATCGAGGTGCTCCGCAACTTTGGGGTGGAGATAGCCAGCATCAAGGCCACCGTAGGCCCCACCATCACCCTCTACGAAATCACTCCCGCACCGGGTGTGCGCATTGCCAAGATACGAAATCTGGAGAACGACATTGCCTTGAGCCTTGCCGCCCTCGGCATCCGTATCATTGCACCTATACCAGGTAAGGGTACAATCGGTATTGAAGTGCCCAACGCCAAACCGCGCATCGTGCCTATGGAGACCATCTTGGCAAGCAAGAAGTATCAGGAGAGCGACATGGAGTTGCCCGTGGCCGTGGGAAAGACCATCAGCAACGAAGTCTATATGTTCGACCTCGCCAAAGCGCCTCACCTTCTGGTGGCCGGTGCTACGGGTATGGGTAAGTCAGTAGGATTGAACGCCATCGTCACCTCCCTGCTCTACAAGAAGCATCCGGCCGAATTGAAGTTTGTCATCATCGACCCGAAGAAGGTGGAGTTCAGCATCTATGCCCCCATCGAAAACCACTTCTTGGCTAAGGTGCCCGATAGTGGCGATGCCATCATCACCGATGTCGATAAAGTGGTGCAGACGTTGAACTCACTCTGCGTGGAGATGGACACCCGATACGACCTGTTGAAGAGCGCCGGCGCACGAAACATCAAGGAGTACAATGCCAAGTTCATCGAACGTCGCTTGAATCCTGAGAAGGGACACAAATACCTGCCTTACATCGTGGTGATTGTGGATGAGTTCGGCGACCTCATCATGACGGCCGGACGCGAAGTGGAGCTGCCCATTGCCCGTATCGCCCAGTTGGCACGTGCCGTAGGTATTCACATGATTATCGCCACACAACGTCCGACGACAAACATCATCACAGGTACCATCAAGGCCAATTTCCCCGCACGTATGGCCTTCCGCACTTCGTCCATGATTGACTCGCGCACCATCCTCGACCGACCGGGAGCCAACCAGCTCATCGGTAAGGGCGACATGCTCTACCTGCAAGGCCAAGACCCCGTGCGTGTGCAATGTGCGTTCGTCGATACCCCCGAAGTGGAGAATGTGGTAAGCCACATTGCCGTGCAACAGAGCTACCTGAGTGCCTTCGAACTTCCCGAAGTGCAAATGGAGAGTGGCGATTCAAGCGGTGCGGCCGATGTGGACATGAACAAGCTCGACCCGATGTTGCGCGACGCGGCCCAACTCATCATCACCCACCAGCAGGGAAGTACCTCGCTCATCCAACGCAAGTTCTCCATCGGCTACAACCGTGCGGGACGCATCATGGATCAGCTCGAACGCATCGGTGTAGTTGGCCCTGCACAGGGAAGCAAACCGCGCGATGTCCTCTGCCAGACAGAGATGGATCTGGACATGATAATGAGCAACCTGTAATTAATTATAAATTATGAATTATAAGCGTCAATTTGTAAACTTGTCAACTCTTATCATCCTCTTCCTGCTTTCCGCCTTGCCGATGATGGCGCAAAAGGAGGCAGAAGCAAAGACGGTGCTTGAGAAGACAACGCAAGCCTTCAAGAAAGCAGGTGGCATAGAGGCCGACTTCACCTTGACACCCTACCAACACGGAGTGGCGCAAACGCCCGTAAAGGGAAGCATCCAACTGATGGACGAGAACTTCCGCCTGACAACTCCACAAATGGTGACATGGTTCAATGGCAAGACCCAATGGACCTATCTGCCCGTCAACGAAGAGGTGAACGTGAGCACTCCCACCCGCGAAGAGTTGGAGAGCATCAATCCCCTTGCTTTCCTCACCCTCTATAAAGAAGGGTACAACTACCGCATGGGAGCACAAAGCACCTACAAAGGGAAAAGCGTGTATGAAGTGACCCTCACGGCCGAGGACTTCAATCGGCAATGGGCCAACCTCACCCTCTATATCAACCGCACCACACTCCTCCCCCTCTACATCAAACTGAAGGAGGCGGGAAAGGATTACCACATCATCACCATCGACAACTACCGACAAGGGATGGGATGGAAGAAGAGCCATTTCACCTTCGACCCCAAACAATATCCCGATGCGGAAGTTATTGACCTTAGATGATTAAAAGTTAAAAGTTATATATTATGACAGAAAGAGTTAGATGCCTGATTATAGGCTCAGGCCCTGCCGGATACACGGCGGCCATTTACACTGGACGTGCCAACCTCAATCCAGTGTTGTACGAAGGAATTCAACCCGGTGGCCAGTTGACCATCACCACCGAAGTGGAAAATTTCCCCGGCTATCCCGAAGGAATCGGAGGTACAGAGTTGATGGACGACCTGCGCAAGCAAGCCGAGCGCTTCGGTGTGGACATCCGCTCGGGCATTGCCACCAAAGCCGACTTGAGCCAAGCGCCCTACAAAATCACTATCGACGACGAAAAGGTGATTGAAGCCGACACGGTGATTATCTCTACCGGTGCTACAGCCAAATACTTGGGCCTTGAGGACGAACAGAAATATGCCGGTATGGGCGTGAGCGCCTGCGCCACATGCGACGGATTCTTCTACCGCAAAAAGGTGGTAGCCGTGGTTGGTGGTGGCGACACTGCTTGCGAAGAGGCTATCTACCTGGCCGGATTGGCAAGCAAAGTCTATCTTATCGTGCGCAAGCCCTATCTCCGCGCAAGTCAAATCATGCAAGAGCGTGTGATGAGCAATCCGAAGATTGAAGTCCTCTTCGAGCACAACACCGTAGGTCTCTTTGGTGAAAACGGCGTAGAGGGCGCCCACGTGGTGAAGCGCATGGGCGAAGCCGACGAAGAGCGCTACGACATTGCCATCGACGGATTCTTCCTCGCCATCGGCCACAAGCCGAACTCTGACATTTTCAAAGAGTGGATTGACACCGACGAAGTGGGTTACATCATCACCGAAGGTGCTACCCCGCGCACCAAAGTGCCCGGAGTGTTTGCCGCAGGCGACGTGGCCGACCCGCACTATCGCCAGGCCATCACCGCTGCCGCCAGTGGATGCAAAGCCGCTATCGAGGCCGAGCGCTATTTGTCGGAGCATAATCTCTAATCTTTTAGGAGGTAGGAGTGTAGAAGGCAGGAGTATAGACAATAGTACAGCTTGCATAAAAATATCATAGCCGAAACTATTGTCTACACTCCTAAGCGAAGCGTCACTCCTACACTCCTACACTTCTTTAATCTTAATATTCCTCCATGCGCAAAAACTCCCTCCTTCTCTTCTTTAGCCTCCTACTTACTTTCCTGCTCTCTTCGTGCCGCACCTCCTTATCGGGTGTCAATTATCAAGAGTTGGCAAAAGCCTCCGTCCGCTTGGGTATTGATATTGAAAGGAAGGACAATCACGCACTTTACATCGAAGCCTCCCATTGGATAGGTACGCCTTATCGAAGCGGAGGAAACACCCGGCAAGGCACCGACTGCTCGGGTCTCACCTCGCAAATCTATCGTAAGGTGTACAAGCAATCCCTGCATCGCTCTGCCGACGAACAACGCACACTTGATTGCAAAAAGAAAAAAAAAGGAAATTTGCGCGAAGGCGACCTCGTCTTTTTCCACAACGGAAATCGGAAACGTCGCGCCTCCCACGTCGGCATTTATCTGAAAGACGGACACTTCATCCATGCCAGCACCAGCCGCGGAGTCATCGTCAGCCACCTGAACGAAAGCTATTATCGCAAACATTGGCTCTCAGGCGGACGGGTGAGATAGTTTAAGGTTTCAAGTTCAAGGTTCAAAGCCATCAGCCATCGCCATTAGCCATCGCCATCAGCCATAGTCCAATACCATTCTTCTGAACAGTTAATTCTGCTCGCCTGCCGTACTTATTTGGTTCGTATAACCTTTGAGCGATGGCTAATGGCGATAGCAGATGGCGATGGCTGTTGGCTATGGCTAATGGCATTGAACTTGAAACCTTGAACTTGAAACTATGGCTGTTGGCGATGGCTGATGGCGATGCCCCCCTCAACGCATCAACGTCTCAACGCATCAACCTTTGCCTTTGACCTTAGACCTTAAACCCACTCTCCACTCTTCACTGTCCTCGACTCAACGCCGAACGACTCAATGGCTCAACCACCTTCGATGCCACCAATTCTGTGACCATTAAGAATGGTTTTGAATGTAAAATGGGTGCAACACTTGAAATTAAATAATCATTCCTTTTGCATTTATTGAAATTACACATACATTTGTAGCTGAATTTTTAATGTACCATCATCATG
>JAFXDG010000129.1 GCA_017521285.1 Bacteroidaceae bacterium | reverse complement strand
ATTGTTATTTTCTGACGGTCTCTTGTCATTCTGAGCGTAGCGAAGAATCTGATAACGTGTGCTTTATATTTCTGCTGACATCTACAGATTCTTCACTTCGTTCAGAATGACAGAGACCGTCGGTATTTTGACACACCCCCATTTATCTTAGGATATGTTATTCCTATAAAACGCTTTATATTTCTGCAATAAGTTTTAGTGAGTATCATAAAAAATAACTGATATATTTTGTGTTCTGTTGGGTTTATGGTAATTTTGTGGGCGAATACCTCTTCAAACCAAATATTAAATGGATAATTTAAAATCTATAATGTTAGGAAGAAAAATGAAAAAACTAATTTTGTTGTTGCATATATGTTTGTTGCCAATGTGTGTGAGTTGCCAGACAGAACAGGCATTCAAGTCGGTTGATGTGGCTGAATTTGAAAAGGTGATAGCAGACACTTCGTATGTATTATTGGATGTCCGTACGGCAACAGAGTATGCAGAGGGACACATCCCCGGCACGCATTTCAATATTGATGTGTTGCAGGAGAGTTTTGAAAGCGAAGCGTTAAGGGTGCTTCGGAAGAAAAAGAAAGTGGCCCTCTATTGTCGGAGTGGGAATCGGAGTAAGAATGCTGCACGCATCCTTTCTGAAAAGGGCCTTCAAGTGGTCGAATTGTCCACGGGATTCAGGGGGTGGAAAGCCGCGGGTAAACCTACAAAAGTGACACCTTAATAAAATGCGGATGAAAACAATAACCCTCATCCTCTATATCCTGCTTACCGTTGTGTTGGCCGTGGCCACCTTTGTGGAGCACGCGCAAGGGAGGGCTTTTGTGGCGGAGCATGTCTATCACTCGGTACCCTTCATCGTGTTGTGGGGGGCACTTGGTGTGCTTATGATTTTTTCCTTGTGGAAGAAAATTTTTTTTCAGGTAGGGCCGAAAATTCTTCTGCATTTCTCCTTCTTGGTCATCTTGGCAGGGGCACTGACCACATATTTGACAAGTAGCAAAGGGATGATGCATCTGCGCATGGGTGAACCCTCTTTCCAATACATGGAGGGGGAGAGCCGCTTGATGCGGAGCTTGCCTTTCACGTTGTTGCTCGACACCTTTTATATTGATTACTACCCAGGGACGGAGGCGCCGGCTGATTATGTGAGTGTGGTGGAGATAGACGGACCCTATTCCCAGCCTTCCTCAAGGGGAAGGAGCGAATACTTTCATGATGACAAGAAGAACATTTCACTTCCCTCCCTTGGGAGGGGTAAGGAGGAGGGGCTGTTCTTTTCCATTTCCATGAACAACGTCCTCGACCACCAAGGATACCGTTTCTACCAATCTTCCTACGACGAAGATGGGCGAGGCACATGGCTAAGCGTGAACTACGACCCATGGGGGACAGGAATTACGTATGTGGGTTACATCCTGTTGCTCGTTGCCATGGTGTGGATGATGGTGCATCCGCGTAGTGGTTTTCGCCAACTGTTGCGAAAAGTTGCATTGCTCACCATGCTGTTTGCCTTTACTGATGGAGCTTTTGCCCAAGGGACAAAAAAACTCTCCATCGTCCCGCTTGAAGAGGCGGAAGAAAAGGTGGCGATGCAAGTGATTTACCACGATCGTGTAGTGCCCCTCAACACGCTGGCACGCGACTTTGTGAAGAAACTCTATGGCAAAGATTCTTTCAGTGGCCTTACTCCCGAACAGATTCTCCTCAGTTGGCAACGCTATCCCGAGGAGTGGGCCTATGTGCCGGCTATCAAGATAAAGAGCGATGAGTTGCGGGCGCGATTGGGCGTGGAGGGAAAGTATGCCCGCATGATAGACTTGTTTGAATATGACAAACAGACCACCTACAAGTTGACTTGGATGATGCGTGAGCTATCCTCGTCAACTCGTCAACTTGATAATCATAAGCCTTCGCCTCTTCAGAAAGCCGTCGTGGAGACGGACGAGAAGGTGGCATTGGTGCTGATGTTGCAAAACGGCACGCTCATTCGCCCCCTTCCCACGGACGGAAGTGTTGAACCACTGAGCGAAGCGAAATTGCAAGCCGAACTCCTCTACAACCGCATCCCTTTCACGAAGATTCTCTTCATGTTCAATCTGACGATGGGGATACTGCTGCTGGCTTTTCGGACTCTCCCCCATACCCTTCTGCAAGAGAGGGGCGTAAAATGTCCTTTCTACCAGAGTATTTGCTCCTTCCCCTTGGGGAAGGTTGGGATGTGGGCCGCCCTTCTTTTCCACCTCTTCGGCTATCTGCTCAGGTGGTACATCGGTGGGCGCATCCCCTTGAGCAACGGGTACGAGACGATGCAATTCCTTGCCCTCTGTATCATGGCGTTTGCGCTTTTCATGTCCCGTCGCTTCCGTCCCGCTTTGGGCTTCGGTTTTCTGCTTTCGGGCTTCACGTTGCTGGTTGCCTATTTGGGGCAGATGAATCCGCAAATCACGCCCCTCATGCCAGTGTTAGTGTCGCCTTGGTTGAGCCTCCACGTGTCGGTCATCATGATGTCGTATGCCTTGTTTGCCTTCATCCTGTTGAATGGTGTGTGGGCGCTATGTGTGCCTCGCGAAGCGGAAAGGCTGATGTTGTATAGCCGCTTGATGCTCTATCCGGCCGTCTTCCTGCTGATGGCGGGCATCTTCATCGGTGCCGTATGGGCCAATGTGTCGTGGGGAAGGTATTGGGGATGGGACCCCAAGGAGGTGTGGGCGCTCATCACTCTGCTCATCTACGCTTTGCCCCTTCACGCGGCATCCTTTCCGTGGTTTCGTCGGCCGAAGTTCTTTCACATTTACCTTATCTTTGCTTTCCTCTCGGTGTTGATAACTTATTTCGGTGTGAACTTTTTCCTTGGAGGAATGCATAGTTATGCATAAAGCCAAGAAATAGGAGCTTACAATTGGCAAAATGAGAAAATTTTATAAAATCTTTCGCTAAAGATGTCCAAGAACAATTAAATTGTCGTACTTTTGTCTCTTCATTATGAATATTAGAAACCAAGAATAATAGCGATGAAAGCACTAAAAGAAAGAATCTTGAGAGACGGGCGTTGTTTTCCCGGAGGAATATTGAAAGTGGACAACTTCATCAACCATCAGATGGATCCCATTCTGATGAAGTCTATGGCAGTGGAGTTTGTCCGCCGTTTTGCCAGTACGAAAATCAATAAAGTGTTGACCGTGGAGGCCAGTGGCATTGCTCCTGCCATTATGGTGGGCTATTTGCTGGAGCTGCCTGTAGTGTTTGCCAAGAAACGCAAGCCCAATACGATGGAAAACATGCTGGTGACAGAGGTGTTCTCGTTCACCAAGAACCAAAGCTACACGGTGTGTGTCAGCAAGGACTATCTGCAACCTGGTGACAAAGTGCTTTTCATCGACGACTTTCTTGCCAATGGTAATGCAGGAAAGGGCATGATTGACTTGGTGAACCAGGCAGGTGCAGAGATGGTGGGTATGGGATTCTTGATAGAGAAGGCTTTCCAAAAAGGTGGAGAGTTGCTTCGCCAGACAGGTATCCACGTGGAGTCATTAGCCATTATTGAGAGTTTGGACGATTGTGTTATCAAGTTGAGAGAGAGTTGACAGATTATGGAAGAGATACAGACTGAAGAAAGAGTGAACGAAACACCGCAGGGGTTGATTTACGGACTGGAAGCACGTCCTCCCCTTCGCGACACATTGTTTGCTGCATTGCAGCATCTGCTGGCTATCTTTGTAGCCATCATCACCCCCCCGCTCATTATTGCAGGAGCCTTGAATCTGGATTTGGAGACAACGGGTTTCTTGGTTTCCATGTCCCTGTTCGTGTCAGGAGTGGCCACCTTTGTCCAATGCCGGAAGGTAGGTCCGGTGGGATGCGGCCTGCTCTGTGTGCAGGGCACCAGTTTCTCATTTATCGGCCCCATCATTTCAGCAGGATTTGCGGGCGGACTTCCTGCCATATTCGGTGCAACCATCATCGGCTCGGTGGTGGAAATGCTTGTCAGCCGTGTATTGAAATATATGCGCCGTATCATAACCCCCTTGGTGTCAGGCATTGTTGTGACCTTAATTGGCTTGAGCCTGATAAGGGTCGGTGTCACGGCTTGTGGAGGAGGTGAAGCTGCCAAAGCTGCCGGCACTTTCGGTTCGTTGGAATATGTGGGATTGTCGGCACTTGTGCTTGCACTGATAATCTTTTTCAACCGTAGCAACAATCAATATCTGCGCATGAGCTCCATCGTCATTGGTCTGTTGGTGGGCTATGTCGTATCGTGGGCTATGGGTATGGTGAACTTCTCCGACATTCAGGACTATGGCAATCTGAACATTCCTGTCCCCTTCCGCTACGGAGTCTCTTTTGACGTTTCGGCCATCATCTCTTTGGGACTGGTCTATCTGATTACGGCCATTGAGGCATACGGCGACATTACCGCCAACTCGCTCATCTCCGGCCAACCCGTGGAAGGGGAAAAATTCATGAAACGTGTATCGGGAGGAATCTTGGCAGATGGTTTCAACTCCATGATTGCCGGCATATTCAATTCTTTTCCCAATTCTATCTTTGCCCAGAACAACGGAATGATTCAGTTGACGGGTGTAGCCAGCCGTTATGTGGGCTACTTCATCGCGGGCATGTTGGTATTGTTGGGATTATTCCCTGCTGTAGGTCTCATTTTCTCGCTGATGCCAGAACCTGTATTGGGTGGAGCCACCCTGCTGATGTTCGGTACGGTGGCAGCGGCAGGCATCCGCATCATTGCTTCCCAAGACATCAACCGCAAGGCCACATTGGTGATAGCGATCAGTTTCAGTTTTGGATTGAGTGTAGAACTTGTACCTGAGATTCTTTCGCAATTGCCCGAAACTATCCGCAATATATTCTCTTCGGGCATCACGACAGGAGGAGTAATGGCCATCCTGACCAATGCCCTGATTCGGATAAAGGAAGATTGATTGTCTGAAGCTGAATACTTTCTCTCTTCTTATTTGTACATTTGTGTCAAAGATTGTGTTACGTCGTTTTTATGAGAAAGATATACTGCTTTTGGGCCGCTTGCCTGATGGGTGTACAGCTCTTGCAGGCCCAGTCGGTTGACCGCACCGTAGAGGAGCGTCTGGTCAATTACTTCAAAGAATATACCACACCGGTGGCCAATATCGGCACGTGCAAACTTGATTCGTTCAAGATTGACCATGAGCGCCGCACATTGAATGTCTATGCCAATCCGACGTTCGGGTATCAGCCGTTTACGAAAGAAGTTGCTGATGGTATCTATCAACAGATGCGACAAATATTGCCCGGCCCTGTGAACTATTTCGACATTACCCTGTATGCCGACGGACGTAAGATTCAGGACCTCATACCCAATGCCTTGCGTAACCGACGCGACCGTGAAGAGGCACGCTTGTGGGACGGGCGTCGTCACAAGGGTGCACCGTGGGTGACACGCACATCGCGTCCCTACGAGATTGAACAAGGGTTGCAGGGGCATCATCTGGCCGTGTGGCAAAGCCATGGACACCACTATAAGAATGCCCAAGGCAAGTGGGCTTGGCAACGTCCACCGCTCTTCTGCACCACCGAAGACCTCTTTACCCAATCCTTTGTTGTGCCCTACATCATTCCGATGCTGGAGAATGCCGGAGCCATCGTCTATACTCCCCGCGAGCGCGACACGCAACGTCACGAGGTGATTGTTGACAACGATGGAAGTCATCAAGGAAGCATCTATTACGAGGAGAAGGCACGCAAGGCTCCGTGGAAGAGTTCGTCTGTCCGTGGATTTGCCAGCCAACGTGCGGCCTATAACGATGGCGACACTCCCTTCCTTGCAGGTACGGGTCGGTTCACCACCACGGCGGGCAGGAAAAAGAATACCAAGACCCTGGCCACGTGGATACCCGACATACCCGAGACGGGTGCTTACGCCGTGTATGTGTCGTATCAGACGCTGCCCGATGCCGTGCCCGACGCTCACTACACCGTTTTTCACAAGGGAGGTGCTACCGAGTTTCTCGTCAACCAACGCATGGGTGGTGGCACATGGGTCTATTTGGGTACTTTCGAGTTCGACAAGGGACAAAACGACTATGGCTTTGTAGCCTTGAGCAACGAGAGCGCCACGAAAGGCACCATCAGTGCCGATGCCGTGCGCTTTGGTGGAGGTATGGGCGACATCCAGCGTGGAGGCACGGTCAGTGGTATGCCTCGTTATCTGGAGGGTGCACGCTACTGGGCACAATGGGCCGGTATGCCTTACGAAGTGTATGCCGGATATAAGGGAGAGCACGATTATAACGACGATATCAATACGCGTGGACGCACCATCAACTACTTGGCGGGAGGCTCTGTCTATAACCCCAAGGAAAAGGGATTGCGCGTGCCTTTTGAAATGACCCTCGGTGTGCATAGCGATGCCGGATTCAGCCGTGAGGATGAACTGGTGGGCGCGTTGGGCATCTACACGACCAATTTCAACGATGGAAAACTGGCGGCAGGCCCTTCGCGCTATGCCAGCCGCGACTTGAATGACCTGGTGCTTACCGGTTTGCAGCGCGACCTCAGCGCTTATATCGGGCAACCGTGGGCACGTCGTGGGATGTGGAATCGTAGCTATAGCGAGTCGCGCCTTCCCGTAGTGCCTTCCATGATTTTGGAAACCCTTTCGCATCAGAATTTTGCTGACCTCAAATGGGGACACGACCCTAACTTCAAGTTTACCCTCGGACGCTCGGTGTATAAGTCTGTCCTCCGTTTTGTGGCTACCCAGCATGGCGAAGACTATGTGGTGCAACCTTTGCCGGTTGACCATTTCGCCATCCGCTTTACCGGGCATCCTGAGCCCGTGAAGAAGCGTGGCAAGAAGCAGGACAATGCCACCATCCAACTTTCTTGGAAAGCCGTGAACGACCCGCTTGAATCGTCGGCCAAGCCCGAAGGATACGTCGTATATACCCGCATTGGTTACGGAGGATTTGATAATGGAGTGTATGTGGACGAGCCGCGTCTGGAGATGGAGATAGAGCCGGGACTGGTCTATAGTTTCAAGGTGACGGCCGTCAACGAGGGTGGCGAGAGTTTCCCCAGCGAGATACTCAGCGCCTATCAGGCACCCGAGAGCAATACCACACTGCTCGTTGTCAATGGGTTCGACCGCCTGAGTGGCCCGGCTACGATTGAAAATCCCGTGGAGCAAGGCTTTGACCTCAGACGCGATGCGGGCGTACCTTATATATATACGACCTCTTTTTGTGGTGAACAGCAATCTTTCGACCGTAAGTACATGGGTCGCGAAACCCCGGAAGGACTCGGCTATAGTGGAAACGAACTGGAGGGTATGCGCATTGTGGGCAACACGTTCGACTATCCCTTTGTTCATGGTAAGGCAATACAAGCCGTGGGCGGATATTCATTTGTCTCCTGTAGTGACGAAGCGGTGGAGAATGGTCGTGTGCGCCTGACCGACTATCCCGTTGTTGACTTCATCCTGGGAGTGGAAAAGAGGGGTGGCCGTTCGGCCATGAATGGGGAAGTGTATCAGGTGTTCTCCCCCAAGATGCAGGGCTTGCTGGCCGATTATCTGAATAGGGGAGGAAACCTGTTGGCCAGTGGCTCGCACATAGGTACCGACCCCACTTATGCAACGTCGGAAGGTGCCCGGTTCATTGTTGACAAATTGAAATTCCAAGCCGGTACGACATTGGCTCTTTCCCCTGTGGCGGGCAATCGCGAGACCCTCTACACCAGTCAGGTGCGTAGTGCACATTCGTCGTTCACCATTCCTCGTACATTGAACGAACAGCTGTTGGCCGTGCCTGCTCCCGAGACACTTCTCCCTGTAGCTCCAGCTTACGCAGTGCTTGCATACGAAGAGGGTAATCAGTGTGCGGCCATTGCTTATCCGGGTACTGATTACCGTACCTTCATCCTTGGCTTCCCCTTCGAAAGCATCCGTGAAGAGAATGAGCGCATCCGATTGATGGGGATGGCGCTGAAATTCTTGACAGGAAAGTGAGTCTTGAAAAATGCGGCTTGCAAAATAAAAAGTGCGGCTTGCATTAGGGTAAAATGCTGCGCCGCATTTCAAATTTTGCGACTTGCAAATGAAATTTTGCAAGCCGCATTTTTTCTTTTCCGTGAGGCACTTCTTCTGCATCGTTGCAGTAAAATGGATTATGGAAGTCCGTCGTTGGACTATGGAAGTACAGGCATGGACTATGGAAGTCCGTAGTTTGCCTCTGAAAGTCTGCATTTTGGTTTTGGCTGGCACCAATAAAAATCCCCCTTCTCCTCAGATGAAATGAGGGGAAGGGGGAAATGTCTTTTATTGAATAAATTAGAAATATCCGATAGTACCGAGGAGGATCAGCAAACCGTATCCGACGATGAGGCCGATGATACCCATGATGATACCTACGTTACGCATATCTTTCTGTTCGATAAGACCGGTAGAGTGGGCAATGGCGTTCGGCGGAGTACTGATGGGGAGCATCATGGCCAACGAAGCTGCCAGAGCGATACCGATGAGCAGGGTAGAGATGCCACCGAAAGAAGCCAGCTGAGCTTCCATGCTGCTACCTACAAGTGCCAAGATGGGCACGAGCAGAGCTGCTGTAGCCGTGTTGCTGATGAAGTTTGAGAGCAACCAGCAGATGAGGCCTGAAGCTACGAGAACGAGCAGAGCTGACCATGTGTCGAACGGAATGGCAGTGATGAGTGTCTGAGCCAAACCTGTCTTGTTCAAAGCCAAACCGAGGGCGAAACCTCCGGCAACCATCCACAGTACTGACCAGTTGATTTCCTCCAGGTCGCGACGGGTGATGACACCTGTTGCACAGAATACGGCGATGGGAATCATGGCCACGGTGTTGGCATCTACCTGTGTCACCTTCTCGAGACACCACATCAGAATGGTCACGGCGAAGGTAGCATATACAATGTAAGCGTGGGTTCCCTTTTGTACTTCACCTTCAATGTTCACTTCGATGTTCTTCTTCTTGAAAGGGAACATGGTTTTCAGCACGAACCAGGCGATGAAAAGGATGAGGAAAGCATAGGGCATCATGACGAACAACCAGTCGTCGAAACCGATTCCCATGTTCAAACCTTCGGGGTCGTTCAGATACTTCAATGCAATGGCGTTCGGAGGAGTACCGATGGGGGTTCCGATACCACCTACATTCGCACCGATGGGGATGGCCAAAGCAAGGCCGATGCGTCCCTTTCCGTCAACGGGCATTGATTTCAAAACCGGGCCGAGGAAGGTAAGCATCATAGCAGCTGTAGCGGTGTTGCTGACAAACATTGAGAAGAGGCCGGTGATGAGCAGGAAGCCCAGCAGTACGGTTTCACTCTTGCTTCCGAAAGGCTTCAGCAGGGCCTTGGCAAGGAGTACGTCCAGCCCTACCTTGGAAGCGGCTACGGCCAGCATGAATCCACCGAGGAAGAGCATGATGATGGGGTCGGCCCAAGTGGCCATAATGTCCTTTGCCTTGAGCAGGGTGCCCAACTCCTGGCCATTAGAAGCCTCCTTGAGGAACCAAAGGCTGCTTTCGGACATGGTGAGCAGCATGATGACGATGATGAGGATGGAGGTTGTCCATGCTGGGATGGCCTCGAGCAACCACATCAGGGTGGCAAAAGCAAAGACAGCTACGGCGCGTTGTTCAACGATGGTCAGCTCTACACCCAGTGCGCCTTGGGGCAGGTTCCACAAAACAAGTGCCGTGATGATGGCAACGAACAGTTTGATGACGCGGGCAATGACGTGTTTGTCTTCTGACCGGCGTGCTTTTTTCTTCTCCTGATAGCTTTGAATCAGGTGGAAGCCTTGGAAAATTTTAAACATGACGTGTTAGAAAATTATTGTTAGTTAATAAGTTAATATCCGCAAAGCAAAAGGATGATGACCTGTGCTGTCACGATACGCAAGAACATGGCCAAGGGGTAAACGGTGGTGTAACCCACGGCCGGAGCATCGTTGCCTGCCGTCTGGTTGGCGTATGCCAAGGCGGGCGGGTCGGTGGTCGAGCCGGCAATGAGTCCCATCAGGGTGAAATAGTTGAGCTTGTATTTCAGCCTTGCCACCAATCCCATGATGAGGATGGGGAGGGTGGTGATGAGGAATCCGCAACCGACGTAGAGCAGGCCATCACCTTCAACTACCGTCTGTACGAAGTTGGCTCCGGCCTTGATGCCTACACTGGCGAGGAATAGGGCGAGGCCTATTTCGCGCAACATCAGGTTGGCGCTCATGGTGGTGTAGGTGACGAGTTTCAACTTGTATCCGAAGCGGGCGATGAGGATGGCCACGATGAGCGGGCCACCAGCCAAGCCGAGTTTCACAGGAGTTGGGATGCCGGGGAAGGCAATGGGCAGACTTCCGAAGAGGATGCCCAAGAAAATGCCGACGAAAATGGTGACAATGTTCGGATGGTCGAGACGTTTCATGGAGTTGCCCATCTTGTTGGCCACGCGCTCTACGGCATCTTGCGGGCCTACGACCGTCAGGCGGTCGCCTACTTGGAGTTTCAAGTGGGGGTTGGCAAAAAGGTCCATACCCGAGCGGTTGATACGGGTAACGTTCACGCCGTAGATGCTGCTGAAATGCAATTCGCCCAACGATTTGCCGTTCACTTTTGATTGTGTCACCAGTATGCGTCGCGAGATGAGGGGGGAGTTGATGTCCTGACTCTCCCAATCGACCTCCACGCGGCGTCCGATGAAGGCGATGATGGCTTCGGCATCGTCCTCGGCACAGACGATGAAGAGCTGGTCGCCCACGTGGAAGATGGTGTCGCGGGTGGGGATGCTGACATGTCCGTTTTGCAGGATGCGTGAGCAGACAAAGTCGCGGTTGAGGAACTCACGTACGGCCATCAGTGTCTTGCCGCTCAGGGCCTCGTTGTGTACCTCCACGTGCATCAGGTGGGGTTTGATATGGGGGTTGCCCTCCTCCTGTTTCAGCTCATCTTCTTCCTTTTGGAAATTCACACGGCAGAGGTGGCGCAGGAGGATGGTGGCTCCGATGATGCCCACCACACCGAGGGGGTAGGCGCAAGCGTATCCGTTGGCAATGTCGGGGCCTGCATATCCCATTTGGCTGAGGGCTTCGTTGGCCGCACCAAGGCCCGGTGTGTTAGTCACCGCTCCGCAAAGCACACCCACCAGCATGGGCAGGTCTTCAGTGTCAAACAAGGTGAGCCACAATACCAGCATCACCGTTATGTTGAGCAACACTACGCCCGAGGCAATGAGGTTCATCGTCACACCACCCTTCTTGAACGACGAGAAGAACGAAGGACCCACTTGGAGACCGATGCAGAAGACAAAGAGTATGAGACCGAAGTCTTGCACGAAATTCATGATTTCGCGGTTACCCGTCAACCCGAAATGCCCCATCAGGATGCCGACAAAAAGAATAAAGGTGACTCCTAACGAGACACCAAATATCTTCAGCTTGCCCAATAATACGCCACCGGCGATGACAAATGAATAAAGCAACACGATGTGTGCAATCGAGTCGGCGTTAAATAATAAGTTTTCTAACCAATCCATTTCTGCTTTTAAAAAACGCTGCAAAATTAGGCAAAATGGGAATGTCAGCAAACCTTTCTTCCTTTTATTTTTATTAAGTTTTTATGCAGAGATGAGTTTATGCGCGCGTATAAATATAAATAGGTGTGAATTGCTAAGTCGGGGTGGCAAAACGATAGGTAAAACATCATCCCAAGGCTGAGGCCGACTCAGCCTTGGGATGATGTTACCTTAGCCTTGGGATGATGTCTGCCTTTCTTTTGAGGGGGGAGGTGAAAATACAACCATGCAATTTTTAGACGCGAATGACGCAGATAACGCGGATAGATTATAATCTGGATAAAATAAAATCTGCGTTATCCGCGTCATCTGCGTCTAAAAAATGAAGATGCAAACTTATTTCTTCTCCTTCAACAGGTCGCGGATTTCGGTGAGCAATACCTCTTCCTTGCTGGGTGCGGGAGGAGCGGGAGGTGCGGCAGGAGCCTCTTCCTTCTTCTCGCGGTCGGTCATCTTCTTGATGAGGCTGACAAAGCAGAAGATTGAGAAGGCGATGATGAGGAAATCAAATGTCTGCTGGAGGAAGTTTCCATAATTAAGAGTTACCTCGGCTACGGCGGGAGTCAGCACATCGCCGGCAGGAGTCACTTCTTCGGGTACAGCTTCCTGCATCACCCACTTGAGGTCCTTGAAGTTCACACCGCCTACGGCCAGACCGATAGGGGGCATGATGATATCGTTCACTACGCTGGTGACAATCTTTCCGAAAGCGCCACCGATTACAACACCGACAGCCATGTCGATGACATTACCCTTCATGGCAAATGCCTTGAAGTCTTGCAAAAAAGTACTTTTTCCCATCTTTATAGATATTTATGATTTAATTTTGGCGCAAATATAAAAACAATTTTGTACTTTTGCACCGCATTTGGGAACAAATGTTATAAAAATGTGTGAAATAAGAGATTTTAAGCTTAGTTATAACATTCTTAAAAATTAAAAAGCAAAATGATTAAAGTTGGTATTAACGGATTTGGCCGTATCGGTCGTTTCGTATTCCGCGCAGCTCAGACTCGCGATGACATCCAGATTGTAGGTATCAATGACCTCTGCCCGGTTGACTACTTGGCTTACATGTTGAAGTATGACACTATGCACGGCCAGTTCGAAGGCACTATTGAAGCTGATGTTGAGAACAGCAAGTTGATCGTTAACGGTAAGGAAATCCGTGTAACTGCTGAGCGTAACCCGGCTGACTTGAAGTGGAACGAAGTTGAGGCTGAATACGTAGTTGAGTCAACTGGTTTGTTCCTTTCTCAGGACAAGGCTCAGGCTCACATCGAAGCTGGTGCTAAGTACGTAGTTATGTCAGCTCCTTCTAAGGATGCTACTCCTATGTTCGTATGCGGTGTAAACTTGGATAAGTATGTTAAGGGTACTCAGTTCGTTTCTAACGCTTCTTGTACTACTAACTGCTTGGCTCCTATCGCTAAGGTTTTGAACGACAAGTGGGGTATCACTGACGGTTTGATGACTACTGTTCACTCTACTACTGCTACTCAGAAGACAGTTGACGGTCCCTCTTTGAAGGACTGGAGAGGTGGTCGTGCCGCTGCTGGTAACATCATCCCTTCTTCAACTGGTGCTGCTAAGGCTGTAGGTAAGGTTATCCCCGAATTGAACGGTAAGTTGACTGGTAT
>JAFXDG010000128.1 GCA_017521285.1 Bacteroidaceae bacterium | reverse complement strand
GAGTCCTGCAAGACCAGGCAGATGATGTCTATAGTGCTATTAGTGTACAGCGTTATACCTATATATATAAGGTTGGGGTATATAATAAGAAGAATCCGACATCTTTAGATGTCTCCGATGCTTCCACTGCTTCTTCTCTGTTTGCAGATGCAACAGACAATGGTGTTCATCCTGTCATTCGTTTTGAAGTACCGAACGATGAACGGAAGATGGTTACGTTGGGTGTTTTTGATGCAATAAAGGATGCTGATGCATTATATATCGATAACGTTCGTCTTACCTATTTGGGAACTTCCGTAACAGAGGATATTGCCACTCCGCAAAAACTGATTCGAGGTATCCGTCACAAACGTTCGCGCTACTATGATTTGGCAGCAGAGAATGGGCATTTGGAGTTTGTTGATTACAATACGGTGAATGAAGCCAGTAACAAGAACAAGACCACGCTGAGCAATAAAACGATGGTGGCGCATGAGCATATTGCAGGGCGAATGATTCAGCATGCCCCTGTTTATCGCGATACCATCTATGCACGGGCAGGAGAGACGTTGGAAATTGTATTGCCCAGTTCATATTCCGATAAGGCTCAAAGTTCAGGAAAATATTACCAACGCCTGTATAACTACAAAACGGACGATATATTTGTAGAGGATGCAGTCAATGTGGGAGTATTTGATTTGGCAGGTTCTAATCAAGGCACGGCCTATTCTGATGCGGATATCCGAAAAAAAATGGAGGTTTACGAAGGTAGTATGTCTGCACCGGCTGGTGGTTGGGTGTTTGGCAACCGATGGGGGCAACAATTGGTCTCCAAATTCAATTTTACCACACCTACGAACACAGATAAGTTCAGTACTCTGGCTGATGCCATAGAAATAGCTGTAGATTATACTGACTTGACCGATGTTGGTGATATGGGCATGTTCGGTGACCTTACTGAACCCACCTTGGTACAGCGGGCTATATTCGTGATTGTCCCATCTCAAATAATGGCGAATAAATTGAATGCTTGCACAGGTGACAAGTTTTTGGAAGTGAAATCCATTTCGTTCCCTAGCATTTGGCATGGATTGTATCATACAGATTTGAACGCAGTGGCTTTGGACAAACAGGTGCGGAATTATTTTACAACTGCAAATACAGACGTGGATTGGAAGAATGTATCTATTTCGCTTACGAACAATGGAACAGGCATTACGCTTGAAAATGATACTCTTGAAGGGAAATTTTCAAGCGATGATAACCGCTTTATCAAATTCAAATACCCCGAAGGAGGAAAGATAGATACACTTAAGACTGAATATATTGAGGTGAAAACGAAAGATGGAAAAAACATAGCCAAATTTATCCTTGACTTTGTTCCTGATACCGAACTCCGTCCGTGGAAGGACATTATGGGACAGGACACATTGCCACGTTCGCCCATGTATCTGGATAACCATGCAGAACTGATTGATGTACTGAATTTTGACAAGTCGTACCGTAAGGATGGTAATGTAGTGGCTCATCCCGGTACTTGGCCGATAGGGGATGCCACATCTATCAATGGAATCGAAGGTTATACAAATTTAGATCATCCCAGCCAATTCAATCCCTATCCCTTGAACTTTGACCAGACAACTTTTGGCGCTTACTATCCGCGTGCCATCTGGAGTCAGTATTCTGTAATGAAGAGTATGCATAGTTATCGTAACTTTAGTGAATTCAAGGATGTGAACCAGTTGTATCACGACTATTTCAGCACACAAGAGGGAACTGATGATTTGTTGGATAAATATCAGGGTGGAGGATACTTCATGTACATCGATGCGTCGAACTTCCCAAGTTCAATTGCCAGACTGACGATGGAAGAAAAATTATGTGCGGGTACTACTATCCATTTTTCTGGTTGGGTGTCATCTCTGGATAAAACAACAAATGATGATAAAAACAATTCAGCAGGTTATCTGTTGTTCTCCATTGTGGGTATTGAGGCGGATAGTAGTGAAACGGTCATTGAATCGTTCTGTCCGGGTCCTATCCGTGCGGATGCCCAGCCATACGTAGGAGAGATGGTTGGTGCTGAAGGGTATCATGCCGATATGCCGAATTGGGATGACTCTTATTCCATTTGGCAGCAGTTTGCTTTCTCGTTTGTTATCAAAGCTGATGTGGCAGGCAAATATGAAGAATATGCTTTGAAGATTGACAACTACTGCTCCAGTACCTCGGGTGGTGATATGATGGTGGACGATGTGCGCCTCTATATCCACAAAGCTGTACCCGATGTAATGCAGTCTGTTCCTGTTTGTTCGTCTGGTGATATGAGCGGTGTGGAAATCTATACCTACTTAGACCAGTTGCTCAGTGCTGTGTCAATGCAAGAGGCCACTTCGGAAGCGGATGCTTATCAAGGTTATGTAGATAAGCAGGGCGGAGGAAAGATTGTCCCCACCGCATGGTATTGCTTCTTGGACAAGAAGAAGTATGACGATGGAATTGCTGCATTAACCAGTCATAAGATAGAAGATTATGATGCCGTCTTTAATAGTGCATTGGTGAAAACAGGTGGCGGTACGGGGTATCATAGCTTTACGTTCAGTACCCACTTTGAATCCAATAACGGAGGAAGTTCTTCTTTTGTAAATTCATATACACATACGCCCGGAACATCAACACAGATAGTTTCCTATGATGCCAAGGCTGGTACAGACGGGCGTATTTATTTCAATCCAAAGGATTATGATTTTGAAGGGTCTTTGCAAGTCTTTCCTTACATGGTGAATTCTAAGACAGATAAAGACAGAGATGATATAGGTACTGGAACTTGGTCTGTTGGTACAGCTGTTTGGAATGTAGGAACGGATGAAAACAAAACAATTTATGGACACGTGGATGGGCTTCAGGTTCGCTATGTTGACCTGGAAGGATATGATGAGTTGCGTATATATCAGGCAACGGGTGCTCCTGTCAGATGCATGTTCTTTAATTCAAAAGTTAATGTAGATAAAAATCTGACAGTTTCATCGGAAATAATAGATAGTGAAAATGATGCGGATAAGAGACCTATCAAATTTAATAAGGTGGAATATGAAACAGGTAAATATTATTGGGCATTGGATTTGAATGCTGTTAAGGAATTGACAGGTGAAGTGAAACTAATAGCTATCAAAGCCAGTGCTTGGGATACTTCAGCTTCCGTCACCGCCATTAACGTAGTCCGCAAGTCAGTAGAACTTGAACCGGACAAGGATTACTATATTGTCTTCAAAGCGTACCAAGGAGAGACTGGAGTGACTTCATTGGGTGGTCCTACTACATTCTTTAATATGAGATCCGAAGATTGTGCAGCCAGAGATTCTTTCTCATTGGTGTCAGGAATAGAGTTGCGCTATGATGGTGAACTTAATTCAGAAGGAAAGAAATATTGCGAAGGACAGATCGCTACGGTGAAGATGGAAATTCAGGCTATCAACACAGCCGCAGGTGTGCCTGTGAAGGAAGAGGACCTCTTCTATGATTGGTGGTTGGGCGACATTAACAGTTTCAGTACAAAAGCTGAGGGCAAACCCGATTCTCCCCAAGGAGTGCTTTTCGATTTCCGTGAGGCTTATCCTGAGGCAACTGTCTATGACGGCCAACCGGCCAAGGTGGTAACGTTGGCTGACGGTGGATATGAATGTAACTTTACGAAGGCTGACAGTGCTTATCTGGAAGAATTGGTTAATAACGGTCGGTTCTTGCTTTATCAGTCATCGCTGAATGTGCGGGTAGAAAATAGTGAAATGGCAGTGAGTGTGATGCCTATTGTGAATTTGCTTAAAAAACTCACCGGGTTGCCTTATTGCAAAGGACCGATTGAAGTCAAGATACCCGTGCAAGGCAAATCGCCTTCAGCCAAACACGGTTTCCAGGGAACACGCTATCCGATGGATGAAGTCCCCGTGCGCATCGGCCTGAGCCAATTGAAGAGTGCCACTGATGAGTCCGCCGACAAGTGGATACACGATAATACATCGAGCCTGTATATTCCGTTGCGCGATATAAAATTCTCTGATAAAAGTAAATACAACAGCTTCGGTAAGAAGAAGCATAATTGGGGAACGGACAGCACTAATACGCTTGAGATTGCTGCCGTCTATCTGGCTGAAACGAACGATCCCGACATGGTATCGTATGGAGATGATGTGGATCCTGCAGGACACCGTGAATTGCGTTATGTGGGTAAGGTGCATGTATTCCAAGCAGCGTTGAATGAAGGCAAGTTCGAGAATTATGTGCAGTTGACCTTCAATCCCGATTTTACCAACAATGTAAAAGAGGGATACCGCTATACGTTGAAGACTTCGTTTGTGGAGAGCGGTACAACAACCTCTTCTGATGGAACGACAACTACCACTATAACTAACACTGATTGTGCCGGTGACCTCCTTATCCCCCTCTACATTGTTCCTGAATACCAGGTGTGGGTTGGTGGTCCTGATGGTAATTGGGCCAATGATGACAACTGGCGCAGGGCGGACAATTGGGAACTGAAGTTTGCGACAACCGACCGGCCGACTAATGAAGCCAATACTACCAGTCAGGGATTTGTGCCAATGGACTTCACGAATGTATTGATGCAGAGTAATAGTGTGGCGAAATTGGACAGTGTGATTGAAGAAAATGACTCGGTGAATTTCAGTGACACATATGGACATACTCCAAACATTCAATATCATTTGGCAGCCGCTAAACGGAAAGGGGAAAACATTGATTATACATGGATACCTTCTGTTGTAAGAGGAACCGACATCTATTGTGAACCTTTCTACACCAATACGGCTAAAGAGGTGCATTTCGAACCGTACAGCCAGATGCTGAATACGCAGTACTTGACTTATGAACGGGCATGGGTAGAATATGCACTGGAGTCCGGACGTTGGTACACGCTGTCATCGCCCTTGCAGGGTGTGGTGTCGGGTGATATGTATCTGCCGCGAGGTACGGCCAAGCAGGAGACTCCCTATTTCGACCCGATTACGTACAACAATACTGACTACACCCGTCTGGCACCGGCTGTCTATCAGCAGGCATGGGACAAGGCTGAGGCTACGACTTATCGCCTTGAACGCGATGAATTGATGAACAAGCTTCCGCCCCAGCTGGAGAGCAATACAGCCACGGTGAATGTGGCCCGCGCTTTTGACTGGAGTCGTGAGTACAACGATGTGAAGGTGCCCTTCGGAATCAATGGTTTCTCGGTGAAGGTGGATGTGTCGCGCATTGAGGATTATACCAAAGGGAATAATGAAAGAGATGTACTGCTCCGTCTGCCGAAGGATGATACGAAGTATGACTATTACCTCTATGATGATGCTACCAGTGGATCAGAAACTGCAGATTTGAAGAACCTGCGCGAAAATGCAGGCAAACTCTTTACGGATGGTATGCCTGCAGGAAGTATGACCGTCACCCTGACGAACAACAGTACGGACAATCCCTACTTCCTGGTGGGTAATCCCTTCATGAGTGGATTGGACTTGGATAAGTTCTTTGCTGAGAATACCGGATTATTGGATAAGAAATATTGGATACTGACGAAGGACAGTTATTCGGCAGGTATAAAGGATGGTGAAGAACAATGGGCTTCAACCGATGAGTTTACGACTGGCTATGTCGCTCCCTTGCAAGCCTTCTTTGTCAAGAAGAGTAATGGAAAGGGTGGAACTTTGAATGTGACATTCACTTCTGGTATGGCTGTACAGTTGGCAGGAGATACCTTGCTGCAGACCCGTGCGGGTGGAGCGCCTGCAACTTTGCGGTTGACTGCTATGCGCGACGGTGTGGAGAGTCGTGCCATTGTGGTGTGTCGCGAAGAGGCCACCGAGGGATTCAGTGCCGGAGAGGATGTGGAGGCTCTGTTTGACTCGAACCTGAGCCATGCGCCTACGCTCTATACGGCGGCTGGCGAGGTGGCGGCTGCCATCAATGTGCGTCGCACACTGCACGGAGTGCCCGTAGGTATCGGTGGAGAGGATGAGTCGGAAGTGACCCTCACCTTCGATGGTGTGGAGCAGTTTGGCGAGGAACTCTACCTTTACGATGCTGCCGAGGGTACCTCTACGCTTATTCCTGCTTCGGGCACCAGCCTCAGTGTGTGTGGCCGCACCACAGGACGCTACTACCTGGTGACCACTCCGTTGGACGGCTCTGCTCAGGAGTCTGTGCCTGTGGTATCGGTACAGGGACATGTGGTGACGGTGCTTTCTGCGTTTGACGAAATTCTGTCTGTCGAGGCATACGATGCTACGGGCCGTAAGGTGTATGCCGAAGGTGCAGTGGGCAACCGCACCCGTTTCACCCTATCAGCTTCAGGAGTCTATCTGATTACGGTGAAGACTGCTGCAGGAGTGTTCAGCCATAAAGTGTTGGTGAACTCTTAAGGGGGGACCTTTTAGGAGGGTGTGTTTTTTAGGAGTGTAGGAGGCAGGAGTGTAGACAATAGTTTCGACTATGATAAGCAGGAGGACTCCATGCAAGCAGCACATTCGTCTACACTTCTAAGCGAAGCGTCACTCCTACACTCCTACACTCCTAAATAAAGCTCCCCTTCTACGATTTCCGATACCCCGATGAAGTGAAGGCGGCCAGCAGGTCGCCTTTTTCGTTTTTCAGCTCTACATTTATATAAGGTACGCGCGGGTGGTTCACCACCTCTGTTGCTTCGGCATAGATGGTTTCCCCCTCTTTGGCCGAGCGTATGAAGGTGATGTTGGCTGTGATGGAGAAGGTCAGCTGTCCGTGGCTGTTGGCTACTGCCGCACAAGCCAGGTCGGCCAGGGTGAACAAGGCTCCCCCTTGGCACACGCCGCCGGCGTTCAGATGCTCTTTGGTCACCACCATGCGGGCCGTGGCCCGTCCGTCGCCCACCTCCACCAGCTCGATGCCGGCATTCACCGCAAAGCGGTCGTTCTTCAAAAATTCTTTGATATCCATGGTCGAATTAGTTTTTTCGCTTACTCATATAACCGGAAGCTTTTTCAATGCAAAGGCGGTGAAAACGAGTGAGATGCCAAACTTGTTTGAGCATTTCGCGACGAATGTTTCCTGCTTTCGCACATAGATAGTGCAAAAGTACGTTTTTTCTTGCGTATCATCACCAACTGTTGTCAACTAAATGCATTATAATTTATTTTTGTCGGACACAAAATATCTCAATTATATTTATGGGGAAGTATCTACCTGCAGGAATATTTTACTTAGCACTTCTTTGAACTTGCTTAATTTTTGAACCATCTGCCTTGTAGTCAAACCTCTTGGTAATGTAAAAAGGACTGCCATCTGCAAAAAACGCAAGCGCATTAGCTGCAGTATTGATTTTATACACCTGGCTTGCAATCTGCATGGTCAGGTGTTCGTTTGCTGGGATATTGTGCCTGAAGCGAAGGTTTCTATATTCAGGGACAGGCTTTATGATATATCGTCCAGTTTCTCCTGCAGGTGTGATAATGATTTTTCCCTTTTTGATTATCGCAGATATTTTCTCCTGCACACCAGAGATGGAAATCTTATTGACAGATGCAACAATCTCACCACCTGTATCATCATTGATAGAGAAATCCATGATATGGCTCACCTTCTTGCCTTCGAAAACCTTCCGTAGGCAAAGAGGACTATATGTATTGAAACCCGATGCCAATGTGCCTGGGCAAACATCTGTCGTCTTCATATCTCTTCTATTGTTATTGCACCAATGGTGTCGTGCTTTGCTGTAGCCAATAATAAACCGAATGAATCTCTTTCATCAATTCTTAAACTCATGCACTGGGTAGCTTTATTAGCTCCCTCAGATAGCATGTTATAAAAGAAAGGAAACAGTTCATCAGATACATACTCCTCCTTGCGCTTGGGGAAAGCTTGTGATATTGCACGCAACTCAGGGTTTATCAGATACTCGTCATCATATTTGAATGTATAACGCATGTCATCTGTTTCAGTCAGTGTGCCCGCAACTGTTTTATTTGCCAAAACTAATGCCCGTCTCATTGTTCATTAATGATTTTTACTCTCATAATTAATTCTAAACCAAGAACCTCTGCAATCTTTTCCAGAGTCTTCAATGATGGATTGCTTTTCTCAGATTCCACGCTTTTGATGATACGCAAGCTTAGTTCTGTGTAATCTGACAAATCCTGTTGGGTCAATCCCAATACAGCTCTACGCTCTTTTATCAATTCACCATACCTCATAGTGCAATATATTTCACTTTTACTGCAAAAGTAGATAAGATTTTCCAGTAAAACAAATAAATGTGCAATATAATGCACTTAGGTGGCGAAAAAGGAAAAACGTAGTAGGCTACTTATAGGGCTAAAAACGTAGCAAAACCAAATTTGACGGACAGTAAAGTAATAATTGGCGTGCAGCTCGCAATGAACTGCACGCCATTTGGTTTTGAATGAAAACCCTAATTGGTTTTATTTCTTGAAGCAGAATCCTTCGGAGCTGGGGTGAATTTTCCGGATGGTTCCGTCGGGATTGTAGAACAGTGGTTCAGCGATTACTGAACGGCTATAGTCGCCTCCATCGGGCAATGCACCGTTGTGGGTGAAGAATATCCACTCACCACGGAACTGGACGATAGAGGGGTGGGTGGAAGGTGAATTTCCTGCTATTTCGGAAATGATACCCTTGTGTTCGTAGGGACCGAAAATGTTGTCGGCCATGGAGTAGGCAATGCGTTCGGGGAAGCCGGAAGCGTAGGTCAGGTAATACTTTCCGTTGTACTTGTGAATCCACGGAGCTTCTTCGAACGGATATTCTTTGGAGAACTCTATCTGGTGTATTTCACCTTCAGTCTCAATCATGTTCTCTTTCAGCTTAACGGCATAGCATTGATGATTTCCCCACATGAGGTAGGCTTGTCCGTCGTCGTCGGTGAATACGGTGGGATCGATGCAGGCCCAGTAGTGTGAGGAGGCAGCACAATCCTTGTTGGTCAGCAGGGGACGTCCCAATGCATCTTTGTAGGGGCCTTCGGGACGGTCGGCTACGGCTACACCGATGCCGCAACGGTTGGTGGAGACGTACCAGTAGTACTTGCCGTTGCGCTCAATCACTTGCGAAGCGTAGGCATCGCCCTCGCGCGCCCAACTGAAATCGGACAGACGAAGCGGGCAGGGGTACTGTGTCCAGTGTTCCATGTCAGTGGTGGAGAATACACACCAGTCGCGCATGTTGAAGCCTGAGAGGTTACCACCACCATCGTGCCCAGTAAAGAGCCAGAGGGTGTCGCCCTTGACCATAGCAGCGGGGTCGGCTGTGTGGATGTGGCGGATGATGGGGTTGCCGTTGCTTACAAACTCATGCTTCAGTACATGGCCCCACTTCTGTTGCAGGCGTTCCAACTCCTCGGCTGTAACAGAGCATACGGTTCCGTGGCGGGGGAAGAAGTCCTTGCGGAACGACTTGGGCTCTCTGGTAAAGTTGTACAGGTCGGTTGAGGTCTGGTATTCATAGCGCCCGTTAGTGTAGAGGTCATACATCAGCACGTACTCCTCGCGGCCATTGAGTTTGAAGATTCCCGAACCTTCCACAGGTGTACGTCCGGCATAGGCGTCGAGGTATTTGAAATCCTCTTTCCATGGGCCATGAATCTTGCGTGAGGTGGCCTGCTGGATACCGTTGATGTATTCGCGTCCGTTCTCGTCCTTGGTGTTGCCTTTGTAGAAAAGGTGGTAGCGGCCATCCTTGTAGATAATGTCGTTGTCGATGGAGCCGTACTTGGCAGAGAAGAGGTGACGCGGTTCGCTCTCGAAACCGGTGAAGTCCTTGTTGGCATAGACGTAGTAGGTGATGAGTGACTTGCGGTCGTTGCGCTGAAGGGTGAAGTATATCATGTACTTCTTGGCCTTATGGTCATAGACAGTCTGGGGAGCCCATACCCAAAAGGCATCGCCGAAGTTCTCGGGGAAATCCTTGGAAAGGTTGATTTTTGAATGTGTCCAGTTGATAAGGTCGCTGGACTTCAGCAGAACGATACCCGGATTGCGTCCCCAACCTTGGGCAGGGTCAAAGGTGTGCATGTCGGTAGCTACGATGTAATAGTTGCCGTCCTCGCCACGCAGGATGTGCGGGTCGCGGATACCGCCGCTCTCGCTGATGGTGTCGGAACTGATGATGGGACGGTTTTTGTTGAGTGCATACCAGTCCACGGCATCTTCGCTGATGGCAAAGCGCAACTGTTCCTGTTTACGCCCGTCGCCACTGCCTTCGAAATAAGCAAACAGGTATCCGGCAAAGTTCTCCTTCTGAGATTTCTTGTTGCGGGCTGAAACAGATGTAAACCCGACAATGAGCAAAAGTGCTCCTACGATAAAGTGTTTCTTCATTGTAATACGTTTTGTAAAGTGTAAAAAAGAAAGGGCATAAGAAGAAGGAAACGAATCGTTCTCCTTATGCCCTTTATAGACCAAGGGTTAGTCGTCTGGGGATTATTTCACAACGACCTTCTTGCGGTTGATGATGTAAACACCCTTTTCAAGTCCTTCGAGACTGGTTGCAGCCTTGCGTACAAGAGCACCGCTTACGCTGTAGATGTCTGCCGGTTGGGCAAAAAGCGGCATGTTGTTGTCAACAAGGACATCGTGGATACCGGTCAAGTCATCAGATGTGTATGAACCATAATAGTAGAGTTTGAAGTTGTCAAACATGGTCCAATAGAGCGATGCGCTGGTAGATTGGCGAATACCGATCTTCATATCGGAAGGTGCATCGAAGGTGGCAACCAACTCGTTCTGGTAGTATCCCTTCTTGAAGTAAGTTGTAGCCGATGCAATGGTGCATGGTACGTAACGGTCAGGTGAAGTCACAGCCAAGTCATCAGAATGCAGACGTGCACGACGAGCACCTTCAGCAAGGTGGCAAACTTGTTTGGTCGCATTGTTCATGTAGAGGTATGCAACTGAATTGTTGTTGCCATTCTGGTAAGCGGTATAGACTGATTGAGTCTCTCCCGGACGGTTGAATGCCTGCGCTTTCAGTTTGTAAGTACCCTTCGGCAGTCCCTTGACTACTTGGTAGAAGTCGAAGGATGATTCGTAGTACTCGATGGCTGAAGAACGAACATCGTGTGAACCGGTCCATCCTTCACCGTTGGTGATGCCGGGGTCGCTCATCAGGAATGTGATGTTGAACGGAGAAGCTACGCTGGCGGGAGTTACACCGGCAAGGAAGTCCATGCAAGCCTTGCGGAGATCGCTGACGGCTTGAGTGACAGTCTCGAAGTCTGGTTCTGTCATTTCGGCAACCTGTTCAGCTTCAGCCAAAGCAACTTCGATAGCATCATCAGTTCCCTCGATGTCTTCAACGTGGGCAGTCTTCTTCAGTGTCTTGATGTTCTCAATCAATTTTTTCAACTGTTCGACTACGGAGAGGGTTGCTACCTGGTCAAATTGGTTAGTCTCTTCCTCTGTCATGAAAATCCAGTGTTGGGTTGCAGCATCAGCAGAAAGGTCAAATTCGGCCATTGTTACACTTCCACTGGCTGTTGCATTCATGGCCTTGGCCCATCCACCATCGGGCTTGGTAATCCAATAACCACGTACGGAAATGGCTGAAGTTCCACTTCCAACCTTCACGGAACGACGGCCCATCAACAGCTGGAACTTCTCCGATGAAGCAGGTACAGTACAAGTCCTTGTACTTAAAGTGTTACCTGAGTTGGTGATATATTCATTGGTAGCAGCATTGCGGAAGATGTAATTCTGAGTCTTCGGATCGAAGGTGATGTACCATGCAAAGGCATCGTTGGTTGCAAAGTCTTTGGATGTGGCTTCTCTCCATTTGAGTTTAGAGTTTTCGACTGTCAGGAATGATGTGTTCAGACCACATGTTGAGCTTTCATTTTTGATGTAGTACTTCACGGTATCTTCCTGCTCGAATGTATAAGCTGCATTGGCGAAGCATCCACCGGTGGGAGCAAGTGCATCCTCGTGCATAGCCTGGATAATCAAGGCATTTCCGTAATAAAGCATGTCTGTACCGCTATCTTCGTGGGCACCGTTGATACCGTAAGGCCACATGTGCATACCGTCACCGTGCATTTCATCGGTGGTGTTGTTGTTCCAGAATTGGAGTACGGCATTGGCGCGAGGACCAGTCCATGTTCCGTTAACCAAGAGGGTTCCCCAAGTCCAGTGTGTACCTACACCTACACCGTGAGCAGCCTCGTGCATGATAGTACCGGTACGTTGGTATGACGCATTGGGACCGATACGCATCCATCCACCATAAGAACAGTCGGCAGTCGGAGTTCCTGAACCGTAGTTACCTGTCAAGTGGAAGCCCTGTGTACTCATCAACATGTTCCATACGTACATACCGTACTCCATGGCTGCGTTGATGCGGTCGTTCTCTTCGGCACTACCACCGTTGTTGTATGACCATGTCATGCCGCCCTTAGGCAAAGTGATAATCTTCAACTCGTCACCATAGGCAACCTGATAACCATCGGTGAGGACATATGGACGAGCATAATATACGGTAGAAGGAGTCATGTTCTCCATAATGTAAATCTTACCGTTATTATCGAAGTAACGGGTAGAACGGCTGTCTTCTACGGTAGGATTCTTTTTAGTCGAGTAGCAGAAACCGGCTTCTCTTAACTTGGCTCCATTCAAGGTATAGGTGAATCGGCCGAATGCCATGACAGAGCCTCGTGCATAACGTTTGTCGGTCTTGGTGATAGTTGGGATAGCACCTGTCGGTTGTTTCAAAGCATAAGCAAAGTCTGCAGCATCCAACAATTGAATCTGTTCGCTGAGTTGTTCGAAGGTTGACTCGCCGTTGTCATATACAGTTTTGGCGGTGTTGATGGCTGCAAGTAAGGCTTCGGCACCAATGCCTGTACCCTCACCATACCATTCCTCAGACTTCTCGATGGCTTTCAAAAGTTCGCTGAAGGCATTGATTGAAACTACTGCAGCTTCTGTGGCTTCGCGCAAAGGAGTAGATACCTTGATGTATCTTTCTGTTGTAGTCTTTTGCAATTCTACGTTAGCTGCATCAATTGCCGCAGTCAATGTGTTCAATGTTTCGGTATGCATCTTTTTGTTTACGTAATTGTTGGCGTTATCTACATATCCTTGAAGTGCTTTCTTGTATTCTTCGAAGCTTCCACCAACGTAGTAGAGGCGGAAGTTATCTACGGCAATCCAGTTTCCGGTAGCTGCTTCAGCAATGAATCCGATAGTCGCTGCTGATTCGATGTTGGTGAATGTCAATGTATAGTCCTTGGTGACATCTACATTCAAGCGGTCGTTATTGGCTACGATGTATGCTCCTGTTTGTGATGCATTAGGGGCATCTTCCTGGATGTTCTGTGCTCCGACCTTCAATTGATAAATTCCTAAATCCAATCCTTCTATGGTCTGCAAAGCTGTACCTGTACCAACTTTTCCACCGCGGCCTGTCCATCTTTCCAAATAGAGTGAGCCCTTCTTCTGCTTGAAGACATCGTTGCCTTGTGTGCCCATGTCAACGATGTTCCATCCCTCTTTCTGCTTCTCGAAGCTGGGGTTGATGATGAGGTTGGTCATGTCGATGGGGTCGTTTTTCGATGCGTTGGCATACGTGTAGTCCTTCATGGCTAGTGCCAATTCGTCAATGGCTGATTTCAAACTGAAGTTGGTAGCTTCGGCATTGGCAGAAGTTTCAGTTGCTTTTTGGGTAGCATCCTGTAATTCCACTGCACCGATACCGCTGCCATCGCCATACAGTGTAGTGGCCTTGTCTATTGACGTTTTGAGGGCAGACAATAGTTCATCCTTGCTTACTCCCTTGTAGATTACCTCGAAGTTCTGCCAGTTGACCCATTGGTCACCATGGGCAACTTTATAGGTTATTTTGATATATTCGTTGGCATCTACTTTGGCATCCTTGGCCCATGTCTTGGCATCGCCGTGAGCCAGCGCTTGTGCACATGACTGCATACCATTGGGTTGGATGACAGTGCCGGATTTTGTCCAATTGTTATCGGTAGTGTTGGTCACTTGATAGTCGATGGTACCCATCAATGGAGTTTTACCTGACACTGAACCGTTGGCGGTGGTTACGGTCAGGGTGGGGGCTGTGCCCGAACCATCTTCACGATAAAGTGAGCGCAGGGCTATGTCGTATGTACCCATGGGTAATACGTTCTCTTGCTCCAACGTGAAGGTGGAGTGGTACTTCTCAAATTCTCCCCAGCTGAAGGCAGAAGAGCCTGAATACCAATTGTCTGTATTACCTTGGACGTTCATGTCTGCATTGTCAAGCATGAAAGAGGCATCAAATGGTTTGTTGATGTCGGCACATACTACGCGGAACAGTTCGCGGGCTGTGGCTGTTACTTTTTCGATTGTTGCTTTCTCGTTGCTGTAGATAAGGAAAGCTTCATCAAGAGCCTTCTGGTAAGCCTCGCACATGCCAGCCTCGCTCAAAGCCTCGTAAATGGAGTAGAGTTGCTTTTTAGCTTTGTAGAGGGCATATTCGCCGTTGGTCACGTTACTTTCTTTGATGAAAGCCCAGTCGGTATGGCCGATACCGTCGGTCAGTGTGAGGTGACCGCCGTGAGTCCATGATACATCCAGGTCCTTGCCGAAAGCCATGTTGTTCAATTTGTAGATACGGCTTCCTTCGGTTGTCTCGCTGTAGGCGAATTCTGCATTCTTGTCTGTGCCCGATTTAATGAGTACATCGTTGGCAGCTTCGCTCATGCATGAGACGAAAGCCTTCTGATGGTCCATCTGCTTAGCCTTCACCATGCCCTCATCTACATAGACGTTGAATTGTTGGGGGATGGTGATGGTGTAGTCATTGTTGGTCAGACGAGTGGCACAGGCTTGTGTGTTGCCAGTCATACCGTTCAATACAAAGGCATCGGCCTCTACGTTGTAGAAATAGACCGTTTCGGTAGCCTTCAGTGTGTTCAGGTCCTCACCGGGGATGGCGGGAGCCGACCATGTTTGTTGTGCTTGTGCAAAAAACGTTGCTTCAAACAACAAACCAATCAGTAAAGTTCTTCTTTTCATAGTTTTCATAGTTGGTGAATTCAACTTTTAAATGCAATCGAAGTCTAATTTGTTAATATTAAATTAAATTTCTCATTTGGCGTGAGGTAACCAAGTCTCTTTCTGGGCCTGTTGTTCAGTTTGTTCTCAACCCAACAGACAAACTCATCTGTTATCTCACTGAAGTTCGTTCCTTTGGGTATGTATTGCCTGATGAGTCCGTTGGTGTTCTCATTGGCTCCACGTTCCCAAGAATGGTAGGGTTCGCAAAAATAGAAAGAATTTTCCAATTCCTTCGCTATTTCCTGATGTTTTGCAAAAATTCTTTTCCATTGTCTGCCGTTATTGTATGTATCAAGTCCTTTGTGGGCTGCTACACTTCGATGGTTTTCAATGCTAACGGGGCGGCATCTTTCCCCGAAAGCTTGCGGATCCATATTTTAGAGGTAAGCCTGTCATTGATGGTGACAAGTGCTCCCTTATGGTTGCTTCCTATAACTGTATCTATTTCCAAATCTCCAAATCTTTCCTTCAAATCCACTATTGCAGGACGCTCTTCTATATCCGCACGATTGGGTATGTATCCTCTTCCTGCAAGACAGTTCCCGCGTTTGTTGTATTTCTTCCCTTTTCGCCGAAGATTTAGGTACAAAGTGCCTTTCTTTCGTTTGTCCTCCCATATTCAACGATATATCGTCTCATGGGAGACCATGGCAAATCCTTCCATATTGCTACGTCCTTTTATCTGTTCAGGGCTATAGCCTTCTTCCAACAGGGATATGACAGTATCCTTCATCTCTTTCGTGAAAACAGGTTTTCGTCCACGTAGCATCAAGCGAGTTTCGTATTTGCGTTGGGCCAGGTCATAATCATATGAACCATTTCTCTTGTCACAGTTCCTGCGTAATTCACGACTGATAGTACTTTCGCTTACACCTATTGCTTTGGCTATATCTTTTCTACTCTTTCCTTCTTGCGACATCAAGAAAATTCCGTATCTTTGCTCGCGGGTTAAGTGTATCATCTTTACAACTGATTTCGGTAGGAGGTTTGAGGCTGTAAAGTAACAACTTTTTCCCCATTCAGTAGAGCATGGGAGGAGATTTTCCTCTCTGCTCACTGAAATTATCTCAAACCGATAATTCTGTTGCATTTATTAGTTGAATTTACGTTGTTGAATAACCTGAACGAAATCTGCCGACCAAAGTCAGTATGTGTTTTTATTGTTTCTCACTTGAACATTGTCTTCAGTTGCTCCAATGTGGCGTGTCCTTCCATGTACACCACACTCAGGCTCGGGTCTTTGCTGTCGGATTGCAGGGCGGCATTGCGGTAGAACAGGTAGCGGTTTTTCCCCTTGTGCGGTGGCAGGCAGAAGAATCCGTAGTAGAGTTTCCCATTTATCCGTCCCACCTCCTTGTCGTAGGCATTGCGGCTGTCTGTTTCAATCCACTTTTCTATCTTTTCTGACAGGGTTTTCCCATTGTCGAAGGTCACACTGCGGAAGAGGGTCAGGTCGTATGGCTTCAGTTCCTTTCCCTGCACCATCACCTCCGTGGCTTTGTACTTCTTGATGTAGTCGTTGCCGAACAACTCTCCAATCTTCAAGTCCTCTTGTGCCAGGGCCGGAAGGGTGGCCAGCACGAAGATGGTCAGTATGGTTTTCAGTCGTTTCATATACGTGGTTGTTTATTTCTTCATCAGTTCAAACATGTTTCCCAATTGCTCCTCTACGGTGGTCATCGGCTCCACCTGTTGCACGTGTGACATGGCGTGGTGCATGGCCTGTATCACTTGGGCCGGGTCGGTCACCCGGTGGCCGTTGACGTAGGCAATGCAGATGTCCTTCTCCGCACTCTCGTCGGCCGTCAGCCACTTCACGGTGGGGACTGCCACCAGCGCCAACAGGATGGAGGCTGCCGCCACCGCAGGTATCCATCGCCGTCTCGGGCGGAGGGGGATGGTGTGGGTAGTGGCGGCTTGTCCGCGTAAGCGTTTGCCAACGGTGGCATAGCCCATCACCGCACGCAGTTCGTCCCATTTGGCTCCGTCGGCTTCGGGTGAGGCGGCAAATCGTTTCAGCATCCGTTCCTCCGCTTCGGTGGTTTCGGCATCGAAGTAGCGGCGGGCCATCTCTTTCCAGTATTGATAATCTTTTTCGGTCATAGTCTCTGTTGATTAGGGGTGTAACTCTCTCTCTTCCGGTATTCTTCTCTCAGCAGCTTTCTGGCCCTCGACAGGTTCATCCTGACGGCCGTCTGCTCCATGCCCAACAGGATGGCAATCTCTTCGTAGCTCTTCTCCTCGTATTCCTTCATGCGGAAAATCTGTTGTTGCAGGGGCGTCAGGCGTTGGTGAAACAGCGCCTCCACCAGGGCAAACTGCTCTTTCCGTTCCATCTCCTCTTGTGGCGAAGGTGCGGCCTGTTCCCTCTCCCCGTCCCGTTCGGGCTCCAGCTCCAGGGTCGGCCGTCGGTCTCGTCGGCGCACCTCGTCGATGCACAGGTTGCGCACCGTCAGGGTGGTTGCCGCCTCGGCCTGCTCGGCATTTGCGAGTGCGTCTGCCCGTGGCCACAAGCGGCAGAAAGCCTCTTGCAGGGCATCGTCGGCATCCTCCTCGTCGGGCAGGAATTGCATGGCCAGCCGCCTGAGCCGCTTCCTCATGTGGGTAAAGATGGATATGAGATGTTCTTCGCTCATGTATGGTGATGGAGAGAAGTGTTTGCGGTCTTACTTTTTGTTCTTCTGCACCAGTTGCAGGACCTCCTTTTCGCAAGGGCAATCTTCGAAGGATTCAAACCCGACTTCTTGAAGGGAAGATGGCAGGCTTACGCTATAGAGATTAGTACAATGGGAGAATGCAATATTACCAATGCTCTCCATGCCTTGTGGCAACTCTATGGCAACTAATTTTTCGCATTCGAAGAAAGCCCCGAATGCCAACTTTTTGCCTCCGCCCTTCAGACTGGCAACATTCAGATGCCGGCAATAGCTGAAGGCATATTCTCCGATGGAGTCAACGGAGGATGGAATGGTGATTATCCATAAATTGGGGCATTGGGAGAAAGCACGTTCGCCGATGACTTTGATTCCCTCGGGCAGGGATAGGGTGCCCATGGGGACTCTGTTCCCTCCGAATGCTCCTTCTCCAATGTGGGTGATACCTTCGGGAAAGACTGTCGCGCCACATCCCAATACCAACGTCTTGCCATCTTTGGTGAGGAGGGCATTGCTGCCGGCGGGGGAAGAGTAAACGGGGTTTTCCTCATCTACCGTGATTGACACCAGTTCTTCGCAATTGAAGAAAGCATAGTTCTCGATTTTGGATACCGTCTTGGGCAGGTGCAGGCTATGTATGGGAATACCCGTAAATGCCTCTTCGACAATGGTCTCTATGCCTTCTACGATACGGGTTCCGGCACAGGCCGTTACCAAGGTGTTGGTTGCCGTTTCGACGATGGCATTGCATGCAGAGCGTGAATCGTATCGGCTATTCCCTTCCTCTACCGTCAATGATTTCAGTTGGTTGCATCCCCGGAACAGATTGCCATATCCATATTCAATCTCTTTGACATTTTTAGGTATGACGATTGATGTCAAGGAGGTACAATCCCAAAATACATACCCTCTAAGATATTCGAGCGATTGGGGCAGGGAGATGGACTTCAGATAGTAACATCCTGCAAAAGCCAAGTCTTCAATCCGCTTGACTCCTTCCGGTATTGTGATGCTTTCCATATTCAGGCAATGGGCAAAGGCTGCATCGCCAATGGTCGTGACACTGGAGGGGATGGCAGACCCACCACATCCTGCAACGAGTGTGTTGCTCTCCGTTTCGATGATGGCATTACAATTGTCCCGTGAGTCAAATTCTTCATTCGCCGGATCCACAGTGATGCTTTTCAGGTTGGGGCAACTGCCGAATATGTTCCATCCGATGTCCTCTATGGATGCAGGAATCCGTACCGATTGCAAGTTGGTGCAGCAGATGAATGCCTCTTCACCAATAGCCCACACTCCTTCATCGATAATCAGGTGTTTGATGTCGGTGTTGCCGGCAAACCCTTTCCTGCTGATGCTGCCTACGTTGTACCTTTTCCCTTCGTATTCGACGAATGCAGGAATATGAAGTACCGAGTCTGCCTCGTTGGCAAGGTATGAAGTCAGTTTCCGGGAGATGTGGACATCGTCATCTGAAGATCTGTGGACTACGCACTCGAATCCGTTGGCAACGAAGGTGCGTGTCCCCTTCATCTCGAATGGCCCCTCTTTGTCCTTTACCGAGTTGATGCCGAAGGGGATGGAGAAGTCGGGATGGGTGCGGCGTTCGCGCGTCACCGTCACCTCGTCCGATGGGTACATCACGGTGCGGGAGAATGTGAAGTCGGGTTCTCCCTGACGTCCCTTGATGGTGATGTTCATCGAATCGCGGCCGTCCTTGATGGTCACCCGCTCAGGATTCAAGAAGGTGGATTCCTGCGGCACCTCCTGTTGGGCAAAGGCATGGGCGGCACTTGTCAGCAGCCATGCGGAAAATATGATGCTCTTTCTGTTCATTGGTCTGTCTCTCTTGTTTGTGAAGTGTTGTTATTCTTCTGCACCAATTGCAGGACCTCCTTTTCGCAAGGGCAATCTTTGAAGGCTTCGAGCCCGACTTCTTGAAGGGAAGATGGCAGGCTTATGCCGTAAAGGTTTGTGCAACCGCGGAATGCCCCATCTTTTATTGTTGTCATTCCTTCGGGCAATTGGATGATACCTAATCGTTTGCAACCAGCGAAAGCATAAGAACCTAATGCCTTTCCTCCCCCTTTCAGCAATGCGATATTCAAATCCGGACAAGAGGCAAAGGCATGTTCACTGATGTATTCTACTGATGAAGGAACAATCACTTGGTATAAATTCGTACATCCGGCAAATGCCATGTGGTCTATTCCTTTCAGTCCTTCAGGGAGATACAGGCAGGAGTTCGTAAAGTTTACCCCACAAAATGCATCCTCTCCGATGGTGGTAACTTCTTGGGGAATGACAGATGTTGAACATCCCCTAATCAACGTCTTGCCATCTTTGGTGAGCAATACATTGCTACCTGCAGGGGAGGTGTAGATTGGATTATCCTTATCTACGGTAATGGATTTCAGGTTGTTACATCCGCTAAATGCCCACTGCTCTGCGCTTGTCACACTTTTGGGAATGTGCAACTCATATAGTGTTACACCATAAAAGGCTTCTCTGCCAATTTCTTCGATACCTTCGATCAGGCGTGTTCCGACACTGGCCGCCACAAGTTTGTTGCTTTCTGTTTCAATAATAGCGTTGCAATTCTGTCGCGAATCATAATACTTGTTTCCTTTTTCGACCGTGATTGATTCCAGTTGATTGCAATATCTGAAAAGGATTTTCCCTATAAAACTTACATTCTTGGGAATGACAATGGACTGTAATGATTCGCATCCCGCAAATGCATAGTTGTCAATGTGTTCGAGAGATTGTGGCAGGGAGATGGATTTTAATTCGATGCAGCCACTGAATGCTGATTCTCTAATTTGCGTAACCCCTTCCGGTATGGTTATACTTTCCGTGAACCTGCAATTGGCAAAGGCGGTTTCTCCGATAAATGTGACACTGGAAGGAATGGAAGAACCTCCACATCCTGCTACGAGTTCGTTATGTTTTGTTCTAATAATGGCATTGCAGTTATCCCGCGAATCAAAAACCTTATTGGCGGGATTGACAACGATGCTTTTCAGATTGTAACAACTTCCAAAAATGCTATTGCCAACAAAACTGAGTGATGCCGGAATGTGGATGGATTCCAAGTTGTAACAGCAAATGAAAGCTTGAAAATCAATGATTTTGACTCCCTCGTCAATGACAAGGTGTTTGATGTCGATGTTTCCGGCAAAGCCTTTTTCTGCAATTCTCGTCACTTGATAGGTCTTTCCCTCGTATTCAACAAAACCGGGGATGTGGAATACCGAATCTGTCACTGCATCCGTAAGGAATGGAGAGGGTTTGCGGGAGATACTGACGGTGCTGTCCGTTGATATCTCACACTCGAATCCGTTGACAACAAAAGTGCGTGTCCCCTTCATCCTGAACGCCTTCTCTTTTCCCTTTACCGAATTGACACCGAAGGGGATGGGGAAACTGGGATGGGTGCGGCGTTCGCGCGTCACCGTCACCTCGTCCGATGGGTACATCACGGTGCGGGAGAATGTGAAGTCGGGCTCTCCCTGACGTCCCTTGATGGTGATGTTCATCGAGTCGCGGCTGTCCTTGATGGTCACCCGCTCAGGGTTCAAGAAGGTGGATTCCTGTGGCACCTCCTGTTGGGCAAAGGCATGGGCGGCACTTGTCAGCAGCCATGCGGAAAGTATGATGCTCTTTCTGTTCATAAGTCTCTCTCTTTTGTTTGTGAAGTGTTCCTTTCTATAAGGCTAAACGACGAGCGACACGATTTGTAACAGGGGAAATGTGTTTTGGGTGAAAAAATGCGGCTTGCAAAATATTTTTTCCAAGCCGCAAAATTTATTTTCTCCCGTAGCAGAATGGGTAAATGCAAGCCGCAAAAAATATTTTGCGGGCCGCATTTTTTCTTTCGCCTCCCTTACTCTTCCTTATACCACCCGGCATACATGATGTAGCCGTTGGCAATTTTTTCGTTGATTTCCTTGGCCTGGTCGGGAGCCACCTTCTTGATGAACTTGGCGGGTACGCCTGCCCACAGTTCGCCCGGACCTATCTGTGTGTTGGCCAGCACGAGAGCACCGGCCGCCACGATGGCACCGCGCCCCACGTGGGCATGGTCGAGCAGGGTGGCGCCCATGCCGATGAGGGCAAAGTCATCGACATCGGCTCCGTGGATGGTGACGTTGTGACCGACGGAGACATCGTCACCGATGCGGATGGTAGATTTCTCGTAGAGCGTGTGGAGCACGCTGCCGTCCTGAATGTTCACGCGGTTGCCGATGCGGATGCTGTTCACATCGCCACGCAACACGGTGTTGAACCAGATGCTGCACTGGTCGCCCATCACCACATCGCCTACGATGGTGGCGTTTTCGGCCAGGTAGCAGTCTTTCCCTATTTGTGGGGTGAACCCACGTACTGATTTGATTAGAGCCATATTCTTTCTCTTTTAGGAGTGTAGGAGGTAGGAGTGGCGCTTCGCTCAGGAGTATAGACAAATGTGCTGCTTGCATGGAGTCCTCCTGCTTATCATAGTCGAAACTATTGTCTACACTTCTACACTCCTGCCTCCTATACTCCTATATAAAGACACCCTCCTACATTACTTCACTCCATAAATAAATTATATTTCCTTCGTCTTCCCCTTTAACCACTTCTGTTCTGCTTCGTCGAGGTGTGGCGCCAATTCGTCATACACCCGCTGGTGGTAGGCATTGAGCCATTGGAGTTCGTCGGGCGTCATCAGGGCGCGGACGATGGGGCGTGTGTCGATGGGGCATAGGGTGAGGATGTCGAACTTGTAGTAGGTGCCGAACTCCGTCTCCTGGTCGGGCACGATGAGCATCATGTTTTCGATGCGCACACCGTGGCGGCCGGGGCGGTAGATGCCCGGTTCGTTGGTCACCGTCATGCCGGGGAGCAAGAGGGCGGGCATGTGGTTCATGCGGAACTGGTGAGGACCCTCGTGCACGTTCAGGTAGGAACCTACGCCGTGGCCCGTGCCGTGGAGGTAGTTGATGCCCTCGGCCCACATGAACTGGCGGGCCAGCACATCGAGCTGGGTGCCACAGGTGCCGTGGGGGAAGTGGGCGCGGCTGAGGGCGATGTTGCCCTTCAGCACCAGGGTGTAGTCGCGGCACTCATCGTCGGTCAGCGGGCCGAGGGGGATGGTGCGGGTGATGTCCGTCGTGCCGTCCATGTATTGTGCACCACTATCGAGAAGAAGCAGGCCTCGTGGCTCCAGAGGGATGTCGCTCTCGGGCGTAGGCTCGTAGTGCACGATGGCGCCGTGGGTGCCGTAGCCGGCAATGGTGTCGAAGCTGATGTCGCGGAAGAGCGCTTGGGTCGAGCGTTGGCGGGTCAGCTCACGGTCGGCGCTCAGCTCGGTCACCTCTTCGCCCCGCTCCATCTTCTCCTCTAACCAGATGAGGAAGCGGACGAGGGCTATGCCGTCGCGCACCATCGCCTTGCGGAAACCTTCTGTCTCCGCCTCGTTCTTGATGGCCTTCATGGCCGGGATGGGCGAGGGGGCGAAGGTGCATCGTCCCTCGTCGGTGAGGCGTTGGCACCGGGTGCTGATTTCCACATTGCTGTTCGTGGGGAGCACCAGGGGGTAGGTGTCGAAGGTGGCCACCATGCGGTAGAAGTCGGCGTAGGGGTGAACGGCTACATTATTCTCGCGCAGATATTCCTCCACGGAGGACGAAATTTTCTCAGGCAGGGCAAAAAAATGCGCCTCGTCGGGGGTGATGATGAGGTAGCTCACCACCACGGGATTGCAATGCACATCGGTGCCGCGCAGGTTCAGTGTCCAGGCAATGTCGTCGAGGGCCGAGACGATGAGCGTCTTCTCCCCGATGGCCTTGCGGATGCGTGCCAGCTTGTCGGCGCAACTTTCGCCAGCCAACGGGAGCGGTTGGATTTCAGCCTCTTCACGGGGCAGGGATGGGCGGAGCGGCCACAATTCGTCCCACCACTCTGTGGGGATGTGGGTAAGGCCGATGCCGAACTTTCCCATCAGCTCGTCGGCCCATGCCTCTGCCTGGTCGTGGCTGTTCACTGTGGGGTCGATGCCTGCCGTGTCGCCCTTCGTCAGCACACTTCCCAGCCAGTCGGTGAGGGTGGGCGTGTCGGGCAACTTCTCCTTCATCAGCAGGATGCCTGTCCCCTCCAGTTGCTCTTCGGCTTGCAGGAAGTAGCGCGAGTCAGTCCACAGAGCCGCCTCGTTGAGGGTGACGACGGCCGTACCTGCCGAGCCGTTGAAGCCCGAAATCCATTCGCGCAATTTCCAGTGGTCGGGCACATATTCACTTCCGTGCGGATCGGTGCTGGGCACTACGACGGCCTGCACATCCGCCCTCTTCATATATTCGCGCAGATGACCGATGCGGTTGCGCACCTCGTCTGCCAGGGGGTTGTTTTTATTGGTCATATTTGATTAAGGATTTTATGTTTTTACTTACTTGCTCTTTCAGTTCCTCCGCCCCGATGCCCCGTAGTATGGCGGCGCGGGCATAGAGTGTGTCTATGCCGATGGTGCTCTCGTCGCTCTCCATCATCAGGCGGTCGGTGGGGCAGAGGCGCAGTGCCTCGTCGTTGAAGTGCTCGCCGAAGGAGAGGAAGAATCCCTCGCGGAGGAGTTGGCGGGCCTGTTCGGGTTTGCCGCGGAAGGCGTGTATGACCCACGGCTCGTGGGGGAAGCGGGTCTTGTGCAGGCGTATCACCTCGTCGAAAGCCTTTACGCAATGCACTATCAGCGGTTTCTTCATCTCCGCGGCCAAGCGGGCCTGCATCTCGAAGACTTCCAGTTGCAACTCCATCTGGCCACCGTGCAGGCGGTCGATACCTGCTTCACCGACAGCTACCACCTGAGGCAGGCTTAGCCATGGGATGAGGTCGGGACAGGCCTGGGCTGTTCTCTCCTCATCCACGTGCCACGGGTGAAGGCCGATGCTGAGGGGGATGGTGCTCCCCTCCTTCAGCAGGGGAGAGGAGAGGAAATCCTCATCACCGATGGAGAGGCTGATGATGGCTCTTCCGTCCTGTTTGGCAGGGCTTGGGTGGGCGTGGAGGTCGATGAGCATGGTTTAATCGTTGAGGCGTTGATTCGTTGAGGCGTTGAGGATGACAGAGACGTCATGAGTGTACAATGTTTCAATGCTTCGAAGTTTCGATACATTCCCTCATCACCCGCAAGAAGTTCTCTCCCCAAATGCCGCGGATGTCGGCTTCGCTATACCGCTCGCGGAGGAGTTGGCGGGTAAAGTTGATAAGCTCTGAAGCCGAGGTGCATCCGATGATGCCGCCGTCGCCATCGAAGTCGGTGCCGATGCCCACGTGCTCCACTCCCATGATGCTGACCATGTGGTTGAGGTGCTCCACCGCATCGCGTATGGTGGCCGGTGCATCTTCGCGCAGGAATCCGCTATAGAGCGTCACTTGTGCCACACCGCCACGGGCGGCCAGGGCACGCAGTTGGTCATCCGTCAGGTTGCGCGGATGGTTGCACAGGGCGCGGCTCGACGAGTGGGAGCATACGATGGGGGTGCGGCTTATTGCCAGCGCGTCGTAGAAGCTCTTCTCGGCCGCATGGGAGAGGTCAACCATCATGCCCGTGCGGTTCATTTCGTGTATCACCTGTTCGCCCAAGGGGCTGATGCCGCCATGTTCGCCGTTGCCACGGGCCGAGTCGCAAAGGTCGTTGTCGCCATTGTGGCAGAGGGTCATATATACCACGCCACGCTTGCGGAAGTGTTCGACGAGCGACACATCCTTGCCGATGGCATATCCGTTTTCGATGCCCAGCATGATGGACTTCTTTCCCTCGGCCTTGTGGCGGTAGAGGTCGTCGGGCGTGCGGGCTATTTCGATGGCGGTGCAGTTTCGTGCCACCATCTCCTCTATCTCGTCCAGCAGGCGGTTGGCCTTGGACGTAGCGGCCAGGAGCGATTCCTCGTCGCGCTCCAGCTGCTTCAGGTAAGCTACCATGATGGTGGCATCCAGCCCGCCTTCGGTCATCTTGTGCAGATCGACCAGTATCTTCGGGTCGCGGGTGTGAAACTCGATGTGTTGGTCGAAGAACATAGGCGTGTCGCAATGCGAGTCCAGCGTCAGGATACGCTGGTGCAATCGCCTTGCTTCGCGGTACGAAGCCGCCTCGCCCGTCAGCCAGCGGAAGAGCGGGAGCATCGATTCGTCGCCACAGAGAATCATGCACTCGGGATGCCATTGCACGCCCAGCATCGACTTGTACTCCGTTGACTCTACGGCCTCGATAAGTCCGTCGGTAGAGTGGGCACATGCCTTGAATCCGGGAGCTGGCTCCTTCACCGCCTGGTGGTGGAAGGAGTTGACGTTCAGTCGCTCTTCACCATCGAATATGCGGCCCAACAGACTTCTCGGCTCCACCTCTACGGTGTGCGAGGGGTAGCTTCTGTCCAGCTGTTGGTCGTGCTTGATGCAGGGGGTGGGGTGTTGCGAGTGGATGTCCTGATAGAGGGTGCCGCCCAAGGCTGCCGTCATTATCTGTATGCCCCGACAGATGCCGAGGATGGGTATCTGACGGTTGGCTGCCAGACGTGTCATCAGCAGCTCCTGCCGGTCGCGCCGGTGGTTGATGCCACCCAATTGCTTCACTGGCTCTTCGCCCAGAAAGAGCGGGTTGATGTCGCCTCCGCCCGTCAGGAGCAGGCCGTCGATGCGGTCGAGGATGCTCAGCAAGGCATCCTTCTCCTCATACGGGGGGATAATCAGCGGTGTGCCTCCGGCGGCCAGCACCGAGCGGATGTATCCGTCGGCCACGGCACAATTGCCTTCGCTGAAGTTGCCCGTAATGCCTATGACGGGTTGCTCTTTGTGTGCAGGAAAGGTGCGGTGTATCTCTCGGCAAATAGAATCTATATGGTAAGAATTGTTCATGGCTGAAATGTTGATGTCGGATACTGATTAGGGTTAGGTTACATTTCACGCCCCTCCCTTGCGGAGGGGATGGGGGAGGGTCTTTTCTTCACTTCCTCTTCGGGTTCTTGGGGAACCAGCCTTTCTTCACCCGCTTTTCCTGGTCGAACAGCTCTTTGATGGTCCAGAAAGACGAGAAGGCAAACACGCCCAACAGGGAAGAGAGGATGATGTCGCTGATAAAAATAGAGGTGGCTACCCCTGCTATACCCAATAGCAGGAATATCCACCAGCATTTTGTGCCCCAATAGTATTCACACTTGATGACTATCGGATGAAACAGGCCGATAATCAAGAAGGTACATATACCGATAAACAATCCCGCCAAGTGATATTCGTTCAGAAATTCCATGGTGGCGGTATGGGTTTAGTCGGTACAGATGGGGATTTCTTTTTTGATGCTCTGGTCGAGCGAGATGAGTGTTTCGGTCGATACCACTCCCGGAATGCCCTGCATGCGGTTGTTCAGCAGGTTCATCAGGTGCTCGTTGTCGCGTGCATAGAGTTTTACCATCATGGTGTAAGGGCCGGTAGTGAAGTGGCACTCCACAATTTCGGGAATCTTCACCAGCTCTTCCACTACGCTCTTGTACATCGAGCCTTTTTCCAGTTTGATACCTACGTATGTGCAGGTGTTATAGCCCAGTGTCTTGGGGCTTACGTGATAGCCCGAACCCACAATTACACCCAAGTCAAACAGATGCTGGACACGTTGGTGGATGGCTGCGCGCGACACGCCACACTCGGCCGCCACATCTTTGAAGGGAATACGTGCGTTCTGCGAAATGATTTCCAAAATCTTCTTGTCAAGACTATCTATCTTTTCCATTATCTTTAATAAATTTGTTGTTTAAATGTCAAAACGTAAGCAAAAGTAAGGCTTTTTTTTCATTTCCATGTAAAAAAGCGAAAAAAAGTGTGTGATTTACGTTATTTTTAGCATTTAAGTCAAATAAAGATGTTTTAAAACATGCTTTCCGACTTGACAAGTTGATACGGAAATGGCTGGGAAAGTGACTAAATGGAAAAGAAGGGATGTCGGAATGCGGCCATTCCAAATTTTAGGCGCGGATTACGCGGATTACACGGATTTATATTTCATTTTTATACCTGAAAGAGTATGATTTATCCGTGTAATCCGCGTAATCCGCGCCTAATTTTATTTCTGCTACACCTAATAATTAAGGTATAACTGTATTATTTTACGATGTCGAGCAATTCAACTTCGAAAATCAAAGTTGAGAAGGGCTTGATTTGTCCCTGGTTGCGTGAACCGTAAGCCAGTTCCTGGGGAATGTAGAGCTCCCACTTTGAACCAACGGGCATCATGGTCAATGCCTCAGTCCAACCCTTGATTACCTGGTTAGCAGCAAATTCAGTCGGCTTGTTGCGCTTGTATGAGCTGTCAAACTCAGTACCGTCGATCAATGTACCGCGGTAGTGTACGCTCACCTTGTCAGTTGCGGTGGGGACAGCACCCTTACCCTGCTTGATTACCTTGTACTGGAGTCCGCTGGGAGTTACCTGTACGCCTTCCTTAGTCTTGTTCTCGGCCAAGAACTTTTCACCGGCTTCGCGGTTTTCACCAAACTGAGCTTCCATCTTCTTGTCGTTGGCAGCAGTCATCACTTCCTGTACGTATGTCTGAGCCTCTTCCATAGTGAACTTCTGGTCCTTGCCCAATACACCAGCGATGAAACCGGCTACCAGGTTGTCCTTGTCGATTGACTTGGTTGAGTCGTCGGCATACACGTCGCTTGTCAAGCCGCTTACCCAGCTTTCAGCCATCATCTTGCCAATCTTCAATCCCTCTACGTAAGCAATCTGGCTCTGTGCGTCCTTACCGGCAGCACCGTCAACCAAACCCTTTACCAAATCACCGATTTTGGCAGAATCTACACGCAATTGATGAACCATGTAGTCCTTGAAACCCTGAGTCTGAGTCAGACCGAATGCATAAGACAAAGAGTCAACATCACTCTTCAAATCAGCCTTGGGAGCCTGGGCGGTGCATGAAGCAAAGCCGGCAGCCGCAGCGATTACCATTAAGAAACTTGCTTTTTTCATTGTTTTACTTTTTTATTTATGAATTATTTTAAAATTATGTCTTCTCAACGCCTCAACGTCTCAACGCCTCAACGTCTCAACGCCTCAACGTCTCAACGCCTCAACGTCTCAACGCCTCAACGTCTCAACGTCTCAACGTCTCAACGCCTCAACGAATCAACGCCTCAACGAAACTCACACCACCTCAATCAGTTCCACATCGAAGATGAGGGTGCTGTGGGGCGGAATCATTTCGCCGGCACCGTGTGCACCGTATCCCAATTCTGAGGGGATGTACAGACGCCACTTGGCACCTTCGCTCATCAGTTGCAGAGCCTCCACCCATCCGGGGATCACCTGGCTTACACCGAACACAGCCGGTTCGCCGCGCTTGATGGAGCTGTCGAACAGCGTGCCGTCGATCAGCGTACCCTCGTAGTGGCAGCGCACTTTGTCTGTCGCCTTCGGGCTTTTGCCGTTGCCCTCCTGCAACACCTCGTATTGCAAGCCGCTGGCAGTCACTTTCACGCCTTCCTTCTTCTGGTTCTCGGCCAAGAATGCCTTTCCCTTCTCTATGTTCTCCGCATTCATGCGCTTCTCCATCTCCTCGAAGTAGTTGTTCACAATGTCACGCGCTTCGGTGTGGCTGATGGCTGTTTCCTTGCCGTCCAACACGTCGTGTATGGCCTGTGCAAAGTCCTCTACGTTGATACCGCGGGCACCCATGCCCAACAAGTTCTGGCCGATACCCAAGCCGATAGCATAACTGAATTTGTCCATTTCTTCTTTTCCTTTTTTTCGTTGGAATCCTTCCTGATGTAAAAACCACGCCGGATTCACTTATGTTTAATTCTGAATCAATGTTTTATAAAAAACCTCGCAAAGGTACACCTTTTATTTGAATGCACCCGAAACATCATTCAAAGAAATGTTATTTTTAAGGTATATTATATAATTTAAGGGAAAAAGTCGCTGAACAGAGACCTTGTTTGACAAAACGACGAGACGCAGAGATGCCCTGAGCTTTTTCACTCTGCACCCCTGCGCCTCTGTGTTGAAGTCCTCAAAATTGCCTGCTTACATGCAGCTCGAAACACCAATGCTTGTTCCGATAGCTGTCAGGATGGTGATAAGCGTTTGAATCACAATCTTCCAGATTTCTTTCTTTTCCATAACTACATTTACAATTTACCGTTTACAAAGTACTGTTGGCTCATATCTCCTGAAGTCCCCTCCGATTCCCCCTAAAGGGAGGGGGCGTGTCAAAATGCTTTCTTTTCATTCTTTATCCGTGTCATCCGTGTCATCCGCGTCTGAAAAGTTAATTATGCACACCCTCTTCTCCCTTTTAGGGGGACTGAGGGGAACGTTTACAGCGGATTGCTTCCTGTTCCGCCGCCGCCACCGCCATCGTTGCCGGTGTCGCCTCCGGTGGTGTCATTTCCGGTGGATTCGTTCTCATCCGTCAAGGCGTCGAAGTTTGCCAGTTTCGACTTTGTCGCCACCTTGGTCTTGAAACTTACCGAGGGGAACAGACGGATGTAGATGCGCTTCACGCTGTCCGGTTTCACCTCCTTGGCCGTATTTTCGCCGTTAGAGCTCAGGGTGGTGTAGATTTGTCCCAATGCCGGCAGTTGCACACGGTAGCCCAGTGTCACCAGGTCCACCACTTCGTTCATCGAGTCGCGCAGCACGCTGGCCACAATACCTTCCGACACACCCGAGCGGGCCGAGATGCGGTTTACCAGTTCCGATTCGTCCACCACTCCCACACTCTTGATGCGGGCATAGTAGAGGGGTGTTGCACTTGAATCCTTTGGATTCTTCACTTGTTTTGCTTGATAAAAGATTGCCATAATTCAGGTTCCTTTCTTTTTGATTGATAATTCTTTGTTCACACTCTCTGTAATCGATTACTGGTGCAAAGATAAGTCATTCCCTCCACACCGGTTTCGCTCCGTATCACTACCGTTTCGCTCCGTGTCACGAGTGTTTCCCAGTGTGTCGCTTTTTCATATCCGAAGACATTGTGGAAAAAAAGAAGTGTTGTGTTTAATGTATCAAAGAAAGAGTTCCACTCCTGCTATGGAATGAAACTCTATCTGCTTGCTTGATTATGAACCCCTAATTCAGGAGGTAATCAAAAACATTCATCATTATAATACCATTGGGCATAGTATGCATCGGTATGTCATCTGTTGTGATAATAATTTTTGTAAAAGAGTCGTCTGTTAGGGTTAGTGAGCGTTGTTCCTGCTTCTGTTTATCTTCATCTGGCAAAGAATAAGCAGATTGTATATACACCCTTTCACTGCCTCTATTACAAACGAAATCAACCT
>JAFXDG010000127.1 GCA_017521285.1 Bacteroidaceae bacterium | reverse complement strand
TGCAATGTACAAAGGCCGGAAGACTGGAGATGGGAAGGGCGTGTGCACACGTGCCGCTAACCGTGTGCACACGGTCGGCGGAGTTTCTTCAGACATACTATTACAGGGTGTGCACACGGGCAATAGAGGGTGTGCACACGGGCAATAGAGGGTGTGCACACGGACAGGAGAGGACGTGACTGAAAACGGGTGAAATCTATAATTATACAATTCCCACTGTATAATCATGCAAAACTGACCGCGCGAGAATCGTGTATATGGGCGCAACTTCTCTTTTGGGCGAAAAGAAGCGAGAATTTAAACCTATTCGTAAACTATTGATATTCAATCTAAAAAACAAAAGAACCTTACCACATAGATAAGGTATACTCGTCCATGAGGGAAGGTTGGCAGGGGTACGATTTTTCGATTTCTTTACACCGTACGTGGTGAAATGTTTACAAGTTGAGAGGTTAAAGGGGGGAAATTAGCTACGAGTGATGAGCTACGACGTTTCGAATTAAAAATTAAAGGGACAAGGGTGTTGCTTTCGCAACCGTTGAGGAGTTGAAGCACTATTCGTTGAAAGGTTGAAAAGTTGAAGCGTTTATTCGTTGAATGTAGAGAGTTTTTTTTAGGATTTTAAGGGTTAGCGCCCTGTCATTTTGTAGAAAAGGTTGACTCTTAAAGAATCAACCTTTTCTACAAAATGACAATTTCTCTTCCTCCAATGTTTTGTTTATTTTTTTAGTAATCTACTATTTTACAAACACAAAATCGTGCAATTCGCAAATGGATTTTCCTTCCACCGGTGATGAGAAAACGAAGTAGAGGGCATGTTTTCTTTTGAATCCGCTCAAATCTTCCAATCCAATGTTCATGTCGGTTCGCTCTTGTGGAGCATCCTTGCTGATGCTGAGGCTTCCCACTTTCTTGCCACCTTTCTTTTCCCATGGGCTGTCCAACATGATGTCTATCGTGCCTTCCATGCCTTGCGGCCTCAAGTTTATTGTCAACGATACGGGTGCAGAACCGATGTGGTCGAAGTTAAAATATTTGTATCCTACGATGGAACCGCTTGTGTTGTTCACCACGGGATTGTGGTTGTACTTCAAGTCGTAGATGTCCGATTTACCATCGTATTCCGCATAGCGTGGTTGAACGTACGAACCAGAGAACAAGAAGTTCGGATATTGATGTCCAATGCCTTGCGGGCCTGTGTAGTAGCAGGCGATACCGGCTGAGTGTTTTTGGAATGGGTTCAAACCTCCAAGAGCAAATCCTTCGGAGGTGTATTCTCCCTCACTGATTTCAACCGTTCCGTTTGGTCCTTCAGTCACTTTCACTTCGATAGGAGCCACCATGGCTTGACGTGAAAATTCATCCGTTCCACATTGGCGGTGGTAGAATACATACCATTGTCCCTCAATCTCGATGATGCTTCCGTGGGTGTTTCCCGTAAGGGTAGCCGTGTAGATGGTGTCTCCTTTGGCATCCGTATCGCGTCCGCGTCCATCAATGATGGTTCCTCCGTACGTGAATGGGCCGAGGGGTGAGTTACTATAGGCATAAGCCAGGGTATAATTGGTTCCTTTCAAACCAAATTCTCCCTCGTTGGTCCATCGGCTATAGATGAATACGTATTTGTCCTTGATTTTTCGGATAGATGAAGCTTCAAAGAAGCGGAATACCCCCTCTTGTCTGAGGTTTGAAACCATATCCTTGACAGGTTCTGTTCCTGGTTTTACCGTAGCCATCGTTGTTGGGTCTAGTTCTGCGCCCCATGACTCTTCGAAGCCCCAATAGCCATATACACGGCCGTCATCATCGACAAATACGGCAGGGTCAAATCGTAAGTCACCGATAGTCTCTGTTGGCTTTTGGGGATTCCAGTTACATACTTCGAAAGGACCATCCGGACGGTCTGACTTGGCAATCATACCGTTTCGTGGACCATGTTGGTTGTTCGGATAGAGGTAATAGGTCTTCTTGCCATTTGCATTTGTCACCAAAGTCACATCAGGAGCGTAGAGTACATCGCCTACACCGCCTTCGTTCAAAAGATTGCCATTGGCATCCTGTTTCGATTCAAAAATAACTCCATCGTATCGCCATTGGGTAAGGTCATTCACCGGTGCTGACCATACCACCTGTTCGCGTCCGCAATATTCCGTTACCAGTGCATCGTGGGAACCATAGATATATACACGCATCTCTCCAGGATTGTCCGGATCTTCAAAGATGTAGGGTTCTGCATCTGGGATAAATTCCCACATGGGTAGGAACGGGTTTGCTCCTGTACGTACTTCCATGGCTGTTTCTGACTGAACCGCCTGCTTGCATCCGCAAGCCATCAGTGCCACTGCTGCCACCGATGCTAATGATTTCATATTCATAGTCAAGTTTATCTTAAAATTTAGGCAAATGTAGGGATTTAAATTGGAGCAACAAAGCGTTTTGGTCAAAAAGTGAATAGCAATGTTGGTCATAAGGAATCATGTTGCAGACGGTAGCGTATTTTCTTGTGATTCGTAAGATTAAGTGTGATGGTTGGTTCTATAAAATGTTTGTATTTCCGCTATCGAAGTTGAGTTATGGAATGTATCTAATGCATATGTTTGTCTTGACACCAGTGTTTGCAATGGTGTCAAGATGGAGTTCATCAACTCCTGTAGTGATGGTGGCTTCGGCACTGATAACCTTCATCTTCTGTGCCCTGCTTTGCCGACTCATATCCTTCCTCCCTAAGAGTAAATATCTTGTAGGTTAAATTGGCTTTTCCAATCAAACGTTGAAATTTACAGTTTTCCATTGACGGAATTAAGTATGCACTACATAGGTCGTATCTACCTCAATTCCGCCAATGGATTACTGGGTATTTCTGGTCAACACTTCTTATTGTTGCAATGTCTCCAAAAACTCAACCTCTACGATGCGGAGTTCGTTGCGGGTCTTGTCGCCATCTTTGACCTTGAAGAGGTCGAGTTCGCCGGCTGCAGGCTCTACCACCTCTACAATTTGTCCGAAGGCATCGCTGTCTTGGGTTGCACCCTTCAGGCGGATGGCATTTTTCGATTTCTTGACAAGATAAAAATAATATTCTTGACAAAAGAACAGAAGAACAGAATGACAAAGACGGCATGAACCTTGAACCTTAAACCTTGAACCTTGAACCTTGAACTTGAAGCCTCCTTCTTAACTGTGTTAAAAAATGAAAAAGTTTGCATTCTCAACTTTACTTTTTAACTTTGCCTACGCTTATATCAGTGAAAGCGCATCAAAACAGAAGGCAGACAGCCTGGCAATCGCGTAAGAAAGAATCAACCAGAGTATGACACAAGAAGAGTTTGAGAAAATAGCACCGGGACTGAGAAAGGTAATGAAGTCCATAGGACGAAACTTCTTCGGCAACGAGTCGGATGCAGACGACGTGGCCCAAGAAGGCCTGGTGGCTCTGTGGAGATACCGCGACCGCCTGGATGCCGGCTCGACTCATGAAGGACTTGCTATCCGGATAGCCAAACATTGTTGCATCGATATGGAGAGGAGGCAGAAGGAGGGAGTCCTGCTATACGGCAACATTCCACCCGAATCTATGACAAGGGAGATGTCGGTCGCACTGTCGCCTCAGGAGATGATGGAAATGGAAGAACTGCAGACAGCGATGGACGATGCCTTCAATCGGCTGAATCCCAGTGAGCGACGGCTCTATAAATTCCGCGAACTTGAAGGACGGGGACTGGACGAAATTGCCCGTGAGACGAACATCCCCAAACCATCGGTGAAGAGCATCGTCGCAGTAGCGCGAAAGAAAATATTTGAAGAACTAAAAAAGAACTTGCAATCATGACGCACAAGGAGACAGAAGAACTTATTGCCAAATTCCTCAATGCAGAAACAACGCTGGAGGAGGAGAAACTGTTGGCTCTGGAAGTGTCGCGCAGTGGCGTTCCCAAGGAGTGGAAAATCATAGCCGTCATGCTGGGCGAACTGGCTATTGACGAAGCTCTGTTCGACCACATCATGGCAGAACGTGCGGTGCAGAAGAGTCGCTTCCGCAAGCCATCGCCACGCAACTGGTGGTGGGCGGCAGCTGCCTGCCTGTTGCTGCTGGTGGGAGTTGGCACTCCATGGATGTACTATAATAATAAGGTAAAGGAATCACCGCTGGTGGCCGTCGTACCTGCTACAGCGGCACAGACCGGGATGACAGCATCGGGCAGCAGTCCGACGCCTGCCGTGACAATGGCCTCGGAAACGTATCAGGACCCCGCCCGCGTCACCCTATTCATCAAGGAACTGGCCAAAGTGTACAGCGCCGACAGCATCCGTCTCGACTGCCCGACACCCAAGGGAAAGGATGAACTGGAAATCGCATACCTGTTTGCCGACAACGAGGAGCAGGACATTATCGGACGGTTGCTGCAAGTGGCCTGCTGGTACAGCAACAGGCATCCCGGCTACCAGATGAGCCTCAACGACAAGCAATTCTTCTTCCAGTTGAAGGACAGCCGGAAGGACATTCACTACCAGTGGATGGCAGAGCGGGTCAGAGGCCACATCCTGCTCCATTGCTCGCACACAACGGCCAATTCATTGGCCTTCTCGGCCTGCTACCGGGAGTTCAGAAGCGAAATAGAAGACAATCTATATATCATAAATAACCATAAAACCATAAAGATATGAAACAATCAAGAGTAGCCATCATGGCCACATGTATCCTGGCCTCGGCATGCGCCCCTAAAGTGGCAGAAAACTTTACAGACAACACTACCCTGTATCAAAGTAGCATACACATGTATGCTCCTCCCACAGTGTGGGATGAGGAACTGCAAGACAGCGTCATCGAATGGCACAAGACCGCCAACAAATACCGCGGTGATGTCAAGACCGTCAAAACTGAGGATTTGAACTTTGCAGGAAGACACACCCAACCTTACCAGAAGATTTCTGAAGCCCTTGAGAATATAAAATTACCCAATGACCTGATAGGCCTGTTCTGGGAACTGAAGGAGGAGGATAATCAGACAGTGCTCCACTGCTACTTCACCATGCCGGCCCACCCGGTGAAGAGAATGTGGCTCGGCGGCGAAGAGACCTACATCGTGGATGAGGAGACGGGGGTGCACTACAAGCCGAGAGTGACAACGCCCGACGTCATGCAGCAGTACTTCACCGTGCAGGCTCCTAAGGACTCGCTGATAGACTTCACCATCACCTTCCCGCCCCTGCCGGAATCTACCCGCTACATCTCCATCACGGGTGTACCCAACTGGGGGTTGTATGACAGTGGCAATAGTATCAAAATCAATCGGAGAGGATTGGAGAACGCCGAATATGACCAGAAACCGAATATCCGCGTCCCGCAGCTGAAACAGCCCGAGCAAAACTACAACAAGGACGATGCCGACACATGGGCATACTATCACAAGGTGCACACCATCAAGCCATTGGAAAACGAAAAGACCTTTGCTCTGTGGCGCACACCGGAGGCTACCTATCTGGCAGTACCGCACAACCAGACATGGACAAGAGAGTACTACGGATATGATGATACTACCTTCCTGGTGGATGACAATGGCAACCAATACAAGATAAAGGGAATACAAGGCATCCCGATGAACCATCTGTTCTGGGTTGAAGAGTGTGCAGGCGACTGGTTTGCCTTGGTTCTCGAGTTCGAACCCATTCCGTTGGACGTTACCCAGATTTCTTATATCTCATTGGACGGTGAACCCTTCAACGCCTGGGGTGCAAATTGGGAAGGTACACAAATAAGGGATATGGATGTAGAGACCCTACGCCAAAACCAGAAACTGTTTGAATACGTTGAAAGGAAAATTGTGGAATAAAAGAGATTTATATAAATTAGTTTTTTATCATAGCTTGGTCATGGTGCGTCGTGAGACGTGCCATGACTTTTTTCATTATAAACCTATTGGCCATGAAACACGCTCCGACCTGTAGGACTCAGCAAGGTCCTTTATGTGGAACTGCCCAACAGCTCGTCTTCACTGCGTTATTAATGGCGAGTTGGATTAACGCTACCCCCTCCGCTAAAGGCTCGGAGGTGTGTCAAAATGCCTTCTTTTCAGTCTTCAGACGCGGATGACGCGGATAACGCAGATTTTATTCGCCTTTTAGCCATGGCTGTTGGCGATGGCAGATGGCTTGAAACCTTGAACTTTGACCCTCACCAACTATTGTTTGTTGAAGGTGAGTATAAACATTGTCCCCTTCCCATGGTGGTTGTGAAGTGTCAGATCACCGCCGTGTTGTCTCATGATTTGTCGGCTCAGACACAATCCTATTCCTGACCCGTTTGTTTTGGTCGTGTAGAAGGGCAAGAATATTTTTTCAGTCATGTCTTCTGGTATGCCAGGGCCATTGTCGGTGACTGATATGTAGGCTTCCCCATTGGATTCTGAGGCTGTCACCTCTATGTGTGCATCGGGAAGTCCCTCTGTTGCTT
>JAFXDG010000126.1 GCA_017521285.1 Bacteroidaceae bacterium | reverse complement strand
CCGTGGTGGATTTACGTCGGCATCTTCCTCATGGTGGCGCTGCTCGTCGCCCTCTGCGTCGGTTGGCGCGTGTGGAAGACAGCAACCGCCCATCCGGCAGATGAGATTTGCAAGGGGTAAGGGGAGTCCCACCCTAAGAGGGGTGTCATAATTTACTTTTTAGACGCAGATAACGCGGATGACGCGGATTTTTCTTGATTATTATACCCGACCATACCTTAATGAAAAAATCAAAAGAGGTTTTCGATGAGCCGAAAAGGCGAATAAAGGTTATAATTTATCTGCGTTATCCGCGTCATCCGCGTCTAAAGAATGAAAAGAAGGCACTTTGACACACCCCCAACTGGAATAGCCAAATCAATAAAACCGTAAACGCATCCGCTGACGGATTGCCCCCATATCATAATTTTTGGCAGAAAAAAAGGAAAAACTGTGTAATCTGAGTAATCCACACCTATTTTATACAAGTTTTTCCTTTTCTCTTTTTCTCTTTCAAAAATAAGCTGTAAATTTGCACCGAACTTTCAAATTGAAAGCAAAAAGAGGAATATTAGAACAAAATTATACAGCTATGAATAAAATTATTAGCAAAGAACAATTCTCCGAGAAAGTATTCAAACTGGAGATTGAAGCTCCCCTAATCGCCCGCTCACGCAAGGCTGGTCACTTTGTCATCGTGCGTGTGGATGAAAAGGGTGAACGTATGCCGCTGACCATTGCAGGTTCCGACATAGAAAAGGGAACAATTACATTGGTCGTACAAACAGTAGGTCTGTCATCTACCAAACTGTGCCAATTGGGCGTAGGTGACTATGTGATGGACGTGGTAGGCCCCCTCGGACAGGCTACCCACATACAGAACTACGGCACTGTGGTATGTGCCGGTGGTGGTGTGGGCGTAGCTCCGATGCTCCCTATCATTCAAGCGCTGAAAGCTGCAGGCAACCGTGTCATTTCTGTACTGGCCGGCCGTAGCAAGGACCTGATTATTCTGGAAAACGAAGTACGCGCTTCGTCTGACGAGGTCATCATCATGACCGATGACGGTTCATACGGAACCAAGGGTCTCGTGACCGAAGGAATCGAGAGTGTCATCAAGCGCGAGAAAGTTGACAAGTGCTTCGCCATCGGCCCCGCCATCATGATGAAGTTCTGCTGCCTCCTGACTAAGAAATATGATATTCCGACAGACGTTTCGCTGAATACCATCATGGTGGATGGTACGGGTATGTGCGGTGCCTGCCGTATCACTGTGGGCGGAAAAACGAAGTTCGTGTGCGTGGATGGTCCCGAATTTGACGGTCATCAGGTAGATTTCGACGAAATGTTCAAACGCATGGGTTCATTCAAGCAGGTAGAACTGGAAGAGATGAGCCACCTTGAGCAACATGTATGCAAGGTTGAGCCTCAACCCGAGGCGAAAGAAGAAGGTTGCAAACCTTGTGCCGAAAAGGCTTGCCAAGCACCGATGGAAGTACTCCTCGATCGCAATGCACCTTGGCGTGACGAACTCCGCAAGAGCATGAAGCCGAAAGACCGTACCAGCATCGAGCGTTGCCCAATGAATGAACTCGACCCCGTATATCGTGCCACGACCCGTACAGAAGAAGTAAACACTGGCTACACCAAGGAGCAAGCCATGGTCGAAGCCAAGCGTTGTCTCGATTGTGCGAACCCCACCTGTATGCAAGGTTGTCCCGTAAGCATCAATATCCCTTCATTTATAAAGAATGTAGAACGTGGTGAATTCCTCGAAGCAGCCCGCGTACTGAAACACACCTCGGCTCTGCCCGCCGTTTGTGGCCGCGTATGTCCGCAAGAGAAGCAGTGTGAAAGCCAGTGTATGCACCTGAAGATGGGAAAACCAGCCGTTGCTATCGGTAATCTGGAGCGCTTCGTGGCCGACTACGAACGCGAGAGCGGCAACATCGTATTGCCCGAATTGGCCGAGCCTAACGGAATAAAAATTGCCGTTGTAGGTTCAGGCCCTGCCGGACTGAGTTTTGCCGGTGATATGGTGAAGTATGGTTACGATGTGACCGTGTTCGAAGCTCTTCACGAAATTGGTGGTGTGCTGAAATACGGTATCCCCGAATTCCGCTTGCCAAACAAAATTGTGGATGTAGAAATCAACAACTTGGAAAAGATGGGCGTGAAGTTCGTGAAGGACTGCATCATCGGAAAGACAATCAGCGTAGAGGAACTGCAACAGGAAGGTTACAAGGGCATCTTCATCGCCAGCGGTGCCGGATTGCCCAACTTTATGAACATACCGGGCGAAAACAGCGTGAACATCATGTCTTCGAACGAATATTTGACCCGTGTAAACCTGATGGACGCATCGAACCCCGAAACCGATACTCCTATCAACCCGGCAAAGAATGTCATCGTAGTGGGTGGTGGTAACACCGCTATGGACTCATGCCGTACAGCCAAGCGCTTGGGTGCTAACAAGGTTTACATTGTATATCGCCGTAGCGAGGCCGAAATGCCTGCCAGACTGGAAGAGGTGAAGCACGCCAAGGAAGAGGGTATCGAATTCCTGACACTGCACAACCCCATCGAATACATAGCCGATGAGAAAGGTGCCGTGAAGCAAGTGGTATTGCAAAAGATGGAACTGGGCGAGCCCGATGCCAGCGGACGCCGCAGTCCGGTGGCTATCCCCGGTGCAACGGTGACACTCGACATCGACATGGCCGTAGTAGCCGTAGGCGTATCCCCCAACCCCATCGTACCGACTTCGGTGAAGGGATTGGAATTAGGCCGCAAGAACACCATTGCCGTCAACGACCAGATGCAGAGCAACATCCCCACTATCTATGCCGGTGGAGATATTGTACGTGGAGGTGCGACCGTTATCCTCGCCATGGGCGACGGCCGACGTGCCGCACAAAATATGCACGAGCAGTTGAGCAAGTAAGTTGCATACTATAATATTTGTCATTCAGACTCCAGTTACACGATGTATGAAGGGAATCTGAATGACAAATTTTTCCTACTATTCATTTTACTCCAAAAACAGACCATGAAAAAATATCTGATTCTATTCAGTCTGGCCCTGCTTGCCTGCACAGGAATATGGGCACAGAAGAAAGTCTCCATCTTGGGAGATTCGTATTCAACCTTCAAAGGGTATGTAACCCCTGACAAGAACTTAGTGTGGTATCCTGCCAACCAAAACGACGTTACAAAAGTTGAGCAAACGTGGTGGAGACAGTTTCTGAACAACTATGGCTACGTATTAGAGGTGAACAACTCATACAGCGGTTCAACCATTTGCAACACCGGCTACCAGAAGGAAGACTACAGCGACCGCTCCTTCATTACCCGTATGAACAACTTGGGCAATCCGGATATTATCCTTATCTTCGGAGCCACCAACGACAGTTGGGCAGGTGCTCCCATTGGAGAATACAAATATGACAGTTGGACGCGCGAAGAATTGTACAGTTTCCGTCCGGCACTGGCTTATCTGCTCAACGGATTGCAATATCTCTACCCAAATGCCAGTGTCTATTACCTGCTGAACAGCGAACTGAAAGGAAGCATCAATGAATCGGTCTATACCGTTTGCAACCATTACGACGTTCCCGTTGTCACTCTGTACGACATCGACAAACAACGCGGACACCCCTCTATAGCCGGCATGAAGGCCATCAGTGAACAACTACACAAATTCATTGAAAAGGAAGCCGAGCAGAAGGAATTGAAAGCACTAAAGAGTGAGATGAGAGACATCAAAGTGCAATTGGAAGAAATCAAACGACTCATCCAGACAAATAAATAAATTGCAATAAAACCGAAAGAGGATATGCCAAAATCATTGACATATCCTCTTTTCTTAATGCTACATATTATATTAGTTGTTTGGGCGACTGTAATTGGGAGCCTCGCTGGTGATAGCCACATCGTGCGGATGACTCTCCATAACACCCGCATTTGTAATGCGGGTAAACTTGGCATCGTGCAATTTCTCAATGTTGGCAGCACCACAATATCCCATACCTGAACGAAGACCACCTACAAGCTGATAAATAACTTCGTAAAGGGTTCCCTTGTAAGGAACGCGGGCTGCAATACCTTCAGGTACGAGTTTTTTCACTTCAGTAACTCCACCTTGGAAGTAACGGTCAGCAGAACCGTGCTCCATAGCTTCGAGCGAACCCATACCACGGTAAGACTTGAATTTACGTCCGTTAAAGATAATGGTATCACCAGGAGCCTCTTCTGTACCGGCCACAAGTGAGCCAATCATTACACTGTAACCTCCGGCAGCCAATGCCTTCACCACATCACCCGAATAACGGAGACCACCATCAGCAATGAGGGGCACACCAGTACCTTCCAATGCTTTAGCCACTTCATACACAGCAGACAACTGGGGAACACCTACACCGGCAACGACACGAGTGGTACAGATAGAACCAGGACCAATACCCACCTTTACGGCATCAGCACCAGCCTCAACCAGCATCTTGGCTGCTTCACCTGTAGCGATATTACCTACAACTATATCAATACCAGGGAAACGTTTCTTGGCTTCCTTGAGCTTCTCAATTACCCCTTTGGAGTGTCCGTGAGCCGTATCGATGACAATTGCATCGGCACCGGCATCAACCAAGGCCTGCATACGATCAAAAGTATCAGCAGTAACACCCACACCGGCTGCTACACGCAAACGCCCCTTGCTATCCTTGCAAGCCATAGGTTTGTCCTTAGCCTTGGTTATATCCTTATAAGTGATAAGTCCCACCAATTTGCCATCAGCATCAACTACAGGAAGTTTTTCAATCTTATTTTCTTGCAAAATTTGTGAAGCAGTCTCCATATCAGTACCCGGATGAGTAGTAATGATACGTTCGCAGGTCATCACTTCATCGATACGCTTATCCAATTCACGCTCAAAACGGAGGTCACGATTGGTGACGATACCCACCAGATGTTTCTCGTCATCTACTACGGGAATACCACCGATATGATATTCGGCCATAAGAGCAAGAGCATCCTTCACGGTAGATCCGCGCTTGATGGTTACAGGATCATAAATCATACCATTCTCGGCACGCTTGACGATAGCAACCTGACGAGCCTGCTCTTCGATGGACATATTCTTATGGATAACACCTATGCCACCCTCACGGGCAATGGCTATAGCCATCTTGGCCTCGGTGACGGTGTCCATGGCAGCTGTCACAAAAGGAATCTTCAACTCGATGTTGCGTGAAAACTTGGTAGAGAGTTCTACCGTACGGGGCAATACTTCGGAATAAGCGGGAATCAACAATACGTCATCGTACGTCAATCCGTCCATTACGATTTTATCTGCAATAAATGACATAGGTAATAATGCTTTAAATTTTATTGCGTGCAAATTTACGCATTTTATTGAATTTGCACAAAAAAAATAATGAATTTAGGCGCGGATTACGCGGATTACACTGATTTTTTCTCTCTATCATAAAAATTATCCGTGCAATCTGCGCCATCCGCGCCTAAAAATATCAATTCGCCATTTCGGAGATGAACTTGATGCGAACGAGGCGGATTTCGTCCTCAGTGTAGTCGTCACCCAATTCATCAAAAGCCTCATCAAGGCTGTCGGTCGTCGATTCCTTGAAGTATTCGTAGATGTCGTCCAAATGGTCTTCATCCATCACTTCGTCAAGGAAGTAATCGATATTCAGTTTGGTTCCCGAATAAACAATAGCTTCCACTTCGTCGAGCAAATCACTGAAATCAATACCTTTGGCTACGGCAATATCATCAAGCGCCACCTTGCGGTCGATGCTCTGAATGATGGACACTTTCAACTTAGACTTGTTGGCTACGGTGCGCACACGCAAATCTTCGGGGCGCTCAATCTCATTCTCGTCACAATGGCGCTTAATCAGACGACAGAATTCTTCACCATAACGCTTGGCTTTACCAGCTCCCACACCAGGAATATTCTGCAATTCTTCCAATGTAACGGGGTAAATGGTCGCCATCGCTTCGAGTGAAGGATCCTGGAAAATCACATAAGGAGGTACTTCCAGTTGTTTGGAGAGTTTCTTACGGAGATCCTTCAACATAGAGTAAAGAGCCGGGTCAACGGCACACGAGCCTCCACCGCGCAAAGGTGTCTCTTCCTCCTCTTCGGTAAAATCGTTGTCTTCAGTAATCTTGAACGACTTGGGAGATTTGAGGAATTTCCGTCCGTCGGCCGTCACTTTCAGCAATCCGTAGTTCTCCACTTCCTTGTTCAGATAACCGGCAATCAAAGCCTGACGGATAACAGCATTCCAATGTTTGTCCTCTTCGCCCATACCCGAGCCGAACACTTCCAGTTCGTCGTGTTTCTGAGCCAACACCTCGGTCGTTTCTTTACCAAGGAGTACATCTATAATATGATTGGTCTTGAAGTTTTCTTTTACAGCCAGGATAGTTTCTATCACGGCACACAATGATTCTTTTGCTTCCACTTGTTTCTTTGGATTTAAACAGTTGTCACAATTTCCACAATTCGCCTCTGCATACACTTCACCAAAATAATGAAGCAGGAGTTTCCGGCGACACACCGAAGATTCGGCATAAGCAGCCGTTTCCTGTAACAGTTGGCGACCTATATCCTGTTCGGCCACAGGTTTTCCCTCCATGAATTTCTCTAATTTCTGGAGGTCTTTGTTTGAATAGAAAGTCAAGCAAACACCCTCTCCGCCATCGCGTCCGGCACGTCCGGTCTCTTGATAATATCCTTCCAGACTCTTGGGAATGTCATAATGGATGACATACCGTACATCGGGTTTGTCAATACCCATACCGAAAGCAATGGTAGCCACAATGACATCAATCTGCTCCATCAGGAAGTCGTCCTGTGTAGTTGAACGGGTCACCGAATCCATTCCCGCATGATAAGCGCGGGCATTGATGTCGTTAGCTTGCAGGATTTCGGCCAACTCTTCCACTTTTTTGCGGCTCAGGCAATAGATGATACCCGATTTTCCAGGATTGGCCTTGATGTATTTGATGATTTCCTTATCTATATTCTTTGTTTTCGGGCGCACTTCATAGTAAAGGTTGGGACGATTGAAGGAAGACTTGAATTCCTTGGCATCAACCATTCCCAAGTTTTTCTTGATGTCGCCACGCACTTTGTCCGTAGCAGTAGCCGTCAAGGCTATCAACGGAGCCTTTCCAATCTCATTAATGATGGGACGGATGCGACGGTATTCGGGACGGAAATCATGTCCCCACTCCGAAATACAGTGTGCTTCATCGACCGCATAAAAAGAGATTTTAATGGAGCGCAAAAACTCGACATTCTCATCCTTTGTCAATGACTCGGGAGCCACATAAAGGAGTTTGGTCTTTCCACTCAGGATGTCGGACTTCACCGTATCAATGGCCGCCTTGTTGAGCGACGAATTGATGAAATGAGCCAGACCGTCCTCTTCACTCATATTACGCACGGCATCCACCTGATTCTTCATCAGGGCTATCAAGGGAGAGATGACGATTGCCGTTCCCTCCATCAGCAAGGAGGGCAACTGATAGCACAAAGACTTGCCACCACCGGTAGGCATCAACACAAAGGTATCATTGCCATCGAGCAGATTGCGGATGATAGCTTCCTGATCACCTTTGAATGTGTCAAACCCAAAATATTTCTTCAAACACTCCGTTAAATTAATCTTCTCAGCCATACGAATACGGTTTTTGTATTTTTACATAGAAAGCACCCGTGTCAAGTTGCGGGAAAACAAAGCTATAAACAATTTTTCAAACTGCCATAATTTTCCTCCATTTTTTTCAAAAAAAGGGAGAAAAGCCTTGTTTTTTCCGTTTTACACGCTCTGCAAGCGCGACAGATTGGCCTTTTCGAGTTGCATTTTTGCATAGTCAAGTGTCACTTCGTACTCCTTCTTGTCGGCAGAGGAAGGAAGTTCAAACATGACATCCATCATGATGGTTTCCACTATCGAACGCAATCCGCGGGCACCTAACTTATACTCTACCGCTTTGTCCACGATAAACTCAAACACTTCGGATTGGAAGGTAAGTGCCACCTTGTCCATTTCGAAGAGCTTCACATATTGTTTGATGATGGAGTTTTTCGGTTCGGTGAGGATGCTCCGGAGCGCATCTCTGTCCAGTGGATTGAGATAGGTGAGCACCGGCAGACGGCCGATGATTTCGGGAATCAAGCCGAATGCCTTCAGATCTTGCGGTGCGATATATTGCATCATGTTGTTCTTGTCAATCTTCTGGATGTTGCCTACGGCATTATATCCGACCACATGGGTATTCAAGCGCTGGGCAATCTTCTTCTCGATACCGTCGAACGCACCTCCACAGATGAAGAGGATATTCTTTGTGTTGACAGGAATCATTTTCTGGTCGGGATGCTTGCGTCCGCCTTGAGGAGGCACATTCACCACCGAACCTTCGAGCAATTTCAAAAGTCCCTGTTGCACACCTTCGCCACTCACGTCGCGGGTAATGGAGGGGTTGTCGCTCTTGCGGGCAATCTTGTCAATCTCATCAATGAAGACAATCCCCTTCTCAGCCTCTTCCACATTGTAATCGGCTACCTGAAGCAAGCGGGTAAGAATACTTTCAATGTCCTCGCCCACATAACCGGCTTCGGTAAGCACCGTAGCATCCACAATGGTGAAAGGAACATCCAACAATTTGGCTATAGTACGCGCCAACAGGGTCTTTCCCGTACCGGTGCTTCCCACCATAATTATATTGGATTTCTCAATCTCCACCTCGTCGGCACTCTCTGCTTGTCTCAAGCGCTTGTAGTGGTTATACACTGACACGGCCAAGAAACGCTTGGCATCGTCCTGCCCAATCACATACTGGTCAAGGAATGCTTTTATCTCTTTCGGTTTGGGAAGTTTTTTTCCCGTGTCGGCATTTTTTTTATTCCCTGTACTGCGCAAAAATTCTTTGGTTATCTCCACGGCTTGCTCGGCGCATTCATTACAGATGTATCCGTCCATACCACTGATGAGAAGTGCCACTTCGCCATCCGTGCGTCCGCAGAAGCTACATTTTCTTTTTACCTTTCCTGCCATACATTACTTTTTACGTGACAATACTTCGTCAATCATACCATACTCCTTTGCCTCCAGAGCAGTCATCCAATAGTCACGGTCAGAGTCAGCCCACACCTTGTCAAAATCGGTGTGTGAATGTTCGGCTATGATGGTATAGAGTTCTTTCTTCAACTTCTGAATCTCACGGGCCGTAATCTCAATGTCGGATGCCTGTCCTTGCGCGCCACCCATCGGCTGGTGAATCATCACACGTGAATGGGGAAGCGCCGAACGCTTGCCCTCAGCACCGGCAACCAGCAAAACGGCAGCCATCGAAGCAGCCATACCTGTACAAATGGTAGCCACATCGCTATTGATGAATTGCATGGTATCGTAAATTCCCAATCCGGCAGATACCGAGCCACCGGGAGAGTTGATGTAAATGGAGATGTCCTTACCCGGATCCACTGAATCCAAGTAGAGCAACTGGGCTTGCAAGGTATTGGCGGTATAGTCATCCACCTGGGTTCCCAAAAAAATGATGCGGTCCATCATCAGACGAGAGAACACATCCAACTGAGTCACGTTCAACTGACGCTCTTCCAATATATAAGGGTTCAGATAACCGGCTTGAGAACGGATAACATCGTCAAACACCATACTATTCATACCCAAGTGTTTAGTAGCATACTTTCTAAAATCGTCCATCATAAAATCTGTCTAATTCTTGATTAAATTCCTATTCATTATCTATAGAAAAAAGAGAGGCCTCCGGCATCTCGTATTTCCGACAAGCAAAAATACAAAAAAAATACACCCGAGACCTCCCTTTTAGGAAGTTTTAGCAAAAAAAGTGTGTCCTTGCTATTTTTTATTGAAACATCTTATTGAATTCGTCCAAAGAGATTGTTTTCTCGTCCAGAGAAATCTGCTCCTTCAACGCTACGGCCAGCTTGGCTTCGATAGCACGATTTACAAGGCCATCCACGTTTTCCTTCTTCTTCAGCATCTCCTTAGCATAGTTTTCAAGCATTTCTTCAGGTACGTTCATCATACCGTACTGAGCGAACTGTGCGCGGGTAGCAGCCTTAGCCATATTCATCACGTCATCGTTGTCAATCTTGATTTCATTCTTGCTGACAAGCTCTTCCTTGATGAGATGCCATGTGAGTTCTTCGATGCTCTTGTCGTAGTTTTCGTTCACAAACTCTTCGCCTTTTTCCTCGTTGTTCATCAACATGATGCGCTTGAGCAGGGCATCGGGGAATTCCAACTTGCCAACCTTATTAGTAAGGTACTCGCGTACATCTATTAAAAACTTATAGTCGCTATCGGGTGTGAACTGCTCCTGAAGGCTCTCCTTCACCTTAGCACGGAATTCGTCTTCGCTCTTCACTACACCCTCGCCATACACTTGGTCGAAGATTTCCTGAGAAAGCTCTGCACTTACAAAGCGAGTGATTTCCTCTACCTGATAGCTGAAGTTACCGGCATGGGCAGCAACCTCTTCCTTCTGAATCTTCAACAGAGAAGCCAACTCCACTTCGCTTCCATCGTAAGCGGTGTTGGGGTTGAATACGAGCACGTCGTTCACCTTCGCGTTTGCGAATATGGCCTTCTGCTCGTCATTCTTCATATACGAAGGCATCATCACGGCACCTTCTACCTGAATACCACCTTCCTTGGTGCTTCCGTTTTCGTCAAGCTCAGCCAAAAGACCCTTCAGCATATCATTCTCCTGATAAGCATCCACCTTCTCGTACTTGCCTGCACGCTGGGTGTACATACCAATCTGACGGTTTACGATGTCATCGTTCACGTCGATGTTGTAGTAAACCACCTTGTCATCCTTGCCAAGGTTCAACTCGAACTCGGGAGCCAAAGCAATGTCGAATACGAACTCGATATCGTCCTGAGCGGCAATGTCGATAGCCTGACCTTCTACGGGCAGAGGCTCACCCAACATGTTCACCTTGTTCTCTCTCAGATATTCATATACCTTTTCCTGCAAGAGTTTGTTCACCTCTTCAGCCTTTACGGCAGTTCCGTATTGCTTCTTGATGATTCCCATAGGAACCATACCCGGACGGAAACCGGGCATATTGGCCTTCTGACGGAAAGCCTTCAATGATTTTTCTACTTTTTCCTGATAGTCAGCTTTCTCAAGCTTTACGGTGAGTTTCGCACTCACCTTGTCAATGTTTTGCAATGAAATGTCCATTTCTGACAATTTTATTTTTTAATGAGTTATTAATATTCCTTACTTTTCTCTACCCAATAGGGGCACAAACAGGCTTAGCCTTGAATTTGAGGGTGCAAAATTAGTGTTAATCTTTCAAATAACAAATTCAAGAATCAAAAAAAGCCTTAAAACAGTTACTTTTACCTACTTATTACGCACGAAAATGGTTATCTTCCGCTTAATTGGAAATCTTTACGACGCAAAACGAAACTATTGCTAAGATATTTCGCACGCACAATGGGATTCTCGGCCAACTCCTCGGGAGAGCCTTGGAAAAGGATTTTTCCCTCGAACAACATATAAGCGCGGTCAGTGATGCTGAGAGTCTCACCCACATTATGGTCAGTAATCAGGATGCCGATATTCTTGTCCTTCAGTTTCCACACAATGTGCTGGATGTCCTCCACGGCAATGGGGTCAACGCCCGCAAACGGTTCGTCCAACATGATGAATTTAGGATTGATGGCCAGGCATCGGGCAATCTCCGTACGTCGGCGCTCACCTCCCGAAAGCTGATCACCCAGATTCTTGCGCACCTTCTGCAGACGGAACTCTGCAATCAGGCTCTCCAACTTCTCCTTCTGATACTCTTTTGTCGTGGGAGTCATCTCCAAAACAGAAGCAATATTGTCCTCCACACTCATCTTACGGAACACCGAAGCCTCCTGTGCCAGATAGGCAATGCCATTCTGCGCCCGCTTATATACCGGAAATTTCGTTATCTCCAAATCGTTCAGATAGATATGCCCCTCATTGGGAACCACCAGGCCTGTGGTCATGTAGAAAGAGGTTGTCTTTCCCGCCCCGTTAGGCCCCAACAGGCCGACAATCTCGCCCTGCTTCACATTGAACGAAGCCTGATTCACCACGGTGCGCTTTCCATATCGCTTCACCAATCCCTCCGAACGGAGCACCATCTGCTCGTCCGACCACGTTGGAACTTGCGGAGAAACGGTGTTCACATTTTCCTCTGTACTGTTCATTTCAGTCATATATTCAGATTTTGGGTACAAAAGTACGAAAAATTCCCTTTAAAAAAGGTTATTAAAGGAATAATCTACTTAAAGAATGCATCATTTTTCGGACAAAAAGAGTTACCTTTGCAGAAATTAACAAAAACAAGGACATGATACTCATCAAACCGCTTCAAACATTCGGCCAGTATCTGATACTGATGGGCAAGGTTTTTGCCCGTCCCGAACGCATGAGAAGTTTCTTCAAACAATACGTCAAGGAGATGTCACAATTGGGGGTTGACTCCATCGGCATCGTCCTCTTGATTTCGTTTTTTATCGGTGCGGTCATCTGTATTCAGATCAAATTGAACATCCAGAGTCCCTGGATGCCCCGCTTCGTGACCGGTTACACCACACGCGAAATCATGTTGCTGGAGTTCTCCTCGGCCATCATGTGTCTCATCCTTGCCGGAAAGGTAGGGAGCAACATAGCATCCGAATTAGGCACCATGCGGGTAACCCAACAGATTGATGCTCTTGAAATCATGGGAGTCAACTCGGCCAATTTCCTCATCCTCCCCAAAATCGCAGGCCTGGTCACCATGATTCCTTTCTTGGTGACCTTCAGCATCGGAGCCGGCATCATCGGAGCATACGCCACGGGATGGTTTGCCGACATCATCAATCCCGAAGACCTCACCTACGGCCTCCAATACGAGTTTACTGAATGGTTCGTATGGTACGGCATCATCAAGAGTTTCTTCTTTGCCTTCATCATTGCCAGCGTTTCATCCTTCTATGGCTACACCGTGGAAGGCGGCTCCATCGAAGTGGGCAAAGCCAGCACCGACGCCGTGGTGCACAGTAGCATACTTATCCTTTTCTCCGACTTGATTCTCACCCACCTGCTTTCGATATGATACAGATAAACAACCTTTGCAAATCCTTCGAGGACAGACAAGTACTGAAGGACATCAGCACCACGTTTGACAACGGTAAGACCAACCTCATCATCGGACAGAGCGGAAGCGGAAAGACGGTGCTGATGAAGTGTATCGTAGGCCTGCTCACTCCCGAAACAGGAAGAATCCTCTATGACGGGCGCGACTTCGTGAGCATGAAGAAGAAGGAAAAGAAGCTCCTTCGTCGCGAAATGGGCATGATTTTCCAGAGTGCGGCTTTGTTTGACTCCATGAGTGTATTGGAAAACGTCATGTTTCCCCTCGACATGTTCTCCAACGACACCTATCGCGACCGTGTGCGACGCGCCCAGTTTTGCCTCGAACGCGTAAACCTGACCGATGCACAAGGAAAATATCCCGGTGAAATCAGTGGCGGTATGCAGAAGCGTGTAGCCATCGCACGAGCCATTGCACTGAATCCGAAATACCTCTTCTGCGACGAACCGAATAGTGGACTTGACCCAAAGACATCGCTCGTCATCGACGACCTTATCCATAGCATCACCGAGGAGTACAACATGACCACCATCATCAACACCCACGACATGAACTCCGTGATGGGCATCGGCGACAAAGTCTCCTTCATTTTTGAAGGACACAAGGAATGGGAAGGCACCAAGGACGATGTGTTCACCTCCACCAACGAGCGCCTGAACAACTTCATCTTCGCCAGCGACCTGCTCCGCAAGGTAAAGGAGGTGGAGGTGAAGAATATTGAGGGGTAAATCCCCATCAGCAGTACTTGTTTGTCATTTTTTGCCCACAAATAGAAAAAAAAACAATAAAAAACGATGATTTTTCCCAAATAAGCCATACATTTGCACCGTCGTTTTGTTAGACAACATGAAATAACCTTCATAAAGAACAGACTATGTTTATCAACATTCGTCATAATAACATGTGGTGGTGGCGCTCAGGACAGGAAAGTCGTGAGCAATTGCCTTGTACACCATACCGACGAAGGATAGCATAGGATTACATTTCTCTGAAAGCAGAGTAAATCTTTAAGCATATCACACCCAGGGAGGAAACTTGCAGTGCACGCGACGCACCAGGTTTCCTCCCTGTTTTTGCATATTCATCCAAGAACAACGAAGAATCCGGATTCATTTATTCAATAACCCATTAACGAACAAAAGTGATGAAAACAAATCAAAAGCGTTTTTTCCTTAGTGAAAAAGAGATTCCCACCCAGTGGTACAACATTCAGGCTGAAATGCCCAACAAACCTATGCCTCCTTTGCATCCCGCCACACGCGAAGCACTGAAAGCGGAAGACCTTTATGGTGTATTCTGTAAAGAGTGCAGCCGGCAGGAACTTGACCAGCAACATCCGTGGATAGACATTCCCGAACCCGTACGCAACCTCTACCGCACCTACCGTTCGACCCCCTTGGTACGTGCCTACGGATTGGAGCGTGCCCTCGACACTCCGGCTCACATCTATTTCAAGAACGAGTCGGTAAGTCCCGTGGGTAGCCACAAGCTGAACTCGGCACTTGCCCAAGCCTACTATTGCAAACAGGAAGGAGTGACAAACATCACCACCGAAACAGGAGCCGGACAATGGGGTACTGCCGTAGCCTATGCTGCCCAAGTATTCGGATTGGAAGCCGCTGTATATCAGGTCAAGATCAGTTATGAACAGAAACCTTACCGACGCTCAATAATGCAGTTGTATGGTGCACAGGTAATCCCCTCGCCCTCCATGTCAACACGCGCAGGAAAGGACATTCTTACAAACGACCCAAACAATCAAGGCTCCTTAGGCACTGCGATATCGGAAGCTATCGAACTGGCACGCGAAACGCCCAATTGCAAGTATGTCTTAGGCTCGGTGCTCAACCATGTAGCGTTGCACCAGACTGTCATCGGACTTGAGGCGGAAAAGCAGATGGAGATGGCCGGTGAGTACCCCGATGTGGTCATCGGTTGCTTCGGGGGAGGTTCCAACTTTGGAGGCATTGCCTTCCCCTTCATGCGGCACAACCTTTCCGACGGCAAACAGACGCGCTTCGTTGCGGCCGAACCGGCTTCGTGTCCCAAACTAACGCACGGAAAATTCTGCTACGACTTTGGTGATGTAGCAGGATACACCCCTCTGTTGCCGATGTATTCATTGGGGCATGACTTCATGCCGGCCAATATCCATGCAGGCGGACTTCGCTATCATGGTGCCGGAGTGATTGTGAGCCAGTTGCTTAAAGATGGCCTGATGGAAGCGGTGGACATCCGGCAATTAGAGTCCTTCAGTGCCGGTATCCTTTTTGCCAAAGCCGAGGGCATTGTACCTGCACCGGAATCGTGCCACGCTATTGCTGCCGTCATTCGCGAAGCCGAACGTTGCAAGTTAGCTGGTGCACAAAAGGTTATCCTGTTCAATCTCTCAGGGCATGGCCTCATCGACATGACCGCTTACGACAACTACCTGGCCGGTAATCTGCGCGACTACGAGTACACAGAGTAATCAAGATTCCGCTTTTTTATCCCCTGACACGTGCCTGAATTCTATCAGACAAGCGTCAGGGGAGTACAGAATTGTAACCACTTTTTATAAATATAGGCAATTGCCATCTGTACAAAGAATCGTAATCTTCAACCACCAAGATTAGCATTCTTTCGCGCGAAAGAATGGTATTCTTCAGAACGCGACGTAAGGTTTCAATCTATCCAATTGTTCTTGGGTAAATTCATCGTAGAGGGAAAGTTGGGAGAGCGATTGCAAAGGGCCATGCAGACGCTTGTGGCGGAGAATGACACGCGCCTGTTTGTAAGTAATATAAGGATGGGCCGCCATTTCGTCGGCCGTGGCGCGATTGAGGTCTATCTTCTTATGGACAGGGGTGTGAATGGCAAACCATCGGAGAATGGAGTCGGGCATCCCGTCAATTTCCAGCAATTGATTCACCCGACTATAGCCACCCAAGTGTCCACGAAACTCCACGATGCGACGCGCACGCCACGAGCCAATGCCCGGCACGCGCTTCAGCAAAAAAGTGTCGGCCATATTCAAATCGAGCACCGTATCCGTGGAGAATTTTTCTATCCTACCTGGAAAAACTTTTTTCTCCGTAGGGCGGAAAAAATCTTTAGCCAAACCTCTCTGTTGTTTGTGCGAACGGTGACTTCGGGAAAAGGAATCCCGACGAGCCGACGGATGCTCCACTTCTCTACCCTTCCGAACAATCGACTCTCGGAAATTGGCCACGACACTATCGGATGAAGCCACTTCCCCGTCTGAAAGCCCATGGTAATCCTCCTTCCACCACAAGGCACACAATCCACCCACCAACAACAATACAAGAAGAAGGATGGCCCGACGATCGCCTTTCGAGAAGAAAAACCACTCTTTAAGCATATCTTTTCAAAGAAAGCCGAAATTTACCACAATCCCAATTCGTTCACAAAAATCAATCCGATGATGACGGGAGCCAAATACTTGAGGATAAAGATATAGAGTTTGAAGAAAGGAACCTTCAGACTTCCGTTATTGGAAATCTCCTCCCACACGATGCGACGATCAAGATACCATCCGGCAAAGATGGAGATGAGCATACCACCCAAGGGAAGCATGATCTTAGAGGTGAACGTGTCGAGGAAATCGAAGAAGGTAAGCCCGAAAATCTTCATATCGCCCAGCACTCCGAATGAAAGAGCCGAGAAGACACCCAAAAGGGTGCAAAAGAGGGTAACGTAACGGGCTGCCTTTTCGCGTGGGATTTTCCAATCCTCGTGCACAAAGGCGGTTACCACTTCGTGCATGGAGATGGTAGAGGTGAAAGCCGCCAAGGCCAGCAACACATAAAACATCACCGAGAAAATGTAAGCCAAGAAGGGCACACTACCGAATGCCATCTGGAAAACGTTGGGCAATGTAATGAAAAGCAACGAAGGACCGGCATCAGGCGACACACCCACACTGAAAGCGGCAGGGAAGATGATGAAACCGGCCATGATGGCCACCAGCGTATCTATCGCTCCTACACTAATTGCCGTTTTAGAAAGGTTCGTATCCTTACCGAAATAAGAGGCGTATGTGGAAAGACACCCCAAACCAAGGCTGAGTGAGAAGAAGGCTTGCCCCATAGCTCCAAGGAAGACGTCAGGAGTCACCTTACTGAAGTCGGGCTTCAACAAGAATTCCAATCCCTTGTCGGCGCCGGGAAGCATCACCGAACAGATGGCCAACACGATAATGAGAATGAAAAGCATGGGCATCATAATCTTGGCCGATTTCTCGATACCCTTCTTCACTCCCTTAATGATTACCCAATGGGTCATCAGCATGAACGCCACCATCCACAAAAGTGAGCGCCACGGATTGGACGAAAAATCGGTAAAGAACTGGGTGTATCCCTCGGCACTCATCCCGGCGAAACCGTTACTGAGGGCTTGCCAGGTATATTCCAATGTCCATCCGGCCACCACGGAGTAGTAACTGAGAATGAGAAATCCGGCCAACACACCCATATATCCTACACCGCGCCACGGAGAACCCGGTGCCAACACCTTATAGGCACCGGCCGTATTGGCACGCGAATGGCGACCGATGGTAAACTCGGCCATCATGATAGGAAGACCCATCACCACCACGCAAAGCAGATAAATAAGGATGAAAGCGGCACCACCATGATTACCAGCCTCGTAGGGGAAACGCCATATATTCCCCAACCCTACGGCCGAACCTGCGGCGGCAAGAATTGCCCCTATCTTACTTCCAAAATTCACTCTGTTTTGCTTTGTTTCCATAATCAAATACGTTTTTGGTGGACGTGCCACATTTCATTTTTTCTCTTCAAAGCCGCAAATTTACAAAAGTTTTTTCTACTTTTGCGACAATTTAGCAATCATTCTTACAATGAAACATTATTTTGTCAATTACAGGTTCTCCCTCCTGATAGTGGGGGTCATTCTCTACCTCTCATTCTTCACTCCCCCAAAGACGGAGCTTGACACGGTGTCGAACATCGACAAACTGGCCCACATTTGTATGTATGGAGGCCTATGCACCATCATCTGGTGGGAGTATCTGCGTTGCCACGCGAACATTCACCACTTGCGCACATTGGTCGGAGCCTTAATACTGCCCATTACATTGAGCGGCATCATCGAATTGTTGCAAGAATATGCCACCGAAAACCGAAGTGGCGATTGGGCAGACATGATAGCCAATTGTACAGGTGCCCTGTTGGCAACCATCGGTGGTTACTGGATTCTTCCCAGATGGATTAAGCCGAAGAAGTAAAGTCAATCTATAAAATCCCTAAGCAAAATCTGCAAACGACGGCGGGTGTTAAAGATACGGCTTTTGACGGTTCCCATCGGCAGGTGCATCATTTCCGCTATTTCACGATATTTGTATCCTATCACAAAATAAGAAAACACCAGTCTCTCTTCCATCGGCACCGAACTGAACACCTTATATATCTCGCGACTCTCATTGGCATCGAAAGCCGAACCATCATCGGCCAAAGGTTCGCTCCACAAAGCAGAGGAGAAATCGTCGGGAAGTGGTTCGAAAAGGGAGGCATGGTGCTCCGTCTGACGAACGTGAGTGATGAAGAGATTGCGCATGATGATGCAGAGCCATCCTTTGAAATTGGTATTCTCCGTGAACATGTGCATACTCATCAGCGCTTTCAACGATGTCTCTTGCAACAAGTCGCAAGCGTCATCGTAGTCAGCCGTCAGACTATATGCAAACCTCCACATATCTTTCTGAAGAGCCACCAATCTTTCTGAAAATTCTATTGCACTCATTCCTCTATGCCTTTACGCCTCTATTTTTTGAGAAGCACGACAAAATTACAATGATTACTCGCAAGAAAGAGGAAATAGGCATTAACAAAGAGGGGAAAAACTATCAAAAAAGATAATTTTCCCCCTTTTTCTTTCCATTTCTACCCTTTTATTCGGGATTATGCCACATTTTATAGGGATTCACCGTCAAGCTGGCGTTATAGTAGCGACGGTCACCCGTCACCTCTTTGCCAATGAAAGGCGGAATATCAAAAGCCTCGTCAATTGTGCCTAATTCCACTTCGGCAATGACCAGCCCTTCGTTGTCGCCAAAGAATTCGTCCACCTCAAAAGTGTGTTCGCCATAGGGAACCAAATAGCGGATTTTATCGATGCACCCTTCCTGGCAAAGCGCCATCAGTTCATCGGCCTCATCAACCGGGATTTCATGCTCCCATTCATAGCGGCTGATGCCCCCGTCGAGCGAAGGTCCCTTGATGGTGAGGAATCCTTTTTCTCCCCGTATGCGGACACGCACGGTACGCCCACTGGTGCGACAGATATAGCCCTGCACAATACGGTCAGAGGATGCAGCCATCCGTTTGTAGCTATCATCCTCTACCAAAAATTTCCGTTCAATTTCCTGAGACATATTACATCAACGCTGCCCAGCAGATACCCACCAAGGCCAACACTCCCAAACCGATGAATACCCACTTCATCACTTTCTGTGCCTGTTCTTCTTCACGTTTTGCGCGGCGCTCTTGACGCTGCATTTGTCTGTTCTTTCCCATGATTATTATTTTTTCAGTTATTTTTTTTGGAGTTCAGAAGTTCAGGAGTTACAGGAGTTCAGACAAATGTCTCGCGACATGTTGCTGATGTGTATTGTCTGAGCTCCTGAACTTCCAAACTCCTGAACTTCTGAATATTTTCGATCACTCTCCTTCTCCGGCAAACTCCATCAGGTAGGCTTTGATGAATCCGTCAATCTTACCGTCCATCACACCGCCCACATCGCTCGTCTGCCAATTGGTACGGTGGTCTTTCACACGACGGTCATCGAAGACGTAAGAGCGGATTTGCGAGCCCCACTCAATCTTCATCTTGCCGGCCTCCACCTTTGCCTGCTCGGCCATGCGGTGCTCAAGCTCCTTGTTGTAGAGGATTGAACGCAATTGGCGCATGGCATTCTCCTTATTTTTTGGCTGGTCACGCGTCTCGGTATTTTCAATGAGGATTTCCTCTTCTTCGCCCGTATAGGGGTCTTTGTACTGATAGCGGAGGCGAACTCCCGACTCCACCTTGTTCACATTCTGACCTCCGGCACCGCCCGAACGGAAGGTATCCCACGAGATACGTGCCGTCTCAACAACCACTTCGATAGAGTCGTCCACCAGCGGAGTGACAAAGACGGAAGCAAACGACGTCATGCGCTTACCCTGTGCATTGTAGGGGCTGACGCGCACCAGACGGTGCACACCGTTTTCACCCTTCAAATAGCCGTATGCGTATGGCCCTTGAATCTCCATCGTCACCGTCTTGATGCCGGCCTCATCACCATCCTGCAAGTTACTGATGGCCAACTTGTAACCATTCTGCTCAGCATAGCGCATATACATACGCATCAGCATACTGGCCCAATCCTGCGCCTCGGTACCTCCGGCGCCAGCGTTGATTTTCAACACACAATCCATCTGGTCGGCCTCCTGACGAAGCATATTCTTCAACTCCAGTGCCTCAACGGCCTCGATGGCTTTGGCATACGCCTCGTCCACCTCGTCCTCAGTCACCAATTCGTCTTTACAGAAATCAAAGGCCAACTCCAATTCATCGGCCAAGGTCTTCACCTCCTTGTAGCCGTCAATCCAAGCCTGCAGCCCCTTCACTTTCTTCATCTGGGCCTCAGCCTTCTTGGCATCATCCCAAAATCCAGGAGCCTGTGTACGAAGCTGTTCCTCCTCCACCTGTATCAGTTTGGCATCAATGTCGAGGTAGCGGTTCAGCGCCTCAGTGCGTGTCTTTACGTCTTTCAGTTGTTCTATCGTTATCATCGTCTTTTTCTTTTCAGTGCGCAAAGGTAGATATTTTTTTTGATACAGCAAAATTTCAACCACACATGCTCACTCACTGTTCAGAGACAAGCTTACATCATCCCAAGGTTAAGCCCACATCATCCCAAAGCTAAGCCTACCTTATCCCAAGGCTGAGCCTACATCATCCCAAGGCTGAATCCCCCCGAAGCAAAACATGAAATTCCTATGGCAAAAATGCGGCTTGCAAAAATAAAAATGCGGCTTGCACTTGCCCAAAATCCGGCTTGCATTTCAGATTTTGCGGGCTGCATTTCAGATTTTGCGAGCCGCATTTTCTGCTCATCAGTTTCGTCAGCTCAATTTCCTGAAGTTCATGAGTTGAATCACCCCATAAAACCCTCCCCCTCCACATCGCAAAGCCCCTTCTTCTTTTTCAGGAGAAGGGGTTGGGGATGAGGTTTATTTTCCTTTCATTTCTTTTCTTTTGTGTACTGATGGAAGGACAATGGAGTGACACATCACCACCAGTTTTATCGTAGAAAGCATTTTTAGTAGAAAAACAAGTTCAAACAACAATATCTAAACAAATCTCAAAAAAAGTTTCCCCATTTGGTCATTTGCAACAAAAGCATTATCTTTGCGCATTATTATGAAACAAAACACATGTCTTATGAGAAATTTATTTCTGAGTATTCTGGCAATCAGCCTGATAGGATGTACAGCTCCCATACAGGAGAAGCAGGAAGTGACCATCACCACCAACGATGCGAACGACCGGAAAATGATGCTTATCCCTATGGGATATGATGAGGGAATCATTGAAATGACACCCGAAGGAAACGCCTATCGCACCACAATCAACACCAGCCCTACGGGATTCTACAACCTGGTGTCCATCAAAGGACAGACACAGAGCATCATCCCCTACTATGTGCCGGTAACTGAAGCCAAGTCGGAAACAACCCTGACATTCGGCGAAAAGGGAGCCATATCCATGGAAGGCAGTGACGACAACCAGGCATTGGCAGCTTACCTGAATGACTATGTGAATTATACTCGCAGCCTTTTTGCTTCAAATGCAAATTGGAGCAATCCCGCCTTGGTGAAGGGATTCATAACCAAGGCCGATTCCATCGTGAGCGTCTATGACTGCTCAGACGAAGTGAAGGAGTTCCTGAAGATATGGAGCTACATCCACACCCACAACTCTTACGATTTGGCAGCACGCATCCAAAAGGGCAAGAAGGAAGAAGTTCCCTATAAGCGTGAAGACCTGCTGCCCAATCCATACAAAATTTTCGACTCTCCGTTGGCCACACTATTCCCCGAAGCCCATACCATCGTCTATGGAAGTTTGCCCAACCAAAACAATCTGGACAGTGCACTCATCTACTTGGACACACACTATACCGACACTACGCTGAAAGCCAAAGTGAAGGATTACATTGCCGGGCGCTATGTCACCCGATTCAACTATGCCGACGAATTTGAAAAAGGACTCGAACGCCTGCAAAAAGCTACCGAGAAGTACGGTCTCGACCCGAGCCACGCTGAGCGCTTTGCCCAACTGAAAGCTACAGTCCCCGGACAACCCTTCCCCGAAAATGTAGAGTTGAAAGATGCGAACGGTAACGTAGTAGATTTCAGCACCTTCCGCGGAAAATATGTATATATCGACCTGTGGGCCAGCTGGTGCACGCCTTGTCTGAAAGAGGTTCCTGCCCTCCAGAAGCTGGAAAAGGAATTGAAGAACGACAAGGTAGTCTTCCTCTCCATCTCCATCGATGCTAAAGAAGATGCCTGGAAAAAGAAGATGCAGGAGAAAAACATGCACGGCAACCAGTTGTGGGATCCAACAAACTCATTAGGTCAGGCACTGAACGTGAAAGGCATCCCCTTCTTCGCCATCTACGATCCCGAAGGAAAGCTCTACATGCACGGTGCACCACGCCCCAGCCAAGGCCCGGGATTGGTGATGCTGTTGGAGGGATTGAAGTAAAAAACTGAACATTCAATTCAAAAATAATCAAAAACGAACCTAATTATTATCAACTTTTAAAAACAAAAAAGCGTATGAAGAAAATTACACTTCTACAGAGTGCCTTTGCACTCATCGCCGCCTTCATGCTGGCCCTTCCGGCCCGTGCGCAAGTGGCTTCGGCAGCAGACTTGTTCGGTACGTACAAGTTCACCGCTGACGTAAACATAACCGATGCCGGACAGGCATTAAAGGACAACTTCAAGAGCGAGTGCGAGGTGGTTATCACCAAGTGCTCATACAACATTTTTGACGGTGAAATCCAAGGATTGGCCGGTGCAACTGCTGCACAGAGCATCAATGCCGTAGATGTAGCTGCAAACACCATCAAAATCACCAATCCGAATGGTAACGGTCTGTGGGGAGGCGGTTTGTACATGAGTAACTCTGAGGGTGTTTACCCCTTTGGAGGCAACTACAACGACATTCTCTACACCTTCGACCCTGCTACCAAAACTATCACATTGCCCGACTTCACATTGGTAACTTGTGACCATGCCAACAGTGCAGCCACTATTGCTGCCAGCTTCACCAATGCCCAACTGACCTTGGTACAGAGCGAAAACATTGACGTGACTGACCTCAGCGGCGATTGGCACTACACAGCCGGCAAAGGTACATACGACACCATGGAAGGTTCAACTCTGCCTACCGAGTGGGACATGACCTTGACCGCAACTGATGACAGCAAGAAGGCATACAACATCAGCCTCACTCTTGGTGACTTTGCTCCTTTGGCCTTGACCGCCACTTTTGACGGTGTGACCTTGACTATCCCCTTCAACGAAGACTACTTCGATGCAGAACAGAAAATCGGTCTCGTAAACATGTACGGAGTTGCCCGTCCGGGAACCATCACCTTCAATATGGCCAATGAGAACTTGCTGACTCTGACCAGCGGTATGACCATCGCACAGGACTCTATCAGTCCCGAAGTGCTCGGTGGCTACAAGCAGTGGTATCTGAACGGTTCAGCCAAGCGTCAAGGTGGAGAAACAGAAAAAGTAACATGGGAAGGTACTTACAAGATTAAGGCCGGTAGCATCTACAAGGCTATTGCCGATTATGAATATCCCGAAGAGTTCGACATGGTAGTGACCTACAATGCCGACTATGACATTTATTTGGTTACTGAGTTCTTCGGATGTGATGTAAAGTCACTCAACAACGGAGGTATCAGCTTCAAACCTTCTGCCGACGACCCCAACAAGGCAGAAATTGTCACTTCAACAGGCTATTTGAAGACCATCGTGGCAGGTGAAAGCTATCTTACTTTGAAAGATTTGAACCTCAGCTCTGCATCAAACATCGTCATCACTCGTTTGGAGGATGGCACATACACATTGAGCGATTTCAGCATCAGCTACATGACTTACGATGCCGACTGGAAACAACAACATGCCCTTGCAGCATTTTACCAGACCGTAACGGCAGAAAAGGAACCTGAAACAGCTCCCTTCACTTGGGCAAGCACCTTCACCGTGAAAGTAGGTAGTGTAGATGTTTACAAAGAAATTGAAGGTTATGAGTATCCGAAAGAATTTGAGATGGAAGTGACTTACAATGCCGACTATGACATCTACATGGTAACCAAATTCCTCGGAAATGATGTGGCTGCCCTCAACAATGGCGGTATCCGTCTGACTCCTTCTACCGAAGACCCCAACAAAGCAGAAATCGCAACCACCACAGGTTATTTGAAGACTCTTGTGGCAGGTGAAAGCTACCTCACACTGAAGGACATGAACGCACAGTCTTCACCCATCACACTCACTCATAACGGAGACGGAACTGTGACTATCAGCAACTTCTGTGTAACATATATGACTTACGATGCCAACTGGCAACAACAGCATGCAGCAGCAGCTCTTTATAAGGACGTAACTGCAACCGTTGCAGAAGAGGAAGAAGAACCTCTGCCCACAGAATTCACTTGGGCCGACAAGTTCACCGTGAAGGCTACCAACGTAACTGTTTACAAGGAAATCGAAGGCTACACCTATCCTACTGAATTTGAAATGGAGGTCTCTTACAATGCTGACTACGACATGTACCTCGTGACCAAGTTCCTCGGAAACGATGTAGTAAGCCTCAATAATGGAGGTATTCGTCTGACTCCTTCAACTGAAGATCCCAACAAGGCTGAAATCGCAACTACGGCAGCTTATGTGAAGACTATCGTAGGCGGTGAAAGCTACCTCACACTTAAAGATATGAACCTCAACACATCACCTATCACACTGACTCATAATGGTGACGGTACAGTGACCATCAGCGACTTCTGTGTAAGCTATATGACTTACGATGCAAACTGGATACCGCAACATGCAGCAGCCGCCCTCTACAGCGGAGTGAGCGCTACAAGCGGATATGCAACCGTAGGTATCGAGGACACCGAAGTTGCTCCTGCCTTGAAAGCATGGTCAGCCAACGGCACTATCTACGTAGCCGGTGAAGCACAAACTGTCGAGGTTTACGACATGAGCGGACGCACCGTATTCAGCGGCGTGGCTTCTCAGGTAAGCGGATTGAACAAGGGATTGTACCTTGTAAAAGTTAAAAATGCAGTTGCCAAGGTAGCTGTAAAATAATAAATGAATAGTTTTTGAGTTTGTAAGTTTGTGAGTCCATCAAAGTCTCACAACTTACAAACTCAAAACTTTTTTAATTCAAACAACACTGATGAAAAAGAATCCTATCGGACAAACACTCACTGGATGGCTGATGGCCGGATGTCTGTTGACCACACCTCTCGGAATAAGCGCTAACAATTGGGGCGCAACTGTCGGAGAGATGCAGAACGAGCAGACACAACCACGTCGCATTACGGGTACAGTAGTAGATAACCAAACAGGGGAGCCACTGATTGGTGTGACCGTTTCTATCGTGAAAAATGGAACAGTGGAAACGGGCGTAGTTACCGACATTGATGGAAACTTCGACTTGAAACCGTCAGACGGAGACTACGAAGTACACATCTCCTACATCGGCTACCAGACACATGTCCTGAAACCCGGCCGCGATAAAACAGATAATGTACACGTACGCCTGCGCGAAGAGAGTAACAGCCTCAACGATGTGGTGGTGACAGGATTCTTCAACAAGAACAAAAACAGTTTTACCGGTTCTGTAACACAAATCAGCGGTGCCGACTTGAAGCAGGTGAGCGGCGTGAACATTGTCAGTGCCATCGCTGCACTGACTCCGGGTATGGCTATGGTACAGAATACCGCCCAAGGTTCGAATCCCAACCACGTGCCCGAACTGGTGTTGCGCGGCATGACTTCGTTCAGCAACAGCGGACAGGACGTGAACCAGCCTACCATCATACTGGATGGTACAGAAATCACCATGCAGGATCTCTATGACCTCGACATCAACGAGGTGGAAACCATCAACGTACTGAAGGATGCTTCGGCCACCGCCCTCTATGGTTCAAAGGCCGCCAATGGTGTGATTGTCATCACCCGCAAGCCACTGGCTGAAAGTACCCTGCGTGTACAATACAACTTTACAGGAAACCTACAGACACCTATCCTTAGCGACTACGATGTGCTGAACGCTGCCGACAAACTGCGCTACGAACAGATGGCCGGACTCTACGACGCGGGTGGAAACATCGAAGAGCAGTACAAACTGGATGAGCTCTACAACCAACGCTACAAAGCCGTAATGGCCGGACAGAACAGCGACTGGCTATCGCAACCGGCACGCACATCGTTCAGCCACGACCACTCGCTGCGCGTCTATGGTGGTGCACAAAACTTACGCTACGAACTTACCGGCCGCTTCGCCGACACCAAAGGTGTCATGAAGGAAGACTACCGTAAGCGTTACAACCTTGGATTCAAGTTGGATTACTTCATCAACAACGCCATCCAAATTTCAAACAGAACAACCTATGCCGAAATCAAGGCTCAAAATACCCCCTACGGTACCTTTGCCGAGTACGTATTGATGAACCCCTACGAACGGATGTACAACGAGGACGGTACACCCAACACTGACTTGGCTTGGGACTTGGACAATCCGCTATACGAAGCCAGCCTCGGAAGCTACAGCCGAAATGGGACCAACACCTTCACCAACGTGACAGATTTCCGTTGGGACATCAACAGCCAGTTCCGCGTGACGGGTCACTTCAACATCACCAGCGAAACGGGATGGAGTGACATATTCGTGTCGCCCAAATCGCGCACCTTCAAACACGAGACAGACTTGACAAAGAAGGGAAGCAGCACACAGATTGACAGTAAATCGACCAGTTATAATGGAAACATTGTAGCAACATTCAACAAATTCTTTGAAGACGAGTCACTTGTCAGTGCCAATGCCGGATGGGAAATCAACCACTCGGAACTGAGCAGCAAGACAATGCAAGCCCTCGGATTTTTCAATGACCAGAACTCCTACATCGGCAATGCAGCAGGTTATCCCACCAATTCAAAGCCCTATGGAGATTTGGCGGAGTCATCCGATGTGGGTGTGTTCGTCACTGGCAACTACTCATGGCGCAACCGCTACTTTGCCGATGCCACCTGGCGCGTGACAGGTTCTTCACAATTCGGAGCCAACAACCGCTACGGCCACTTCTGGTCAGGCGGTGTGGGATGGAACATTCTGAACGAACCGTTCATGAAGGACATCAAGAAGCACTTCGACCTCTTCAAAGTGCGTGCCAGTGCCGGTTACACAGGTAAGGTCAGCTTCAGCCCCTTCCAAGCCATGACTATGTACCAGTACAGCAATGAATATGAGTACAAGAACGGCATCGGTGCCATTCCCCTCACCATAGGCAATGTCGATTTGGCTTGGGAACGCACCATGAACTACAATGTGGGACTCGACTTCAGCATGTTCAACAAACGACTGAACATCGTAGTGGACGCCTACATCCGCAACACTACCGATTTGCTGTTGGATAAGGCCAAAGCGCCCTCCACGGGTGTGACCACCGCCACCTCCAACTTGGGTGAAATGCAAAACAAAGGTGTCGAAATCCAAGTGGACGGTTACATCTTCCGCAACAGCGAATTTTCGTGGAAACTTGGAACCATGGGCTACTTCAACCGCAACAAGATTACCAAAATCAACAAAGCCTTGGAGGAAATCAACAAGGAAAACCAAGAGAATGCAGGAACCTCATTGGCTCCGCTACCTCAGTATGCTGAGGGAGAAAGCACCACTGCGCTGAAGTTGGTTCGCTCGGCCGGTATCGACCCTGCCACGGGTAAAGAGGTCTATATCAAGCGCGACGGAACGCTGACCTTCGACTACGACCCCACCGACCGTGTACTCATTGGTGACACCGAACCGAAATATACGGGAACCTTCAATACACACATCTATTGGAAGGGATTCAGCCTCTATGCCCTCTTCAACTTCCGCTTGGGAGCCTGGATTTACAATACAACCCGTATTACGAAAGTGGAAGGAAGCGACCCGATGCAGAATGCCGACCAGCGCGTGTTTGACGATCGTTGGAAACAACCGGGCGACATTGCCTTCTACAAAAACATTGCCGACAGTAGCCGTCCCAACCAGACAGACCGCTTTGCCGAGGAGGAGAACACCTTGACTTTGGGTACCCTGAACCTCAGCTATGAGTTCCCCGAAAAACTGTACAAGCCGCTCCATCTGCGTAACTTGCGTGCCGGAATCAACTTCACCGACATTCTGCGCCTCTCCAGCGTAAAGATTGAACGCGGTACCAGCTATCTCTACAGCCAGGGATTTGAAATCAATGTGAGTGCAACGTTCTAACTAAATTAAAAATTAAAAGTTAAAAATTAAAAGCCGAATGAAGACTTTCAAATATATACTTTTCGCCATCGTTTGTGGAGTTACTTTCACCGCTTGCGACGATTTCCTTGACATCACCCCCGAAGGACAGATTAAGGGTGACGAAATGCTGACCTCGCCCGAAGGTATTGAGGATGCTCTCTACGGAGTCTATTCACAGATGCGTAACCAAACGCTCTACGGACAAGAGCTGCACTTTTCCACCATGGAGATATTGGCACAAAACCTTACCTGCAAGGGCAACACCTCCATCGAAGCGATGGGGAATTATGAGTACGACAACACCAACGTAAAAGGTATGTTCGAAGGTATATGGACGGCCATGTACAAGAACATTTCCAACGTGAACAGCATCTTGGCCGCCGACCTCGTAGCCTCAGCCTCCAAATACCCTTATACCATATATAAAGGTGAAGCGTTGGGACTCCGCGCCTTCATGCACTTCGACCTCATGCGCCTCTATGCCGAACAGATCACACAGAACCCCGAAGCAGAAGGAATCCCCTACGCCACGGAGTTCTCGCTGAATACACCAGACTTCGAACCGCTAACCAAGAACTATGAACACATCTTGGCCGACTTGCACGAAGCAGAGCGCCTGTTGGCTGACGAAGCACAGTACGTAAACGACCGACTTTTCATGACCGACCGTCAGATTCATTGCAACCTCTATGCCGTGCAGGCACTGATGGCACGCGTCTATCTGACCATGGGCGACAAAGAAAATGCAGCCGTCTATGCCAAGAAGGTGATTGATGAAAGCCCTTACAAACTGAATGTGAAGACCGACATCAATGGCGACATTGCCGGCGTGCTTTCCGAAAAAGAGACACTCTTCGGCATCTATTTTGCAGAGTTCTACAACAATGTGTATGCCAAGTTGCAAGCTACCACCAGCTACTACTCCTTGAATCCGCGTGGTGACATTGAAAGCATTTACGAACAACAGGCCGACGGATTGGATTACCGCACAACTGCCTACTTCACTTCGGTTGAATTGGGTGGTACTCCCACATTGCGACTGAGCAAACTCACCGATTCGTATGAATTGCAGAACATGGGTTCATCGCGTCCTAAAGAACTGATTCAAGGAATCAACCTCATCCGCCTGCCCGAAATGTACTACATCATGGCTGAAGCTCTGTTGGAGAGCGACATAGAATCGGCTACCGAATATTACAACCAGGTATTGGAGTCGCGCGGATTATCAGCAATCAAAGACCAGACACTGACTCAGGAACTTATCAACCTCGAACGCTTCAAGGAGTATTTCGGCGAAGGACAGACGTTCTTCAACTTGAAACGCCAACACCTGAACATCAATGCATGGGACAATGCCACGGGAAAGGAAAAAGTCATCCCAGCCAGCAAGAAGATATATGTGGTTCCTATTCCCGACAGTGAATACGAGAACAGACTTTGACAGCCTCCCACCCCTCCCTATAAGGAGGGAGAAAAAAATAGGACGAACAATATGATAAAAACTATATATTCAAATATGAAAACAATATTCTTCAATAAATCAGGTGCAAGCCATCTACTCCCCTCCATACAGGGAGGGGTAAGGGGGTGGGTCTGTGTAGTAATCTTTGCCCTCGGCTTCACAGCCTGCGAGGATGAAGACTACATGAAGTTCGACACATCCTATACAGGTATCTATTTCACCAGCGACTCCAGCCAATACTCCTTCAGTGTCACCCCCATCGAAGTAAGGGAATACACGCTGAAAGTTCCGGTACAGATTATGGGCGCTCCGTCAAAGGTATCCCGCTCCATCGGCTTTGAATTGGTGACAGACCAATGCAAAGCTATAGAAGGCGTGCAGTACGAGATAGACGAGGCTGTCATTCTGCCCGACTCCATCACAGGCTACATCCCCATCCGCATCCTGCGCGACGGACTGCAAGGCGACTATGCCAACGGGTACGAACGTTACCAACTGACCCTCCGTTTGGTAAAGAATGAGCACTTCACTCCCACGCTCGATTCACTCAGCCAAGTACACCAAAGCAAATTTGACAATGCCGTAGAACAGCCGGCTTGGTACAATGCGCATGGAGAAAAGGTCTGGTCACTCAGTTCCCTTGGAGTATGGCATCCGTATAAGTTCATCAAAATGGTAGAATATTTCCATGCCATTGAAGCCATCCAACCCGAGACCTACAAGAAAATGGTGAAGCTCTATGGCGAAAATCTGGAGCACATAGAATACGGCGACCCATACCAGTATCGCACCATCTTCAAGAAGTACATCTACCAACCCATGTATGAGCACTTCAACGACCCAGCCAACAGGGAAATGATTCTGGACGAATACCCCGACTTTCCCTTTGATTTCCCCGACCCGTTTGCAGTGTAGATAGACAGAAAAATAATCAGATAATATACATTCAGCAATGAAACTAAAGAATATATTGGCAATCGCCCTATTGACAACATCTCTCACTTCTTGTTTCGACGATGAAACCACGTTGGGCAACCGCCCCATTTCGGAAATAGTCATCGACAGTACTTCCATCCAACAGGTGTACAACATCAACAAGAACGAAACACTCACCATTTCACCCGTCGTCAGCCAGACAACCCGTGAAAAAGAACTTACCTATACGTGGGAAATCAATCTGGAGACATACAGTCACGACAAAGAGTTTGTCTATGAAGGCAAAGAGTTGGGCAGCTACCAATGCCGTCTGATTGTAGAGAACAGTGATGGAAAAACGTTCTTCCCCTTTGAGCTTCACGTCAACTCACCTTACGAAGAGGGTATCACCCTTATCAGCAAGGATGCCGAGGGAAACAGTATGCTTTCCTTCATGCTCATGCCTGCCGACGGAAGTGAGCCGACCGGGTTCATGACAGGCGACCAATTCAGTGCCAACAACACAGATTATGCCTTTGCTGCCAACCCGGCCGACATGGTACAGAGCAGCGGAAGCCTCATCGTTGCTTGCCAAGGCAACGAGAACGGCACCTCACCTGCCACCATCTATTACCTCAACGAAAAGACCTTCGTGGTGGAAAACATGATTACGGCTCCAGAGTACCCCGACTTCAAACCTACCCAGATGGGCATTCCCTCCGTGGGAGCTTCGGGTGTGGCTTATCCTGTGCTGTGTGAGAACGGGCATGTCTATGAGTTCTCCACCACTGAAGGAGCGTTGGCCAAGCCTGTAAAACTTCCCTATACTTATGCTCAGACAGCTATCATCAGCGACGGAGGCTCAGGCGGAAACTACAATCTCCTTTATTGGGACACCGACATCAATGCCCTCTGCATGATTTATCGTGGATATGGCCCCTACTATTGTGGCAAGAAGTACCACCTGAGTCGCGAGGAATGTCAGGGAACAGCCAACTTCTTCAATGGACTCAGCATCCGCAAGATGGTGCTTGTGCGCATGACCGACGAACAGAAGCGGGCCGGAGGTAATCCTGAAGCACTCGTCATCACATCCAATGCCACCGGCATCATGTTCCAGAAGAGTCGGCTCTCCGTTGATTTTTGGGAATACAATTCCGAAACATTGGAAAATGTCCTCATCGACAACGGCGGTTACCAGATGTGCGGCATCGGACAGCTATCCCTCACCGAAACCACTCCCTGCGTAGCCAACCGGACTTATTACTCCATGCTTTTTGCTGAGGGAAACAAAGTGAAACGTTGGAACTACACCTCCTCACAGATGATTACCGCTGCCGATGACCTCCTGACCGTCGGCTCCGAATCGGCCATCATCACTGGTCTTGAGCTCAGCGCCGACCACACCCGCACTTATATTGCCTTCTACGAACCTGACCAACCGGGGCTTAACGGCAGTGTGTGGGTCATCGACACTGACAAGGGCACCGTGCTCAACAAGTATGAGAACGTCTGCTACCAGCCGGTGAAGATTATGTATAAGAAAAAGTAAGAAAGAGAGACCCGACCAGCAAGCCCTACAGACCCACCCTAACCCTCCCTGTCAGGGAGGGAAATAAATAGCTTGTCACCCTAAAAACATTATGAATAAGAAATATCATCATAGTCTAAACTACCTACTCCCCTCCATACAGGGAGGGGCAAGGGGGTGGGTCTTTTTTTTCTTCCTCCTTTTCTTCCCTCTCCTTACTTTTGCCCAAACTCTTCCCATGGATCCGGCGGTACGTTACGGCACGCTGTCCAACGGACTGACCTACTACATTTGTCCTAACCAGAAGCCTACAGGGCAGGCCGAGTTCTACATTGTGCAACGGGTTGGTTCTATCCTGGAGGAAGAAGATCAGCGCGGACTGGCCCACTTCCTGGAACACATGGCCTTCAATGGCACCAAGAATTTCCCGGGCAAGCGGCTGATCGAGTATTTGGAGGAAAACGGAGTGCGCTTCGGCACCGACATCAATGCCTATACCTCCTTTGACCAGACGGTCTATAACCTCTCCAACGTACCCACCCGGCGCGAAGGATTGGTAGATTCCTGCCTCTTGATTCTCCACGACTGGAGCGGTTTCATCTCGTTGGAAGGAAAGGAAATTGATGCCGAGCGCAAGGTTATCCACGAAGAGTGGCGCACCAAGACAGGTGCACGCGAACGCATCTACGAGCAGACACTCCCCAAACTCTTCCCCGACGGAAACCGCTATGCCCATCGGATGCCCATCGGGCTGATGGAGGTGGTGGACAACTTCCCCCACAAGGCTCTGCGCGACTACTATCACCGTTGGTATCGTCCCGACCTGCAGGCCATCATCGTGGCAGGCGATGTCGATGCCGATTGGGTGGAGAAACGCATCCAAACCCTTTGGACAGATATTCCACGGAAAAAGAATGCCACTGAGCGTCCTTACTTTACCGTGGCGGACAATGCCTCGCCCATCGTGGCCATAGGCACTGACCCTGAACTATCTTCGGGCACGCTGCGCATCAGCTACAAGTACACCCCCCAACCCTCAGAAGCCAACCTCACCTTAGCTGGTCAGAAAGAGAACTTATGCCGACAGATGATTATCTCCATGCTCTCCTACCGTCTGTATGACCAAGCCACAGCGGGCAACAACCCACAAGGACTCACCCTACGGTTCTCCGATGGAGACTACTCTTTGTCCATGACCAAGAAAGCCCTGTCGGCCCATGCCAATTTCAAAGAGGACAATTGGATGCAGGCCATGTCGGCATTGGTGTTCCAGCTCAAGCGTGCCATGGAACACGGCTTCACCCCTGCTGAGTTCGAGCGCGTATGCAACGATTTGCGCCGCTCCATCAGCATTACCGAGGAGAACATCGGCACCGCATTGCCTAACAACACTCTCGTACAGAAGTGTATGGCACACTTCCTGCACAGCCATCCCCTGCTCTCCCAAGCCGAGGAGATGAAGCTCTACCGCCAATTGTTGCAGAGCCTGACTTTGGCCGACGTGAACGCCCGTTTCAACCAATTCATCTACAGTCAAGGCGGTGTGGCCATCCTCTTACAAGGACAAGAGCGTGAAGGCAACCATTGGCCCACCGAGACCGAAGTGTTACAAGCCTATGGTCAGGCGTGGGGACAGAAGACCACCCCCTACCAGATACCCGAAACGGAGCCCGCACCCGAACTGATGAAGGAAAAGCCTATGAAAGGAAGTATCGTAAAAGAGGTGGAAAACACGGAATATGGCACGCACGAACTGACCCTCAGCAACGGAGCGCGAGTGATACTGAAACCCACCAAGGCCGCGAACGGCATCCTGCAACTGACGGCCATCAGCCACGGCGGCACTTCACTGATTCCCGATGAAGAGTACAACAACATCAATGCCATCAACGCCCTGCCCGGCATGGGCGGACTGGCCCATCTGTCGGTCCGTCAGCTCGGACGCGCTTTAGAAGGCAGCACCGCTTCGTACCAGACCAATGTGGGGACTCTCACCGAAACCTTCAGCGACGGCAGCAAGTGGGCTGACGTGGAGGACTTGCTCCAACTGATGTACCTGCGCTTCACCACCTCTCCCCGTCAGGACAGCACAGCCTTCCTCCGCTGGCAACAGAATATGCGGAACACACTCACCCAACGGATGGAGAGTCCCATGACCCTGTTCAGCGACACGCTGCGCGCCACCATGTACCAGCCCCATCCGCGTAGCCGGAAGGCATCATTGGCCTTGGCCGATAGCGTTGACTACGCCCGCACGCTCACCCTCTTCCAAGAGCGCTTTGCCAATGCGGCCGATTTCACCTTCATCTTTGTGGGAAAGATGGACATCGATTCCCTCCGCCCGCTCCTCTGTGAATACATAGCCTCGCTGCCCGGCAATCCAAAGGAGTGCGAGCAGGCCGACCTCAGTGCCCTGCCCCGCCTGCGTCGCGGAAAGCACGTCTGCCACGTTCAGGTGCCGATGGAGAACTCCGTCACCACCGTCATCTACAACATGCTGGCCAAAGAGCGCTACACTGCCAAGAACAACATGGCCTGCGCCATCCTCAGCGAAGTGATGAACAGCCTGTGCACCGAAACTCTGCGCGAGCAGGAGGGCGGCACCTACAATGTCAGCGTCACCTCGCGCATCTCGCGCCAGCCGGCCGACGAACTGACGCTGATGTTCAACTTCAACACCAATCCCCAACAGGCACAGTCCCTGTTACAGAAAGCCATCGGCCTGCTCCGCCAAGTGGCCGACGAGGGTCCTTCAACCGACCTGTTCAACAAAGCGAAGGAATACCTACAGAAACAACACACCGCCTACCGCGCCACCGATGCTTTCTGGATGGCCGCCCTCACCGAACGCGTGCGTTACCATTCGGACGACATGCTCACCAACGGCGAGACCCTGCAACAGGTCACTCCCAAGGATGTGCAGCGGCTGGCCCGCAAGCTCGTCCGCTCGAAGCACACAGTTGAGGTGGTGATGAATCCGTAAGAAGGAAAAAGAGACAATACAAAAAAGCCAATCGCAAAAATCAAGAAACGCGATTGGCCTTTTTTCAGTTAAGGCTACCAGACTAACAGTTGTAAGCAAGAAGGAATAGCGCCGCATGCCCCTCATCAACTCGTCAGACTGCCACCACGCTGGAAGCATGATGGCAGTTGCACGAATTGCCTGGCCTGTTACCACCACTGCCCGCAACACGCCATCCACTGGGGTAAGATGAAACGCGGACAGTATGTGTTCAATCCCTCACCACTTTCTTTCCACCGATAATATATACCCCTTTGCCAGATGTCGGCAGGTTTACTTGCTGTCCTTTCAGGTTGTAGGCCTTGCCTGTGCTGGCAGCATCGGACATAATGGTGCTGATGCCAGAGGCGTCGGATATTGTCAGCTGATACTGAGCCTGTTGGGCCTCGTAGCAGTTGTCGGTCTCTGCACCTGTGGCTGTGATAGTGACTTCACCAATGGCCAGTGACGTTACCACGCCATCTTGACTGACGGTGGCAATCTGCTCATCACTCGAGGTGTATTGTACCTCGCCGTCGTAGAGGCCGACGCAGAGCTTGTTCGCTGGCACAGCAGCACCAAGGTTGGCAGTGACAGCCACCTTTTCGAAGGAGAAGACAGGCGTAGCCTTGTCAATCCATACGGTATAGGTCTTGGTGACGGGAGCCAGACGGTAGTCGGTCTCTGCGCCACTGACACTGATGATGGCAGTGCCGGCACCCACGACGGTCAGCTCGCCCGTCTCGACATTCACTTTGACCACTTTCTCATTGCTCGATGAGAAGGTAATCTTTCCATCGTAGTCCTGCGAGCGCGTCACGGTAGGAGCGGCAGGAGCCGGTTCGCCATAGCGTCCCTCTATGCGGTTCTGCGAGAGCGTCAGGAAGGCCTGG
>JAFXDG010000125.1 GCA_017521285.1 Bacteroidaceae bacterium | reverse complement strand
TTATCTGCGTCTAAAAAGTAAATTATGACACCCCTCTTAGGGTGGGACTCCCCTTACCCCTTGCAAATCTCATCTGCCGGATGGGCGGTTGCCGTCTTCCACACGCGCCAACCGACGCAGAGGGCGACGAGCAGCGCCACCATGAGGAAGATGCCGACGTAAATCCACCACGGAATTTCGGTCTGCACCACATATTGCTCCAACCATGGCTTCATGCAGGCATAGCCGATGGGGAAGGCCACGAGGGCGGCTACTCCTTGTAGCGCCATGTATTCAACGATGAACATGTCCAAGATATCTTTTGTCGTAGCACCGAACACCTTGCGCACGGCAATCTCTTTGCGCCGTTGCTCGCAGGTGAGCATTATCATCGACCACACACCGAAGAGGGCGATGAGGATGCAGATGCCGGTGATGATAAAGAGAAGGAGGCGTAGGTTATCTTCGGAAACCAACATCTTATTATATTTTTCTGTCATATCCTCCCAGTTGGATATTTCAAACGGAATTTCATGCTCATTGTAATATGCTTCAACCTTTTCCAGCAGAGCCTGTTTCATTCCCGGTTTATAACGTAAAAGGATTTCTCCGTCAGGTGTTGGAGATGCCGAATAATGAAGAATATAAGGCTTTGATTTTATCAGAGGAGATTCATTGTGGAAATCTTTGACTACTCCAACAATGGTTGCTGCTTCTTTTAAATAGTTTTCCGATAGCTGTCTTCCCAAAGTTTCTTCCCAACCTGTTTTGTGGACAAACGCTTCGTTGACGACTATTGCATTCTCTTCTCCATCAAATGGGAATCGTCCCTCCAATAGTTTCAGTCCGTAGAAATCTGCTGTCTCTTTTGTAATGTGTAAATAGTATGTACGAAAATTCTCTGATATATCAGGGTTGCTTTCTTTTAAAATAAGGCCTTGCTTTGAACTATATGCGGGATAGATGGGATTATCCGGTTTGATTATTGTATCAACTTCAGGACACGATTTGATAAACGAGAAAATTCCTTCGTGCATATCCTTGTATATGTAACCAATCCTGTGGTACATGCGGTTCTCGCGTTCAAAACCTATGTCACCGTAACGCAAAGTGTCCAACTGCTTCAATAGAACCACCGTACAGAAAATGCAGAAGATGCTGATTCCCATTTGCAATCCTGTGCTGATGTATCTGAACAGGTTGTACTTGGCCAATCCTCCCACTCCCGTAATGCTGCTCTGCAACGATTGGCGGCGGAAGTACCAGATGAAGGGGACTGACACAAGCAGGGATACCAAGAATACCAACAGAATGTATCGTAAGATTTCCTGAATGAAGAAATTTCGCATCTCTGGAAGGATTTCCATATAACGATAAAGAAAATGTCCAGTACGTCCTATCTGTAAATCGGCTAAGGTAAGAAAGTCGTTCATCAAACCGAATGTGATGAACAGACCAAGCAGAAGTGCGATGAGTAGCAAAAGACCGTATTCGATGAAGAATTGCAACATCAAATCCTTACTCGTAGCACCGAATACCGTGCGCAAGGCCATTTCCCGTTTGCGGATAAATAAACGGTTGATGAACATTGTCAGGTAGTTCAAGAGCGCACATGCGATGAGCAAACTACACGCGACGGAGAATAGGTAGATGTGGTTGAACTTGAATTTGGAGTGATAGTTATATACTTCATTGGAATAATAAAGTTCGGTCAAAGGAATCAATTTGAACTTATCTTCCGGGGATACCATAGTTAAGAATTCTTCTTTTGACATGGAGTCAAACCACGAATTGGAATATATCCTTAAAGTGTCGAGTCGGGCATTCAACTTTTCAATGTCCACCTTTGGCGAGACATGTGCCATCATATATTCTTCTCGAAAATAGTTACTGAGAAAATCTTGAAGCTTTAGGGTGAGCATGTCAAACATGAAGTTGCTGTGTTCGCCCCACGAACGGAATACGGCTGCTACGGTCAGTGTCCGTTCGTATTTGAGATTATCCGTTTTGATTTCCATTTTGATAGATAAAGGCTTGCCGATGGGCGATTCGTCTTTCCATAAAAATTTGGCAAGCCGGTCACTGATGGCTATTTCATTCTCGTTGTGTACAAAAGAAGTTGACCCCTCGAGAATGTCCAAACCGAACAGGTTTACAAAGTTCGTATCGTTCATCTGCCAAAGGTAATCGTACAAATTTCTATGCAAATCTACCCCATTGGCGGAGTCTATGAGGATGTTTCTGATGCTTGTCAGTTGTTCCAACTCAGGTATTTCCCGAAATGCATGATAGTTTATCATGCCCATGCCCCTCCTCAATATGTAATCGTTCCCTTGTGTTAAGACATAGATGTTCTCCGCATCCTTATGGAACGCATCATACGTCGTTTCATACTTTATCCACATGCTTGCCAGTGCGAAACAGGCGAAGCCGATGGCCAGGCTGACGATGCTTACCACGGATTGCAGGCGGTACTTGGTGAGTTGTTGCCAGGCAAGTTCTAAATAATGTCGTATCATATAATTAAGGTTCCCTCTAACTCCCCCAAAGGGGAGGATTCAAGGGAAATGTTTGTTGATTTACTATTTGGTTATTTACTATTTATTTCCGATTTTATTGATTGGTCTATTTCAGTCCCCTCTCCTTTGGGGAGGGTTAGGGTGGGGCTCCCCCTTACCCTTTGCAAATCTCATCCGCCGGATGGGCTGTTGCCGTCTTCCACACGCGCCAACCGACGCAGAGGGCGACGAGCAGGGCCACCATGAGGAAGATGCCGATGTAAATCCACCACGGGATTTCGGTCTGCACCACATATTGCTCCAGCCACGGCTTCATGCAGGCATAGCCGATGGGGAAGGCCACGAGGGCGGCCACGGCTTGCAGCGCCATGTATTCAACGATGAACATGTCCAGGATGTCTTTTGTCGTAGCGCCGAACACCTTGCGTACGGCAATCTCTTTGCGCCGTTGCTCACAGGTGAGCATTATCATTGACCATACGCCGAATAAGGCTATCAGGATGCAGACAACGGTAATGACGTTGAGGAGCTTTTGGAGGTTGTTTTCTGATACCAGCATTGGAGCATATTGCTCATCATAAGTTCTTGGTTCTACACTGCTTATCCATCCAGCCTTTCCTTTGCCAAAGTCTTTAATCTTTTGTCGGAGTGTTGGCCATGTGCCAGGGTTGAACTTGAAATGTACCGAACTGTATTCATATCTTTCCCAAGAAATTGGGAGACCAATGGCCGGTACAGCCTTTTCGGTTGGCGAATCGCATAGGATGTCTTTATAGACACCGATGACGGTGAGCGTGTTCTTTATGTTATCTCCGACGGATGCAACAAAAGTCTTTCCAATGGGGTTTTCCCATCCCATGCGACGGGCCAATGTCTCGTTGATGCACACATTGGTATTGTTGAGGAGTTCCCTTTGCATCCTGAAATCGGCTAATCTGTATGCTGTCCTATGTCGGAAATCGTCAGGGCGTGGCCATCGTCCTTGCAGCAAGGTCAAGCCATAGAAGTCTGCCACGGTTTCGTCCATAAACTCTACGTGCAATCCGTAGTCATCGTTCATTTCCGGATTATCCTCTTTCTTCAATTCGTAAAGAGAGTTGTAATGATTGGGATAGATATATTCTGATAAGGCAATGGCTGTATCCACCTCGGGTTGTTGGTTGAGATAAAAGGCCAATTCCTCCATGTTGTTTTCGCCCGGGTACATCCATCCACGATTCTCGCGTTTGAAACCTATGTCGCCATAGCGCAAGGTATCAACCTGCTTCATCATTACTACCACGCAGAAGATGCAGAAGATGGAAATGCCAATCTGCAAGCCTGTGCTGATGCGACGGAAGATGTGGTAACGCATCATTCCGCCTACACCAACGATGGCACTTTGCAGCGATTGGCGCTGGAAATAGATAATGACGGGAACGGATGCCGCCAGGGATAACAACAATACGACGGCCGAATAGAGGGCGGTCTCTTGGTATATGAACTTTGTGTCAACAGGCAGTTGCGACATTTCGTAGAACCAATCCATCGACAATTCCACGGTAAGCAAACCAAAAGCGAGGGCTATCACCAACAACAGGCCATATTCCGTAAGAAACTGTGCCGTCAGGTTCCATCCCGAAGCACCGAACGCTTTGCGCAAGGCCATTTCGCGCTTGCGGATAAAGAGGCGGTTGATGAACATGGTCAAGTAATTCAGCAAGCCGCATACTATCAACAACATACTGGCAACAGAGAACAGGTAGATATGATTTATCTGAAATTTGGCTGTGAGCTTATATTCACCCGATTGATGCCGCATTTCGGTAATGGGCAGCACTTTCAGAGAGATGTCCATCACGTAAGTAGGCTCACCGTCCCTCATCATCATATTCTGCAATTTCGCCAATACGGTATCGGCACTTGCCGATGGATACAGGCGCATCACGCAAACCGCAGACAAAGTTCGTTTGTCGTAACCTTCGGACGGATATATACTCATTATATCCATCGGAAAATTGGTGTGCTCGCCCCAATCCTTGAATACGGCCGTCACGGTGCGTGGAGGCTGTTCCTCACCCATAATGTCTTCATTTACCAACACCTTGCCAAGGGGAGACTCATTGCCCCAAAAGCGGCGAGCAAAACGCTCGCTGACGGCTATCAGATTCTCGTCGTGCATGAAATCAAGATTGCCTTCAACGAATTTCACACCAAAGATATCCAGAAACTTATCGTCTAACAAGATCTGTTCAGCGTAATGATTTGCTTGGTTCGCGGGCTTGCACAATTTGTTGAGGAACAGGCTATATTCCGAAATCTCGGGAATCTGTTCCAAGTACTTTACCTTTATACTTCGTTCATTGATATAGGGATAATTGCTAACCAAGATTGTATAGATACCGTCCGCATCCTTATGAAACGCATCATACGTCGTTTCATACTTTATCCACATGCTTGCCAGTGCGAAACAGGCAAAGCCAATGGCCAGGCTCACGATGCTGACGAAAGATTGTAGGCGGTACTTGATAAGTTGGCGCCAAGCAAGTTCTAAATAATGTCGTATCATATAATTAAGGTTCCCTCTAACTCCTCCAAAGGGGAGGATTTAGGGATTTGTTTGTTGATTTTCTATTTGGTTATTTACGATTTACTATTTATTTCCGATTTTATTGATTTGTCTATTTCAGTCCCCTCTCCTTTGGGGAGGGTTAGGGTGAGGTTCCCCTTACCCCTTGCAAATCTCATCTGCCGGATGGGCGGTAGCCGTCTTCCACACGCGCCAACCGACGCAGAGGGCGACGAGCAGGGCCAC
>JAFXDG010000124.1 GCA_017521285.1 Bacteroidaceae bacterium | reverse complement strand
TTTCGCAAGCTCAACTTTCTGGAGTACAGGAGTGTAGGAGTGACGCTTCGCTTAGGAGTGTAGACGATAGTGATGCTTGCATGGTGTGCTTTGTCTATCATAGTCAAAGCAATTGTCTACACTCCTGCCTCCTACACTCCTACTACTTCTCTACTTGCGAAAGTTGAAGTATAATTTATCCGCGAAATCCGCGTAATCCGCGCCTAATTTTATTTTTGACACACCTTCGAGCCTTTAGGCGGAGGGGGTAGATTCATTGTCGTCATCGGGGGTCAGAACCTTCTCTATCGAATGAAAAGCCTTTTGCGGAATAGCTGCAAAAGATATATTTTCTATTAATTTTAGTAAAAATGTACGCGCGTACCATTCTTTTTCGTATATTTGCTCACTTATTGTAAGTTACAACAATCTTTATTAAACATCATTTGATATGAAAACAAACTATGAGATCCGTTACGCGGCACATCCTGAAGATGCGAAAAGCTACGATACCAAGCGTATCCGCCGCGATTTCCTGATTGAAAAAGTATTTGCTGCCGACGAGGTGAACATGGTGTATTCCATGTATGACCGTATGGTGGTGGGTGGTGCTATGCCTGTAGGCGAAGCACTGAAACTGGAGGCTATCGACCCGTTGAAGGCTCCTTACTTCACTACCCGTCGCGAGATTGGTATGTTCAACGTAGGTGGTCCCGGTATCGTGAAGGCTGGAGACGAAACCTTTGAATTGGATTACAAGGAAGCACTCTATATCGGTTCGGGTGACCGTGATGTCATCTTCGAAAGCAAAGATCCGAAGAACCCTGCGAAGTTCTACTTCAACTCATGCACTGCACACACCAGCTATCCTTGCAAGAAGGTGACTAAGGAAAATGCTCTGGTAATGCACTTGGGAAGCTTGGAAGGTTCGAACGACCGCAATATCAACAAGATGCTGGTGAACCAGGTGTTGCCCACTTGCCAGATTCAGATGGGTATGACCGAACTGGCTCCGGGTAGCGTGTGGAACACCATGCCGGCTCACGTACACAGCCGCCGCATGGAGGCTTACTTCTATTTCGAAGTGCCCGAAGAGCATGCCGTATGCCATTTCATGGGTGAGGTGGACGAGACCCGCCACATCTGGATGAAGGGCGACCAGGCTGTGCTCTCTCCCGAATGGTCAATCCATAGCGCTGCCGCCACACACAACTACACCTTCATCTGGGGTATGGGCGGTGAGAATCTCGACTATGGAGATCAGGACTTCTCGCTGATTACGGATTTGAAGTAGTTTATTTATTAAGGAGTGTAGTAGTGATAGGAGTAGAGGAGTGTAGACAATAGATTTGCTATATATGGAACCTTTTTCGTTTGAGAATATTATCACTTGGCAAAAGGCACACCAGTTTACCAGTCTTGTATATCGGATTACCCAACGGTTTCCTGAAGACGAAAAATTTGGGCTTACATCTCAATTTAGACGTGCCGCGGTGTCAATAGGAGCGAACGTAGCAGAAGGTTACAAAAAATTGAGTAAGGCAGACAAACTACGTTTTTTTAATATCTCGGAAGGGAGTTTAGCAGAATGTCAAAACTACATAATCCTTTCTAAGGATTTGGGATTCCTTGATAAAGACGACTATATACTGCTACATGAAAGTGCTACGGAAGTCGGTAGATTACTGACGGCTTATTGTAATGGAATAATTAATAATAACGGAATTAAATAACCTGGAGTAAAGGGTGAAACGGAAATGCAAACAGGGAGCAAGACTATTGTCTCCACTCCTCCACTCCTATCACTCCTCCACTCCTTAAAAAAAATTGTATGAAATCCCTTTTTTCATTAGAAGGTAAGAACGCCTGGATTACCGGCGCCTCTTACGGTATCGGATTCAACATTGCCAAGGCATTTGTGCAGGCAGGTATCAAGAACATCATCTTCAACGACATCAACGAAGATGCATTGGCTAAAGGCTTGGCCAACTACAAAGAAGCCGGTATTGAAAATGTACATGGATATGTGTGCGACGTGACTAACGAAGTGGCTGTGAAGGAGCTCGTAGAGAAGATTCACGCTGAGGTAGGCCAGATTGACATCCTGGTGAACAATGCCGGTATCATCAAGCGCATCCCCATGCACGAGATGAAGCGTTCGGAGTTCCAGCAGGTTATCGACATCGACCTGGTAGGTCCGTTCATCTGCTCAAGCGCTGTTATTCCCGAAATGATGGAGCGTCGCGAAGGTAAGATTATCAACATCTGCTCAATGATGAGTGAGTTGGGTCGTGAGACTGTATCGGCTTATGCTGCTGCCAAGGGTGGTTTGAAGATGCTGACCCGCAACATCTGTTCAGAGTACGGAGAATACAACATCCAGTGTAATGGTATCGGCCCCGGTTACATCGCTACTCCTCAGACAGCTCCGCTCCGCGAGCGTCAGGCTGATGGCAGCCGTCATCCGTTTGACTCATTCATCTGTGCCAAGACTCCTGCAGGCCGTTGGCTCGATCCCGAAGAATTGGGCGGACCCGCAGTGTTCCTTGCCTCTAAGGCTTCGGATGCTGTGAACGGACATGTACTTTATGTCGATGGAGGTATCTTGGCTTATATTGGTAAGCAACCCTAAGTAATAACAACAGAGGAGTGTAGGAGTGACAGGAGTAAAGGAGTGTAGACAAATGTTTAGCTATACGTTTGCTAAACTATTGTCTCCACTCCTGCCTCCTACACTCCTACACTCCTTAAAAATAGATTCCCAATGAAAAAAACATTCTCATTTTTCGCCGCCGCCCTTTTGATGGTATCGTGCGGCAAGCAAGGACCGTTGCAAGTGACGGTGACCAATTCTCTTGACGTTGACCGTAAGGGTGAACTGGTGGAAGTATGCATGGAAAAGGTTTCCAAACAACTTGGCCTTACTGACACGACACAGTTTGTGGTGGTGGATGAGGCTGGAGCACAAGTCCCCTATCAGTTGACTCATGATGGCAAACTCATTTTCCCTGCTGATGTGACAGCCGGAGGAAGTGCTGTATATACCATCCAGGTGGGTACTCCGCAAGAGGAACTCTTCGAGATGGCTGTATTTGGAAAGAAATATCCCGAACGTGTGGACGATGTGGCTTGGGAGAACGACCGTACGGCTTACCGCACCTATGGTCCGGCTTTGCAGGCCAATGGCGAACGTGCCTTCGGATACGACGTATGGTTGAAGCGTGTGCCCGAACTGGTGGTTGAAGACCGCTACGAGAAGGAGCTGAATCCTGCCACCAAGGCTCGGATTGACAGCCTGCGCCGGATTGGTCAAGGCGAAGAGGCCAACAAACTGTACCAGTCGGTATCATACCACGTTGACCATGGTAACGGCCTTGATTGTTACAAGGTTGGTCCTACGCTCGGAGGTGGTGCTGCAGCCCTGTTGGTGGACGATGCTATCGTGTATCCCTACTGCTACGTAGGCGAACCCGAAATTCTGGATAATGGTCCGCTGCGTTTCACCGTGAAGTTGAATTATGCTCCCACAGCCATCAAAGACGATGCAGCTGTAGCTGAGACCCGCATCATTTCGCTCGACAAGGGTTCACAGATGAACAAGACTGTCGTTACGTACAATGGTCTGAGTGTGGCTACACCCGTGGCTGCCGGTATTGTGATCCATCCGGAGAATGCAGAAGCCTATACGACCGACGCTGACAATGGATATGTGACTTATACCGATTTGAGCGACAATATTCACAACGGAAATGGTGAAATCTATTTGGGTATAGCTTTCCCTGAGGAAATGAAGGAAGCCAAGCCGGTACTCTTCACCGAAGAAGAAAGCAAGACCTTGCGTGGTGGTGCGAGTGGCCATGTGTTGGCCATTACCGAGTACAAGCCCGGTACCGAATTCACTTACTATTGGGGAAGCGGCTGGAACAAATATGGTTTTGCCGATGCTGCTGCCTGGAATGCTTATGTGGCAGAATTTGCACAGAAAGTGCGCAATCCGTTAGTGGTGAAGTATTAAGCATGTGTAAGTGGCGCAATGAATAAAGAGAAGGTGTGTCATAATGCCTTCTTTTTATTTTTCAGACGCGGATGACGCGGATAACACGGATAAATTATAAACCTGTCGGGTATAATAATTAAGAAAAATCCGCGTCATCCGCGTTATCTGCGTCTAAGAAGTTAATTATGACACACCTTCTCTTTTTATTGCTTGTTTCTTATAAAGTCAGTTTCCAACTGAAACCATCCTTGGTGTCCTTGATTTCAAAACCAAGAGCTGTCAGCTGGTCGCGGATGAGGTCGCTGGTAGCCCAATCTTTGGCTGCCTTGGCCTTCATGCGCTGTTCGAGGAGCATATCCACTACTTTGCCGAAAGCCTCTTCGCGGCGTCCGTCGCCGTCGCCTTTCTCTTCCTTCAGGCCGAGGATGTCGAAAAGGAAGAGGTGGAGTGTACTCTTCAGCTCGTCCAAATCTTCGGCTGTGAGGGTGGCTTTCTTGTCGAGGACAGTGTTGATGATGCGGCATGCGTCGAACAGGTGGCTGATGACGATGGGGGTGTTCAGGTCGTCGTTCATGGCGTCGTAGCACTTCTGTCGCAGCTCCTTCACATCAATGGTGCTGGCGGCTGCGGGCTGTATGCGGTCGAGGTTTTTCACTGCCTCCAAGAGTCGGGCCAATCCCTTCTCGCTGGCTTGCAGTGCTTCGTTTCCGAAATCCACTGTGCTGCGATAGTGTGCCTGCAGGATGAAGAAGCGGATGGTCATGGGGCTGTACGCTTGCTCCAACAGGGGGTGTGAACCGGCAAAGAACTCGCTGAGGTTGATGAAGTTGTTGTACGACTTGCCCATCTTCTGTCCGTTGATGGTGATCATATTGTTGTGCATCCAATAGTGCACCATGTCGTCGCCCTGGCTGGCTACACTTTGTGCGATTTCACACTCGTGGTGAGGGAAGACGAGGTCCATGCCGCCACCGTGGATGTCGAAGTGGCTGCCGAGATACTTGCGGCCCATGGCGGTACATTCGCAGTGCCAGCCGGGGAAACCGTCGCTCCAGGGGCTGGGCCAGCGCATGATGTGTTCGGGCTGTGCACATTTCCACAAGGCAAAGTCGGCGGGGTTGCGCTTCTCGTCCTGTCCGTCCAGTGCACGGGTGGTGTTCAGCACATCGTCGAGGTTGCGTCCTGACAGTTTGCCATAGTGGTGGTCTTGGTTGTATTTGGCTACGTCGAAATAGACGGATCCTTTGCTTTCATAGGCATATCCGTTGTCAAGAATCTCTTGCACCAACGCAATCTGTTCCATGATGTGACCCGATGCGTGGGGCTCGATGCTGGGCGGGAGCACGTTCAGTGCCTCCATGGCCTTATGGTAACGGTTCAGATAGTGCTGCACCACTTCCATAGGCTCCAACTGTTCCAGGCGTGCTTTCTTGGCAATCTTGTCTTCGCCTTCGTCAGCATCGTGTTCCAGATGGCCCACATCGGTGATGTTGCGCACATAGCGCACTTTGTATCCCAAGTGGGTCAGGTAGCGGAAGAGGATGTCGAACGTGATGGCCGGGCGGGCGTGTCCGAGGTGTGCATCGCCATAGACTGTCGGGCCGCACACATACATGCCCACATGGGGGGCGTGTAGGGGTTTGAAGGCCTCTTTCTGGCGCTTCAAGGTGTTATAGATGAGAAGTGTCTGTTCCATAATCTGATTATTAACTCTATGAATGGTGCAAAATTAGTCAAAATATATGAGGTGGCAAAACGAATGGCGGTTTATGGTACAGGGTCGTATCCACTTCCTCCCCAGGGATGGCAACGGAGCAGGCGGCGGACAGTGAGATAAAGTCCGCGGAAAGGCCCGTGTTTCTGCAAGGCTTCAATGGCATATTGCGAACAGGTGGGGGTGAATCGGCACGAAGGGGGAGTCAGTGGCGAAATGCAGTTGCGGTAGAAATGGATAGGGAGTAACAGCAACCAGGTGAGCAGGCGTTTCAGCAGGTTCATGGTTGTTGGCATACTTTGTCGGCAATACGGCCGAGCAAGGTTCTTACTTTGCCCGTCAATTCTGTGGTGGAGTGCAATTCTTTGTCCAACCAGATGAAGGCCAGTGCTATATTGTATGGCTTGTCAGCCAAAGCCTCCTGTAGGATGTGCTTGTTGAGACGGTAGGCTTCGCGTATCTGTCGTTTGACACGGTTGCGTTTGACGGCCCGCTTGAAATATCGCTTGGGCACACTGACAAGTATGCTGGGAAGCGCAGCCTCTTCGTCCTGTTCGACAGGCATATAGACCACGCGCAGGGGGAATGCCGAGATGGATTTGTTGCTCCCCTCGAATAACCGGCCGATGACACTCCGGCGATGCAGGCGTTCGGCTTTGCATAATGTGGCTGTTCTTCCTGTTGTGGTCATTGTAAAGTGATCAAGTAATGAATTACGAGCTACAAGTTACAAGTTAGTCCCATTTACTTGTAGCTTGTAGCTCGTTATTCTGTTGCTTATGTAGCTGACAACTATTGGTTCTTCTTCAAGTATTGTTCGATGGCTGCAGCCATTGAAGGGGCTTCCACTGTGGGCGCTTCAATGTCGAGGCGCAGATTGGCATCGCGTACAGCTTTGGCGGTTGTAGGGCCGAAAGATGCAATCACCATGTTGCCTTGCTCAAAATTGGGGAAGTTCTTCTGCAACGAGGCAATACCTGCCGGGCTGAAGAAGACGAGCATATCATAGTCGAATTTCTCTTCTTCGGTAAAATCATTGCTGACCGTGCGGTACATCACGGCTTCGGAGTGTTGTACCTTCAGGCCGTCGAGCATGTTTTTGATTTCATCAGTATGCACATCTGACAGGGGAACGAAGTATTTCTCGTTCTTGTGTTTGGCAATAGGGCCGGCCAGGTCGTCCAGCTTGCCTGTATTACCAAAGAATACTTTGCGCTTGCGGTATTGTACGTACTTCTGGATGTACAGAGAAATGGTCTCTGTTATGCAGAAGTATTTCATCGTTTCGGGAATGTTGACACGCAATTCGGCACATAATTGGAAAAAATGGTCAATGGCATGACGTGAGGTGAATACCACGGCCGTATGATCCAGAATAGACACTTTCTGCTGTCTGAATTCCTTTGTTGTTACGCTCTCCACTTTGATGAAAGGGCGGAATACCATCTCCAAACCGTACTTCTCGGCAAGGTCGAAGTAAGGCGACTTGTCTGAAGTCGGCTTCGGTTGGGATATCAGAATCTTTTTAATCTCCAATGTAATAAGTTTTTTATAAAAAAATGTCGTTAACCATCTCTATACCCTTCCATACGACAAGGAGAGGGAGGATTTCGAGGGTGCAAAAGTACAAAAATAAATAAAACGAACCATGTAATTGGCTGAAAAATATGCTAAAACACTTATAAATGAAGATTAAATTCATCAAAAAGAATAAGAATACAGGAATTATTATACTTAGATGGAACGGTAAATTCCCATATATGGCAAGTAGAGTTACGGGTAAAAGGAGCATACCGAAAATGGAAAGGATGAAAAAATAGGCATCCGTCCATAAATTATTTTTTGCTTTGTCAAAGAATATCCAGTTGATGAATTTGTAGATATAGCGTTTGGCGATACAGTAAAGTACGGTCATCAGACTGTAGCAGGCCAGCAGGATGGAAGAGGCAGACGTTGTGAGGCGTTCCGTCGTGGATATGACAAAGCCGTCGGACTGGAACTTCAGTAGAAGGATGGATACCAAAAGACAAGTCTGCAGGGTCAGCAGGGTCAGGAAATAGGAGTCTATGGCAGGCTGCTTGTGGAAAAGGTGGCCTATCTCGTGGGTAGAGAACAATTTGCGCAGAGACTGGAGCAAGAGGATTTTCCCTTGGGACAAGATGCAGGCGGTGATGACGAAACAGCCTATCAGGATTCCTGTAATCCATTCATCATCGCTCAGCAGATAGGGAGTGAGTTCTCCTCCTATAACTCCTGCTTCGTTCATCATATAGCGGCCAGTTTACGTACGCTCCTGTCCCACAATGGGGTGGTGTACAACAGTTCAACGGCTTCGTCGGGGGTGGAAGCCACTTGCCAGATAGCCTTATGCTGCTGACGCATGAAGTGCTCGTCCACCGCATGGTCCAATTGCTTGATCAGTGCATCGAAGTACCCGTTTGTGTTAAGGATAACGATGGGGTGGATATACAGGCCCAATTGTTTCCATGTGATGATTTCGAGCAATTCTTCCAATGTGCCGCATCCGCCGGGCAGAGCCACAACACCCTCGCTGAGGTCGGCCATCAGCTGCTTCCGTTCATGCATGGTGTCGGTAATGCGCAGCTCGCTGAGTTGCTGGTGGTGCCATCCCTGTTCTACCATGAAGGAGGGGATTACCCCCGTCACCTTGCCGCCAGCGTCGAGGGCTGCATCCGATACGGTGGCCATCAGTCCCATGCTTCCTGCTCCGTTTATGATGCGTATCTCTTTTTGGGCCAACAGCATACCCAATCGGCGGGCTGCCTCAAAGTAACATTCGTCGATTTGGGTGCTGGAGGCACAATATACTGTAACCGATGTGATGTTGTTTCTCTTCATCTCCATTTACTCTTTCCAGTCGCCGTTGGCCTTGATGAGTTCAACGAGTTTCCCGACGGCATCCTCTTCGGGAATGTTCTTTTCGATACATTCTTTTTGTTTGTAAAGGCTGACTTTTCCGCGGCCTGCACCTACATAGCCATAGTCGGCGTCGGCCATTTCACCGGGGCCGTTTACAATACAGCCCATGATGCCGATTTTTAGCCCTTTCAAGTGGCTGGTTGCCTCTTTCACACGGGCAATGGTCGTTTGCAGGTCGAACAGTGTGCGGCCGCATCCCGGACACGAGATGTACTCTGTCTTGGTTGTACGCAATCGTCCTGCCTGTAAGATACCGAAGGCAGTGGCTTCAATGGCTGTTGTGGGAATGTGGCTGTTCTGGTTCAGCAGGCAGATGCCATCTGCCAGTCCGTCGAAAACCAAGGCGCCCATGTCTGCCGCACTCTTTATCTGGAAATCTTCCAACTCTGTCTCACCATAATGCTGGAAGATGACAACAGGATTCTCCAAACCTTCTCTCATCAGTTGGTGGACCAACGCACGATGTTCGCCCAAGCGGTTGGCCGACACACTCTGTGAGATGATGACAACTTCAGGATGGCGTTTGACAACTTCTGTCACCTGATCCAGCATCAGGTAGGGGATGAACAGGAACTTCATCTCGGCCGTGCATTGGTCAATTTCCTGTATGGTGTTCAAATTGAAAGCCGGCCATGTATCCTTTTGGCCATTCCATACATCGGCATCCACAATATATGGTGTCGGCAGGGGCTTTTCAGGCATGGTGCGCCCCGTATAGATATAGTCGGGAATCAGCTTGGGGTCTGAATGGTTGTTGCCCTCCCAGTGGAATGCGATGACAACGGGAACCTGTCCGCCGCCAATGTTGCTTATGGCCTTGGTCTGTCTTCTCGTAGGGCGCAAGTAGTCAAACCCTTCGTCAGTGTCGCCGGGGATATAAGGGGCTTCAGCGCGGGCGGTCACATAGTCCACCAGTTTGCGGGCTACGGGGATTTCTGCTTCAGGGGCTTCGCTCAGCGATACACGGATGGTGTCGCCTAATCCGTCGGCCAGCAACGCACCGATGCCTAAGGCCGATTTGATACGTCCGTCCTCGCCGTCGCCCGCTTCGGTCACACCCAGATGCAGGGGGAAGGACATTCCTTCGCTTTCCATCACGGCCACCAGCAGGCGTACGGTTTTCACCATCACCACCGTATTGCTTGCTTTGATGGAGATGACGATATCGGTGAAATTCTCTTCTACACAAATGCGCAGGAACTCCATGCACGACTCCACCATTCCCTCCGGGGTGTCTCCATAGCGGCTCATGATGCGGTCGGACAATGAACCATGGTTCACTCCGATGCGGATGGCTGTGTGATTCTGTTTGCAGATGTTGAGGAAAGGCACGAACCGGTCACGAATTTTCTTCAGCTCTGCTGCATACTCCTCGTCGGTGTACTCCAATTGCTTGAAGGTGCGTGCTGCATCCACATAGTTACCTGGGTTGATGCGCACTTTCTCCACGTATTGTGCCGCAATGTCGGCCACTTTGGCATTGAAGTGTACGTCGGCTACTAATGGGGTCATGTACCCTTGTGAGCGCAGTCCGATATTGATATTGAGCATGTTCTCTGCCTCTTTGGGACCTTGTGTCGTCAGGCGCACATATTCCCCGCCGGCGTCAATGATGCGCTTGGCCTGTTCCACACAAGCTTCCGTGTCCATTGTCACCGTGTTGGTCATCGATTGTATGCGGATGGGGTTTGTTCCTCCTAATGGGGTAGCGCCCACGTTGGTCTCACTGCTTGTGCGACGGGCATAGTTGAAGAGATTCATCATAATCTTTTCTTTGGAGTCCGATTGCCTTTTCTCTGACGGCTCTTCCGGACCGGTTCGTTTCTCTATTTGTCAGTTGGTTTTATATTCGAACTTCACCTCTTTCAGTTCTTCGTTGGCTTTCTCTATCTTCTTTTTCAAGTTTTCCTTGTAGGTGGCGAAGCGGTCAGCCAGGTCAGCATCGGCCAATGAGAGCATCTGGACAGCCAGAATGGCGGCATTCATGGCAGCGTTGATACCTACAGTGGCAACGGGGATTCCCGGTGGCATTTGTACAATGGCCAACAGAGCGTCCATTCCCTCCAGCGTACTTTTGATGGGTACACCGATGACGGGTACGGTGGTCGAGGCTGCGATGACACCTGGCAGATGGGCGGCCATGCCGGCAGCGGCGATAATGACCTGTATGCCACGTTCCTTGGCATTCTTGGCAAAGTCCTCTACTGCTTCGGGAGTACGGTGGGCCGAGAGGGCATTCATCTCGAAGGGTACTTTCATTTCGTCGAGCAGCTTGGCTGCCTTTTCCATGACGGGCAGGTCTGATGTGCTGCCCATAATGATGCTAACGATAGGTTTCATATATTATATATATTAATGTATAATGGATTAGTATTCTTATCTTCTCATGCGTGCAACGGGGATGCCCAACTGTTGACGGTACTTGGCCACTGTACGACGGGCTATGTCGTATCCTTTTTCTTTCAGTACGGCCACCAATTGCTCGTCTGTCAGCGGAGCCTGCTTGTCTTCGGCTTCTACACATTCTTTGATGATGACCCTCACTTGGCGCTGGGTCAGTGTCTCTTCCTTTGTCTCCTCTTGGGCTGGTGTGTCAGCTTCCGCTTTCTGTTTCATGAAAGCCGGTTTGCGGTAGCTGTCGCCGAAGAAGTGCTTCAGTGGGAAAATGCCGAACGCTGTTTCTACATATTTGCTGGCACTCACACGCGAAATGGTAGAGATGTCCAGTCCTGTCATTTCAGCCACGTCTTTCATCAGCATGGGTTTCATCAGTGTCTCGTCTCCTTCCACCAAATAGTCATGCTGCATCTTGATGATGGCTTCCATGGTGCTTACCAATGTTCTTCGTCGTTGTTCCACCAAGTCGATGAACGTTTGTGCCGACTCCATTTTCTGGCGTAGGAACATCAGCGCTTCGCGGCTTTCGCGTGTCTCCTTCTGGCTGCTGTATTCCTGTATCATACGTTCGAAACTGCTGCTTACACACAAGTCGGGCACGTTGCCGTCGTTCAGGCTGAAGGTCACATTTTCCTCGTCATCTACGTGGATGTAAAAGTCTGGGATTATCTGTTGCATCCCTTTGCCCACGGTTTCGCTCAGCGAGCTGCCCGGGCGTGGGTTCAGGCGGGTCAGTTCTTCGATGGCACAGTCAAACTGGGACTGCCCGATGGCCATACCTTCCATAATGCGTTCCCACCGTTTGTGTGTGAAGTCGTCGTAGTATTTCTCCAATATCAGCTTTGCGTTCACCGTGTCTGCCGTCTGTTGTTTGCGGGCGAGCTGCAGGGCCAAGCATTCTTTCAAGTCTTGTGCTCCTATGCCGGCAGGGTCAAATCCTTGGATGACGGCCAATGCCTTCTGCACCTCCTCTTCTGTGGTGTAGATGCCCCGGTAGATGGCCAATTCCTCTACGATGCCAGCTATCGGTTTGCGCAGCAGGCCGTCGTTGTCGAGCGAGCCGATGAGGTAGGCTGCCGTCTCGCGTTCATCGTCTTTTAGGGGGGATTCCGCCAGTTGCTGCATCATCAATTCGTAGAACGAGGTACCTTCTGTGAAAGGAATCTCCTCCGTAATTTTGTTGTCCGGTGCAGCATAGTCAGCCAAGGCATAGTCGGGAATATCGTCCGGTGTGCGGTAGTCGCCCAGTGCGGCCAGCTCTTCTTCGTCTATTTCGTTGGTATAGGCATCGGGGCCGCTGTCTTCGTCGTCCGTGTAGTCCTCTTCGGTTTCGGATTCTTCTGTAGAGGCAAATTTGTCGGACGCTGTTTCAAGGGGTGGTTCGGTAGAGTCTGCCGTCTCCAAAGCGGGATTTTCCATCACCTCGGTACGTACGCGCTCCTCCAATCCTTCAGTTGGCAATTCCAACAGGCGCACGAACATCACCTGATGCTGCGAGAGCGTCTGCCTTTGTGCCTGTATTTGTTCTTGGGTCTGTTTGGATTTTGTCACCATCTCCTCTGCTTTTCTTTTTGGGGTGCAAAATTAGTCATTATTTCAATAGTTGAAGCTGCTTCCGCCCAAAAACTCGCGTAACAGTGAGGTGGGAGGAAGGTCTTTGTCCTGCACACTGATGATATATTGCAGGAATTTGCGCAAGCGGTAAGCTTCGCTGTACTCCGGCCGGTTCTGGGGTACGCGGTTCAAAATGGGCAGGGCATGGTCTTTCAGCACAGCCAGTTCGAACAGCATGGCCGAGTTGAACATGGTATCGGCATTCTCCTGATAGGGGAATATCCATTTGTCTTCACCCCGGCGCACACTGGGCCAGCGGCTGATGGTCTCTTCGGCCGAATAGCTCCGATATTTGTAGTCGCGGATAATACGGCGCAGCAGGCGGTTGTCCGTCGTGGGGATATAGTTGTGGTTGTCAAGCAGGATAGTTGTCAGGGCCGACACATAGACGCGGTATTTGTTCTCCTCGGGAATCAGTGTGGTCAGTTCCGGATTCAGGGCATGGATTCCCTCTAAAATGAGTATTGTGTTATCGGTCAGGCGCAGTTTGTCGCCCTTGAACTCGCGGCGTCCGGTGGTGAAATTGAAACGGGGCAATTCCACCTCTTCTCCCCGGAGCAGAGCCTGCAGTTGGATGTTGAAGAAGGACAGGTCCAGTGCGTACAAGGATTCGTAGTCGTACTCTCCGTTAGCATCGCGCGGTGTATCTTCGCGGTTCACAAAGTAGTCGTCCAATGAAATGGCGCGGGGCTTCAAGCCGTTGGTCATCAGTTGCACCGACAGACGTTTGCTGAAGGTGGTCTTTCCCGACGACGATGGCCCCGAAATGAGTACCATTTTCACTGTCCCCCGTTGGTGTATGTCATCGGCAATGCGGGCTATCTTCTTCTCCTGCAGTGCTTCTGACACGTTGATAAGGTCTGTGGCATGTCCGCTCAGGCTGGCTTCGTTCACATCGCCTATGGTGCTCACTCCCATGATGTCGTGCCAGCGGCTGTGTTCCTTGAACACCTCCAGCATCTTGTCCTGGCGCACCATTTCGCCCAATTGCGAGGGGTTGTTCCTGTCCGGATAGCGGAGCAGGATGCCTTCGTCGAACTTCACCAGGTCAAACAGGTAGATGTATCCGGTGTCGGGCAACAGGCTGCCATAGTAATAGTCCACCGTGTCACCTAATGTATAATAATAGGTGTATAGTGTGCCTGCCGTCTCCAACAGTGTGGCTTTATCGGTCATTCCCAATTGGCGGAACAGGCGCACGGCCTTGTCCGTATGCACTTCGTGGCGGTGGAAGGGGATGCGTGCAGCGATGATTTCTGCCATGCGTTCGCGGATGCGCTTCACCTCGTCGGCCGTCACCTCGTGACCGATATTCAGCCGGCAGTAATGCCCTTTCGATACCGGGTGTCCCAATACAATCTGCCCTTCAGGGTAGAGGTCGGCCACTGCTTTGCACAGCACGAAGCAGAGCGAGCGTACGTAGGTTCGCATTCCCGAAGCTGCAGTGGTGTCCAGGAACTCCACATCCATGGCGTGGTACAACTTGAAGTTCAGCCCCTCCACCACATTGTTCACTCGTGCACTGGTGGGTCCGTTGGGCAAAGTCACTCCACTGACGGCATAAACCTCGGCCAGAGTACTGCCCGATTCCACTTCTATGGTTCTCTCATTGTTCTTGCAAAATACCGGTAGCATCTCTTTCATCGCTATACATTGTAGATTTGCTGCAAATGTACTTATAATATCCCGTATCACAAAAATGTGAGGAAGAAAAATGTCTTTTCGTTTGCAACCCGGGTCAGCAGGGATCCACGTCGAAATGGATGATGCACGACCGGAAGCGTGGGTCGGTCAGCATTTCGTGGCGGATGGCCAACAGTTCGTGCCTTACCTTGGCGAGCGAAGCTGCGGTTTCTACCTTCAGGATAATCTTGCGGATGAAAAAAGTCTGTACACGGGCCACGGGTGGAGCGTCGGGGCCAAGGATGCGTGTGCCGAAGACGGTGCGCAGGCGGGTAGCCATCTCGGCAGCCAGTGTGTCAACCAATCCGGCATCCCGGTGTTTCAGGTAGATATAGACGAGGCGGTAGTATGGGGGATAGCGGAAGAGCATCCGTTCGGCCAGTTGGTCGTCGTAAAGGGCGGCATAGTCATTGGCCACGACGTGGTGGATGACGGGGGCATCTTTACTGCGTGTCTGTAGTACCACCAAGCCCTGACGATGTTTGCGCCCGGCTCTTCCTGCCACTTGTGCCATCAGCTGGAAAGCCCGTTCGTGCGAGCGGAAATCGGGGAAGTTCATCATCGAGTCAGCATCGAGGATACCCACTACGCTGACGTGTTCAAAGTCCAGCCCTTTCGACACCATCTGTGTGCCGATGAGGATATCGGTCTGTCCGTGTTGGAAGTCGTGGATGATGCGCTCGTGGGCATGGCGGGTGCGGGTGGTGTCCAAGTCCATGCGTGCCACACGGGCCGTGGGAAACAGTTCTTTGATGCTCTCTTCGATGCGTTCGGTGCCGAATCCCCGGTGGCGGATGTCTTCGCTTTCGCAAGCGGGGCAGGCCGCGGGTATCTGATACGTGTAGCCACAATAGTGGCAGGTCAGTTGGTTCATGCCGCGGTGGTAGGTCAGACTTACGTCGCAATTCTTGCATTTCGGTACCCAGCCGCATGTGTGACACTCCACCATGGGGGCGAAGCCGCGGCGGTTTTGGAAGAGGATAATCTGTTCGCCTTGCTCCAGTGCCCTGCGCATGTGACCTAACAAGGTGGGCGAGAAGGGACCTGTCATGCGGCGTTTGTGGCGCAGTTCGGCGGTATCGACCACCTCAATCTCGGGCAGACGGATGGACTGGTGGCGGTGGGCGAGGGTGACAAGGGCGTACTTGCCCGTCACAGCGTTGTAGTAGCTCTCGATGCTGGGTGTGGCTGTGCCTAACAATACTTTGGCCCCCGTCATGGCAGCCAGCATGATAGCAGTGTTGCGGGCGTGGTATCGTGGGGCAGGGTCTTGTTGCTTGTAGGTGTTTTCGTGCTCCTCATCGACGATGATCAATCCCAATCGTCGGAAGGGAAGGAACACCGAGGAACGCACGCCGAGAATGAGGTTGAAGGGCTTGTCGGAGAGTTGCTTTTGCCAGATTTCCACACGTTCTTCGTCGGAAAACTTGGAGTGATAGACACCCATTTGGGAGCCGAACACGCGTTGCAGGCGCTCGGTGATTTGCGTCGTCAGGGCAATTTCAGGCAACAGGTAGAGCACCTGTTTCCCTTCGGCCAGGGCTTGGGTGATAAGGTGGATGTAGATCTCCGTCTTTCCGCTGGAGGTGACACCGTGGAGCAGGCATACACTCCGCGTGGCGAAACTATCCTGTATCTTTCCGAAGGCCTCCTGCTGGTGGGGATTCAGTGTGTTCAGGGGGACAACTCCTGCATCTTCCATTTTCTCCAACCGGCCTATTTCGTGGGCATATTGTTCAAGGATGCCTTTCTCTATCAGTTGGGCAAGTATGGCCGGTGTGGCTCCCGATGCGGCCAGCAGATTCTTTCTGCTCACCGACTCGGCTCCCATGTTGATGAAGGTTGTCAGGAGTTGTTGTTGCTTCGGCGCACGCTTGAGGGAGTCGAGAAGGGAGGTTCGTTCTTCACTCCTGCCTTCCTTGAATCTTACCCTCACCTCCGTTTTGGGCTTGTAGCTCCTTTTCACCTCTTCTTTCACAAAGATGGCCTCTTTGCGTAGCAGGGTGTTGATGGCTGGCAGGGCGTTTTTGATGCCTGTCTCCTTTTCCACTTGGGCGACGGTGCGCTCTTTATGGTCGGTTAACAGGGAAAATATTTTTTCCTCGTTGGGGAGAAATTTTTCCTCCGTTGGGGAGAAATCCGGGTTGATTTCAACACGCGTTTCACTCTCTAACTTCATGCCCGAGGGAAGGGCGGCCTTATAGACATCGCCCAAGGTGCAGAGGTAGTAGTCGGCTATCCATTGCCAAAGTTCCAACTGCTTGGGCAATACGATGGGGTGAGGGTCCAGCACTTCGGCGATGGACTTCACTTCGTATCCCCCTTGGGGGGGAGTGTTGTGCAAGCGGATGACGATGGCCGTGTAGAACCTCTTCTGTCCGAAAGGTACAATCACACGGCTACCTGTCTGCACCGTACCAACCATATCAACGGGTAGCCGGTAGGTGTAGCTGTTGGCTAAAGGAAGGGGGACGATGACGTCGGCATAGACCCACCCCAACCCTCCCTGTAGGGAGGGAGACGCAGTGTTTTGCTTGTTCATGCAGTAAAGGTATTTACGCCCCTCCCTTGGGAGGGGTAGGGGGGAGGGTCTGCTTCAACTCCGGATAGCTGATACGGGTGTGATAGACGGTCTTGAGTTTTTCCTTGAACACGCTCTTCACGGTCTCGATATCGCGGAAAGTGATGGGACATCGGCGGAAAGCCCCTTCGTTCACTTGTGCGTCAATCAGTTTGTCCACCAGGTTACTGATGCTCTCTTCGGTGTATTCGGGCAGACTTCGCGAAGCGGCCTCTACGGTGTCGGCCATCATCAGTATGGCCTCTTCCTGTGTTGCCGGATTAGGTCCCGGATAGGTGAAGAGGGTCTTGTCCACCTCCTGTTCGGGATGGGCATTTTGTTCCGAAATGTAGAAGTACTTGGTCATGCCCACGCCGTGGTGGCTGCTGATGAAGGCCTTTACGGAAGCCGGCAGATTGTGCTTGTCGGCCAATTTCAATCCGTCCGTCACGTGGTTGATGATGATGTGTGCACTCTCTGTAAACTCCAGTGTCTTATGGGGGTTGACTCCCGATTGGTTTTCGGTGAAAAATACAGGATTCTCCATCTTGCCTATGTCGTGATACAAGGCTCCCGTACGCACCAACTGGCTGTTGGCACCCGTTGCCCGGGCAGCTTCAGCGGCCAGATTGGCCACCTGCAATGAATGTTGGAAAGTGCCGGGAGCCTCTTCTGACAACCGCCTGAGCAGGGGGGTGTTGATGTTTGACAACTCGACCAACGTCACGTTGCTGGTAAATCCGAATACTTTTTCCAGCATGAACAACAGGGGATAGGTGAACAGCAACAGCAAACCGCCCACTATCAGCGAGGTGTACATGCCTGTGTCCAGTTTTGTCAGGTCATCGGTGTGGATAAGTTCGTAGGCAAAATAAACCAGCATCATGGAGAGGGTCACTTGCAAGGCGGTGCGCACCAGCTGTGAGCGTTGCGAGAGTTCGCGCAAGCTGTAGATACCCACCAGACCACCTGTGAATTGCACAAAAATGAATTCATACGGATAGCGCAGGGCAATGGAGCACAGCAGCAACATGATGGTGTTGGCCATTGATGCCGTGCGCGAATCCATGAACACCCGCACGATGATGGGTACCATCGCGTAGGGAATCATATAGACATTGAACAAATTGTGGGTGACCATCAGCGACGTGATGACGGGGAAGAACACGATGAGGCCTATCAGTAGCAGGCTGGTGCGCTTGCGGTCGTAGTAATCGCGACGGAAGAGGTCGAGATAGAGGATGAAGCAGGCGACGAAAATGGCCACGAACAATATCTGTCCGGCCAGTGTCATCCGTTTCTGAGTGCTGGTGCCGCTACGTTTGTCCAGCTCCTTGCTCAGCGACTCCAGTATTTCGTATGTACGTTGGTCGATGATTTCACCGCGGTCGATAATCTTGGTGCCATTGATAACCATGCCGCTGCTCCATGATATGGACGAAAGCAGGTCTTCGCGTGCAGCTTCCGATTTCTCCTTGTCGTACACCATGTTGGCGACCAGAAAGTCTTGCAGATTGCACTGTTGCAATGTGTGGAGCGTGTATCGTGCAGTGTCGGCATAAATCAGCTCTTTGTAAGCCTCCTTCACCGTCAGCAGGGAGGTAGTCCTGATGGGGCGGGCGGTGTTGTTTTCGGCCATCATGATGGACGATATGCTGTCCTTCTTCAGTTGCAACAGGTCGTTGGTGCCGATAATGCCCCGTTCGTAGATGGCTTCCAAGGTGCGTTGGATGTGGTTGTAGTACCGCTCGCCTTGTCCGGGGGACAGCTTGCCCAGTGTCTGTTTCAAGTCGCCCTGTGCATGGCTTTCGCGCAGCTTCTGCAATTGGTTCTTGCCCACTTGCCCATCCTTGGTGAAGTAGGGGTGGAATTGTTTCATCACGCTGTCCTGCTCCTGTTTCACCGTCTGCTCGTTCTTGTAGATGGGGAAGTCGAAGTCCGCTATCAGTTGTCCGTACTTCCATGGATGGTTCAGCTCGAACTGATACGAGTAGCTCTGTTCGCGCGGAAGGAAATAGACGATGATGGCTATGGCGGCCAGTGTTATGCCTATTCTGTACAATATGCCGGCACGTGTCAGCGGGTGGCGGCTGTTATATCTGCTCATGTTCTTTTCACATATAAAAGGTAAATAACGGGGCTAAAGTACAAAAAAAAACAATAGAACCACCTGTTTTTACTGTCGAAACGACTACTTCTGCCCGTTTTTTTGCTGTATTTCAGGAAAAAGACGTATTTTTGCCGAAAATTTATACAGTTTTATCGATATGACAGAGAGAAAAGTCCGGGTGCGTTTTGCCCCGAGCCCTACTGGTGCGTTGCATATTGGAGGTGTGCGCACAGCGTTATATAACTATTTGTTTGCCCGCCAGCATGGCGGAGAATTTATCTTCCGTATCGAGGATACCGACTCCAATCGTTTTGTCCCCGGTGCTGAGGAGTACATCATCGAGTCATTCAAGTGGCTTGGCATCAAGTTCGACGAAGGTGTCAGCTTCGGAGGCAACTATGGCCCCTATCGCCAGAGCGAACGCCGCGACATCTACAAGCAGTACGTGAAGGTGTTGCTGGATGCCGGCAAGGCATACATGGCCTTTGACACTCCCGAGGAGTTGGATGCCAAGCGTGCCGAGGTGCAGAATTTCCAGTACGATGCCTCTACCCGTATGTCGATGCGCAACTCCCTGGCTCTGCCCAAAGAAGAGGTGGAGCGCCTGTTGGCCGAGGGTCATCAGTATGTGGTGCGTTTCCTCATCCAGCCGGGTGAAGAGGTGCATGTCGATGACCTTATCCGTGGCGATGTGGTCATCAACTCGTCCATCCTCGACGATAAAGTGCTCTATAAGTCGGCCGACGAACTGCCCACCTATCACTTGGCCAACATTGTCGATGACCACCTGATGGAGGTTTCTCACGTCATCCGTGGTGAAGAGTGGCTCCCCTCGGCTCCATTGCATGTGCTTCTCTACCGTGCTTTCGGTTGGGAGGACACCATGCCCCGCTTTGCCCACCTGCCCCTCTTGCTCAAGCCCGAGGGTAACGGCAAGCTCTCCAAGCGCGATGGTGACAAACTCGGTTTCCCCGTATTCCCCCTCGAGTGGCACGACCCCAAGACGGGCGAAATCTCTTCGGGTTATCGCGAAACGGGATATTTGCCCGAAGCTGTCATCAACTTCTTGGCGCTGCTCGGATGGAATCCCGGTAACGACCAGGAAATCATGTCGCTCGACGAGATGGTCAACCTTTTCGACCTCAGCAAGTGTTCGAAGAGCGGTGCCCGTTTCGACTATGTGAAGGGCATCTGGTTCAACCACCAGTATCTGCTCCGTCAGGCAGATATCGACTGGACACCCGAGTTCGACAAGGTGTTGCGTGCCAACGGCATTGAATCAACCCCCGAACGCGAGGCACAGGTGGTGGCCATGATGAAGCAGAAGGTGGTGGAGTACACCGACAAGTTGGGCAACAAGAAGAAACGCAACGTCAGCTTCGTCAGCGACTTGTGGCCGCTGTGCGACTTCTTCTTCTTGGCTCCTCAGACCTACGACAAGGAGGGCGACAAGTTCATCCGCAAGAATTGGAAAGAGGGCACGGCTGCTGAGATGACCGAACTGGCCGACCTGCTCGAAGGCCTTTCCGATTTCTCTGTAGAGTCGCTGAAGCAGGCCGTAGATGCGTGGGCCGAAGCCGGTGAGAAGAAACCTTGGAATCCGTGGCGCGTATGCCTCGTAGGCACCGGTCAGGGTCCCGATATGTATGAACTGGCTGCCTTCCTCGGCAAGGACGAAACCGTCAGCCGTATGCGGAAAGCCGTAGCAATACTTGCTTAATATAATGGAAGTTCGGTAGTTACAGGAGTTCAGGCAATACACTCCTAAAGATGAATAAGTGAAGCTATTGTCTGAACTCCTGAACTTCTGTAACTCCTGAACTCCTAAATGAAGATTTATGTACAACTTAGCCATTTATCTCTACCTGCTGGCCGTCAAGTTTGTGGGTCTCTTCAGTAAGAAGGTCAAACTGATGCGCAAAGGACACAAGCAGGTTTTCGACATCTTGCGCCAGAGTATTGACAAAGACAGCCAATACTTGTGGTTTCATGCCGCTTCGCTGGGCGAGTTCGAACAGGGTCGTCCGCTGATAGAGCGCATCCGCAAGCGCTATCCCCAGTACAAGATTCTGCTTACCTTCTTCTCCCCCTCGGGTTATGAGGTGCGCAAGAACTACGAAGGGGCCGATGTCATCTGTTACCTCCCTTTCGACACACCGCGCAACGTGCGTCGTTTCCTCGATCTGGCCCGTCCGTCCATGGCTTTTTTCATCAAGTACGAGTTTTGGCAGAACTATATGAAGGGGCTGCAACGGCGGGGTATCCCCACGTATAGTGTCTCTTCCATCTTCCGTCCCAATCAGGTGTTCTTCCGTTGGTATGGCGGACAATATTATAAGGTATTGACCCGCATCACCCATTTCTTTGTGCAGAATGAAGAGTCGCTCCGCCTGTTGGCTACTCGGGGTGTGACCAATGCCACCGTGGTGGGCGATACCCGCTTCGACCGCGTGTTGGAGATTCACCAGGCTGCCAGACAACTTCCTTTGGTGGAGCGCTTTAAAGGAGATTGCAACAAAGTGCTTGTGGCGGGCAGTTCATGGCAACCCGATGAAGAGCTCTTTATCGACTATTTCAACCGCCATCCTGAAATGAAACTCATCATCGCCCCCCATGTAGTGGATGAAAACCATTTGGCCTGGATTGAGAGCAGACTCAATCGTCCCTCGATGCGCTACACCCGTGCTTTGGGTACAAATGCAGACCTTTCGCGGGTTGATTGCCTCATCATCGATTGCTACGGCCTCCTTTCGTCCATCTACCGATATGGTGAAATATCCTACGTAGGCGGTGGGTTCGGTGTTGGTATTCACAATGTGCTGGAGGCTGCTGTCTATGGTATCCCCGTGCTGTTCGGACCCAATAACCAACGCTTCCGCGAAGCCCGTCAGTTGCTGGCCGAGGGTGGTGCATTCGAGATTCACGATGCCACCGGCTTTGCCGCAACAATGGACCGCCTGTTTGCCGATGAGGCTTTCCTGGCTCAAAGTGGTGAATGTGCCGGTCGCTACGTCAAGGACAATGCCGGTGCGGCCGATGCGGTATTGGAGGCAATAAAGTTTTGATTGGTGAGTTTGTGTGTCGCGCTTTAGGAGCGCGTAGGTGGCAAATGCAAATCAGCCCCCCTCCTTTCAGATTTTGCGGCTTGAAAAATATTTTTTGCGGCTTGCATTTCCCCCTTTTGCTGCGGGAGAAAATAAAAAATGCGGCTTGGAAAAAATATTTTTCAAGCCGCATTTTTTAGGTTTCAGGTTCAAAGTTCAAGTTTTAAGGTTTCAGGTTCCAAGTTTCAGGTTCAAGGTTCGAAGCCATCGCCATCCGCCATCGTTCAAAGTCCATGCTGTCTCTGTTCATGCTGAACGCAGTGAAGCATCTGTATACGTCTGCTGTAGGGAGGTGTGTCATAATACACTTTTTAGACGCAGATGACGCGGATGACGCGGATTTATCTTGATCATTACTACCCGGTAGGTTATAATTTATCTGCGTTATCCGCGTCATCCGCGTCTGGAAAATGGAATGATGGCATTTTG
>JAFXDG010000123.1 GCA_017521285.1 Bacteroidaceae bacterium | reverse complement strand
CGGATTTTTACAGATTCTTTCCTGCCATTTGATTCTTTTTCACTTGCCATAATAATTCTATAAATTTTAGATTTGTCACTCGAGTGACGAAAATTCTGTCACTCGTGTTACTTGAGTGACAACTGAGTGACAAAATTAGGCCTAGTGATTGATAAAAAAGAACAAACGACTGCAAATATTAAAAAAGATTAAAAAATAACAAACACCTACAAATCAGCCATTTCTTTGTAGATTATTGACTTTTTTAGTCTTTTGTAGATGTTTGTAATACAAAAATTATTTGCCGATGCAGAAATGTCTAAATATATTCTGAAGTACAGAATCATTTGAGACCTCACCGACAATGTCGGAGAGGTGGTGGATACATTCGCGAAGATCTTGGGAGACGAAGTCGCCGGAGAGGTTCATTTGAAGGCCACTCCGCACACGATGGATGGAGTCGAGGGCACGAATGAGGGCTTCGTAATGGCGGACATTAGTAACAATGACATCGCTTTGAGAGATTTCGGGAAGAGCAGCGGTCTTTACCAATAGGGTTTCCAATTCGTCCAATCCCATGCGGTGCTTGGCGGAGAGGAAGAGTTTGGGAGCATCGACATCGGCAAAGGAGGCTTCCCATTCGGAAAGTTGTTCGGAAGGGACTTTGTCGCACTTGTTAAAGAGGACAATCAAGTTTTTATCTTCAAGGTGAGGAAGTATTTCGGTTTTAAGTTCTGAACTTTGAGTTCTGAGTTCTGAATTGTCTGTATCAATCATCCAAAGGATAATGTCAGCTTGACCGATCTTTTGGAAAGTGCGTTCGATGCCGATGCTCTCCACCACGTCAGTGGTTTGTCGGATACCGGCGGTGTCGATAAAGCGGAAGGTGAGGCCGCGAAGATTGACGGTGTCTTCGATTACATCGCGGGTTGTGCCATGAACGTCGCTGACAATGGCTTTTTCCTCATTGAGAAGGGCATTGAGAAGGGTGGATTTACCGGCATTCGTCTCGCCAATGATGGCAACGGGCACTCCGTTCTTCAAGGCATTGCCTACGCTGAAGGAATTTGCCAATCGGCTGATGACTTGCTCTATCTCGTCGGCAATCTGCGAGAGTTCGGTGCGGTCGGCAAACTCCAGCTCTTCGTGGTCGCTGAAATCAAGTTCCAATTCCATCAGGGAGGTGAGATGAAGCAATTTGTCGCGCAATGCGGAGAGTTCGCGACTGAATCCGCCACGCATCTGGTTCATCGCCATACGGTGAGTGGCAGAGGTGGCGGATGAAATGAGATCGGCCACGGCTTCAGCTTGGCTCAAATCCATCTTACCATTGAGGAAAGCGCGCTGGGTGTATTCGCCCGGTTCGGCCAAGCGACACCCTTGCCCGATTAACAACTGAAGGACGCGCTGGAGAATATAGGAGGAGCCATGGCAAGAAATCTCCACCGATTCCTCGCCCGTATAGGAATGAGGGGCACGGAAAACGGAAACCAATACTTCGTCGATAATTTCTCCCTCGTTGGAGAAAATTTTTCCGAAGGTCAGGGAAAAATTCCGGCGCTGCTTTAAGGGCTTTCCGCTAATGGGATTGAATATATGTGAAACCGCTTCGATAGCCCTCGGCCCACTGATGCGAATGACTCCGATGGCTCCGCCTTGAGCGGTAGATATGGCGCAAATGGTATCTTGGTTCATCATCTGACTTTTTCCTTTTGAGAGTGCAAAGATACGACACAAAGTAGGAAAATAGAGCAAGAAGCAAGCGTTATTTTGCCCTTATTTTGTCAGAATGTCGTTTTTTTCGCCTTTTCGGTTGGGTTATCTCAGATATTGACGTATCTTTGCATGAAAATCATTTTCACTTATACATATATATTATAAAAAGGAAAGATAGGAACTATGAGCATATTCGCGAAACTGTTCAAGAAAAAAGAAGAAGAAGGGGAAAAAGTGGGAGGAATCCAGGACTTCATGACCCTGATTCGCGTATATTACCAAGCAGTAATGGCCAGCAATCTGGGCATTACCAACGTGGGTTTCCTGCCCGATATGGCTGTATTCAAGCGGACATTGAAAATCCCTACCCAAAACAACAAGTTGGGAGTTGCGGAGAAAAGCCGATGCAAAAAGATGTTGATGAGCATCTACGGCATCAGCGAAGATTTTTTCAAGGAAATTGATGCCAGCATCAAGAAAAATTGCAAGAATGTGAACGATGTGAGAAACTACCTGTTCATGTTTCAGGGATTCAGCAACGACCTGATGATGCTGATGGGCAACCTGCTCCAATGGAAATTCCGCTTGCCAAGTTTCATGAAAAAGGCCATGTACACCATGACGGAGAAAGCCGTGAACGACATCATGACGAAGAACAACTGGAAGGATGCCGCAACGGCCAAAGCCTGCATGACAGTGCGCCAATACCAACACTCCTTGGGGTATTCGCCCAAGTGGATGACAGAGTACGCCTACAACCTCATCATGATGGCGAAAAAGGAGAAACAGCCCAAAGAAGAGGCTTAAAATGTGAAAAAAGAATAAAACAGGAGATACTTTTTTCCACATTTCGACAATCATTTCTATATTTGTGTAGAATTTGGTGAAGTAATGACTGACGAAGAGAAAAATCAGCTGAGTGTATTCGAAGCGAGAGTGCGGCAATTGATGTTCCTGCACGACGAGTTGAAAGCACAAAACAAGGCTCTGACAGAGGCATTGGACAAAAAAGAACAATCTCTGCAACAGCTTCAGCATGATTACAACGAATTGGAGTCGCACTACACCAACCTGAAACAAGCGAGGATAATCAGTATCCACGACAGTGATGTCGATGACACAAGGAAACGGATATCCAAGCTGGTGCGAGAAATAGACAAATGCCTGGCTTTGTTGAACGGATAAATTAAGGGGAAGTAAGGCATGAACGATGATAAGAACACGTTGAACATTCAGCTGCGCGTAGCGGACATGTACCTGCCGATGACCATCCGCAGGGATGAGGAAGAATACTACAGAGAAGCAGCGCGGAGAATCGACAATCTTTTGAATCTGTACAGGGAAAGTTTCAAAGAACAAGGTACGGAGAAATACATGACCATGGTGGCACTGCACCTGTCGGTCACGGCCGTAAGACTTGAACGGAAGAACGATACAAAACCCTTCAAGGAAAAAATAGAAGAGTTGACCCGTACATTGGAAGATTATCTGAAGAAAGAATGACACCACACAGAGGGGGTAAATATGCCTTGACTTGTGCCAGAACATTCTTTTTGACATCGTGGGAATAAACGACATAATAGGAATTATCGCACCATTCCGCTTTAAAGGATTAAGTAATCCTGAGGCGAAGTGGTGTTTTTTTTATAACTTTAAATTTTAACTAACATGGATATAGTAACAATTATAGCTATTGTTTGTGCCGCGGGTATCGGCTTTGCCATCGGCTACACCCTATACAAGACGGCACTGAAAAAGAAATGCGACGGCATACTGAAGAAAGCTGAAGAAGAAGCAGAGGTCATCAAGAAGAACAAGCTGCTGGAGGTGAAGGAGAAATTCCTGAACAAAAAATCAGAATTGGAAAAGGAAGTTGCCGCACGCAACCAGAAAATCCAACAGACAGAGAACAAACTGAAACAGAGAGAAATCAGCCTCAACCAAAAACAGGAAGAACTCCAGCGCAAGAAGAACGAGACGGAAGCTGTCAAAGAGAATCTGGAAGCTCAATTGGTGGTCGTTGACCGCAAGAAGGAAGAATTGGACAATCTGCAAGCACAAGAACGTGAGAAATTGGAGGCCATCAGCGGATTGACCGTAGAAGAAGCCAAAGAGCGACTGATTGAATCGTTGAAGGAAGAGGCCAAGACAGAAGCCGCATCCTACATCAACGACATTATGGACGAAGCCAAAATGACCGCCAACAAGGAAGCCAAGCGTATCGTTATCCAAAGCATCCAACGCGTAGCAACGGAAACAGCCATCGAAAACTCTGTTACTGTTTTCCATATTGATTCTGACGAAGTGAAAGGCCGTATCATCGGTCGCGAAGGACGTAACATCCGCGCCTTGGAAGCAGCTACAGGTGTAGAAATCGTAGTGGACGACACGCCCGAAGCCATCGTACTCTCAGCCTTTGACCCCGTACGTCGTGAAATCGCCCGTCTGGCTCTGCACCAGCTGGTAAACGATGGCCGTATTCATCCTGCCCGTATCGAAGAGGTGGTGGCTAAGGTCAAGAAACAAGTAGAAGAAGAGGTTATCGAAACCGGAAAGCGTACCACTATAGACTTGGGTATCCACGGCTTGCACCCCGAACTCATCCGCATCATCGGTAAGATGAAATACCGTTCATCATACGGTCAAAACCTGCTTCAACATGCTCGTGAGACGGCAAACCTTTGTGCCGTGATGGCCAGCGAGTTGGGTCTCAATCCCAAGAAGGCAAAACGCGCCGGATTGTTGCACGATATAGGTAAGGTGCCCGATGAAGAGCCCGAATTGCCACACGCACTTTATGGTGCCAAGTTGGCCGAGAAGTTCAAGGAAAAGCCCGATATCTGCAATGCCATCGGTGCTCACCACGACGAAATGGAGATGAACAGCCTGCTCGCTCCCATCGTTCAGATTTGCGATGCTATCAGTGGTGCTCGTCCAGGTGCACGTCGCGAAATCGTAGAGGCTTACATCAAGCGCTTGAACGACCTCGAGCAATTGGCTATGAGCTATCCGGGTGTAACCAAGACCTACGCCATCCAAGCCGGTCGCGAACTGCGCGTAATCGTTGGTGCCGACAAGATTGACGACAAGCAGACGGAAAGTCTCAGCACCGAAATCGCCAAGAAGATTCAAGACGAGATGACCTATCCCGGACAGGTGAAGATTACCGTCATCCGCGAGACTCGCGCCATCAGCTACGCAAAATAACGGAGCGTGCTCTGAAGCAAAAGGATTAAAGTTCAAAGTCCAAGGTCCTATCATCACCTCGAACTTTGAACTTTTTTCGTATTGGTCCTCAACTTCACACTTTGAACCTTGAACCTTACTCTTTGAACCTTAAAACCTCCACTTTCCGTTAATCTGCGTTAATTATTCTCCCATTACGCTATATAATCGAACACTTTCACCTATCTTTGCATTCAAATATCATGGGCTTGACTGGATTTGACAGCGGGCAGAAATGGTACGTAAGCATGCAGTGCGTCGATGATTGGCACTTAAATCCCAGTTGTCAAAGAATTATCTGGCGAAACAAACTACGCTCTCGCTGCGTAATCGAAGTACAGTAGATTACCTTTATTCTTTCACAAGGTGAGAGAACGGGACATCACTCAGGAGCTCTGGTTCCGAAGCGTCTTGGTCAAGTGGTGCAGCTAAATCGGAAATAGTTCGGGTCTTTCCTCGCGACCCTTGCGAAACTCTTAGAGGATAAGGTTCAGGTGGGTGGCTCCGGTCTTGCCTGGGCACGAAAACCGAAGGCGGAGATAAGCATGTAGAAAGCGTATGGTTTCCTCGTTTGGACGAGGGTTCGATTCCCTCCAGGTCCACCATCTGATTCAAGGTTCAAAGTTCAAGATTCAAACCTCCTGCTGGTTACAACCTTGAACTTTGAACCTTAATCTTTAAACTATAAACGTCGAATTTCGAATGAAACGGATACTCTACATCATCCTGTATATCACCCTTGCCACCTCATTACACGCACAAGAGGCCAGACACGTGTTTGTCAATATGCCCGACTCCCTCTTACCCACACTCACCAAAGTCAACCGGGCAGACTGTATCGATTTTCTGGACAGCCACATGAAAGCCGAGGTGAAGAACCGTTTCGACCAACCATCGGAAATGACCCGTTTGACCAGTGACTACATAGCCATGCAACTTTCTCCCAAGCACACGTTTGAGTTGAAGATGCTGCCCATCAACGACACCACCCGCATCATCTGTACCATACAAACCGTATGCAGTGCCGCGTGCGACAGCCGCATCAATTTCTATGACGCAACATGGAAGCCCCTGAAAGCGGAATCATTCATCATCCTGCCCACACAATCCGATTTCTTGTCCGACACCATTCCGGCACAGATTGCCGACACTCTGTCCACCCCATGGGAAAGCCTGCGTACCGAAGCCGATTTATTGCTGATGCACGCGTCATTGGCTGACAGCACCTCTACCCTCACCTTCCGCTATACCACTCCCGACTATCTGAACAAGGAATCTTCAAAGAATTTTATTCCTCTATTAAAGAACAGGGAAATCACCTACAAGTGGCAAGCAGGGAGATTCACGCCCCACCAATAATCATACACCAAACCTTGGGTTAAATGGTTATAGAACATCATCCACTCTCCCCTTTCCTGCCTCCACAGGCTCGTTTGTTGATGTTGGGCAGTTTCCCCCCCCAACGCAAACGATGGTCCATTGACTTCTTTTACCCCAACATGCAGAATGACATGTGGCGGATTTTCGGTCTTCACTTCTTTGGGAATAAGGACCATTTTGTCAATCCTGTGGACAAATGTTTCCGTAAAGATGAGATTATCCATTTCCTGACGCAAAAGGGTATTGCTCTTTATGATACGGCCACCTCTGTTTGTCGTTTGCAGGACAATGCTTCTGACAAGTTCTTGCAAGTAATCGAACCGACGGATATCCGTCTCTTACTCCTCCATCTGCCCCATTGTCAAGCCATTGTCACCACTGGGCAAAAGGCGACCGACATCCTGTGCGAGCAGTTTTCTCTCACCAACCAGCCTCCTGTCGGAGGATTCATTACCATTGACACAGAGTTTGGGCGTACACTCCGCTTTTACCGTATGCCTTCCAGTTCGCGGGCTTATCCCTTGGCCTTGGAAAAGAAAGCCAAGGCCTACGGACAAATGTTCGAGAAAGAGTTGGATTGACAATCACAATCCCACATTATTTCCAAAGAAAAGGGGCTGCACCTGATTGGTACAGCCCCTTTGGGTTATTCTGCGTGTGAAACTCGCAAAGCTTATTTCACCACAAACTTCTTACCATTTACAATGTAGATACCCTTGTTGAGGTTCTTCAACACTTCAGAAGCCTTACCGTTGGCAACAGCCACACCGGCAACATTGTAAACCACAACCTCAGCATCAACAGTCACACCCTTGATACCCTGAGCCTTCTCTGTAATGTTGAAGACTACTACAGTCTCCTTGCTACCCATTACCTGACCCTGAGTGCTACCGATATTGAAGTATCCGGCAGGGATTGTCAAGGTGTAAGCACCTACAGTCTTCAGTTCTTCCTTCAATGCCACAGTCCATTCAGTAGGAGTTGCCCATTCATCGGCACCTTCAGCCACAACTGCTTCCGGATCGTTCAATTCGACAACCTTACCATTAGCATCAGTCAATGTGATGTTACCGGCAGTCCAAGAAGGAATCAGGCCGTCAGCGCACTTGATAGAGATAGTGTTCAGAGAAGCCTGCTCAATGGCGGCATCAGGAGTGACAGTCAAGTCGGGCACACCGATAACAGTCTTGAAGCTGATAGCGAAGCAACTGTACTCTTCTTCACCGTTGTTACCCTGTACGCGCTTGCCTTCGAGGTCGTTGGCAGCGAAGATGATGTACACTTCATTTCTCAGAGTAGCCAACAGGCTTTCAGCAATAGTCAGCGTGTATTCAGTCTTGTCAGCATTGGCTTCGATACTTGCAAATTTCTCAGTTGCTCCTTGTCCCATATTAATAAAGGTAAGATCCTCAACCATTTCTACAGCACCGCTGAACTTCACAGTAAACTTGTTCTGTGACTTGTCTGTGATAACGAAGCCCTCAGCAGGAGTGATGCTCTCGAAGGTTACATCGCTGTACTGGAATGCCTCAGCATCACCTACGTAAGTCAAAGTAACGGTTTCACATGCGCCTCCATTATTTGCAGCCTCCTCAGATGCATAAGCCTCCAATGTCATAGTATAAGTCACACCCTTACGCAATGTTGCACCATCGGCCAAGAAACCACCAATAGTAAAGTCAAGTGTATAAGTTGCAGGATCGGTCTCAGACTTGATAAGTGAAGCTTGAGCCGCATCATCACCACCATCAGCAGGAATCAGCATGAGCGGATAGAGATAACCCACTTCCTTGTTCAGTTTCAATTCTACAGTAGTCAAGTTGGCTACGGTTGCGCCATTCTCGGGAGTAGCACTGACAATAGCCAAATCCTCTACCACGGGTTCATCCACGTAGTTGGGGTCAACATCTACGAATACATAGATTTCAGCATCATTGTAAAGTCCTGAAACAGAACCAACAGCCCAATCAGGAATATATACAGCGTATGAACCTGCTGCAGTTACAGGCTCAGCCAAAGTCAACGTCAACTGATTGCCAGAGATAGTGTAAGTAAAGTCAGCCACCTTGCTGTCATCATTAGCATTCAACAGGCAAGGAGTATCAGACCATCTATCGTATTCTTCAAGTTCTTCACTGAAGGTCAGTGTTACAGTGCTCAACTCCTTCACTATAGAGTAATCAGCCGGTACAGTCTCTGTCACCTTGAGGAGTTTCTGTACTTGATAAGAGAATGAGATATAATCGGCAAACTGATTAAGATCTCCCCATGAATCAAGTGCATAACCGATAGGCTTACCTTCCTCACCGATGGCATTCACAGTAATCACGTAGCTACCGTATGACATGCTGGCCACCTCATCAGCCGGCAAAGTAACAATCAACTTGTTTCCTTCGAGCTTGTAAGCCAAAGCGGTTGCCCCTTCAGGAAGAGCAGCATCTACAGACCATCCGCCGCCAACACTGGCCTGACCATAGACTGAAGCAATCTCTTTCACATTACCCTCAAACTCAATCACAACTTCAGCCGGCAACTTTTCAATTGCTCCACCAAAGAAGCTGTAAGGCTCGGGAGAAATTGAGGTGACGGTTGTAGCTGACAAATCAGCAGGAATCAGGTATTCCAAGTAGATACCCGGATTATAGTATGCACCATCAGCCAAACCAAGGTCTTCCTTCGTTTCATCGTAGCCATTGTCGTAGATTGAACCTTCGTCGATATTGATATTGTAACGACCAGGTTTTGTGATTTCCTTTGACCAAGTGATGATGACACTCTTCGAATCAGCAGGGTCAACAGTAAATTCGCCTTTCACTTCTTCGTCTTCACCATAATAGAAGTAAGCAGATGCATCGGGACCAATATGGACTTCGTCACCGAAAGTCAATTTGGTAGTCTTGATAGATTCCAATTCGCAACCATCTTCGGGATCGGCTGTCACATAGTTAAAGGCTGCATCACTGAAGCGGTAATCAAGCACAAACTTGCCGATTTCTTCACCATAAGAAATCGCATTACCTTCTTCATCAACCAAGCCTTCAATCTCAATACGGAATTGCTTACCTGTAAATTCTTTTTCCAATGCAGGCAAAGTGACAACACCTTCATAATAGGTAGTCCAAGCTTCAACATACTTGCACTCGAAGTTTTCGATAGCAAATTCTTGCACATGGCCGCTCTTCACGTCAATGATGCGTCCCTTACCGTTGGTACAAGTCACATTACCGTCGAAGCGCAGAGAAAGTTCGGTAGGCATTTCCTCTACACTATATTCTGTGTTAGGATAAACCGACGTACATACGGTGGCAGCCAAAGCCAATTCCACCATCGGATTCTCAGCCAACTTGTTGCTTTCAAAGTTGATGTCGTGAACATTCTTCAGCACTACCTGAATCTTGTCACCGGCTTTCAGTCCATTAGAACTCTTTATTTCATCAATCAAGTCACCCAACACCACAGCCACATAAGCAGGAGCCTCGCCCCAAGTGATATTACCCTGGACAATCTGAGCATCCTCTGAAAGGTCAATTTCCTTATTGTCAAGCGAAGGAATAACCACAAACACACCCAAATCTTCAGTATCCACCTTGGTAGAGAAGTAGAATTCTACAGCACCGTTTTCATAGCTTTCGGGAGCTTCAACCGAAGCGCTGTACTGACCACCTGCAGCAGGGAATGTTCCGGTAAACTCAAGTTTCTCATACGGGTCGCCTGCCTCGAATGTCACAAGATACTGGCGTGTACCACCAAGCATGTAATCTGTGATATACACTGTCTGTCCGGCTTCAACACCCGTCCAAGACTGTCCCTCAGCATTCTTGGCCAAGTCACCATTATTGTACCAAGTTTCATCACAACGAGAAAGGTCAACATAATGATCATCCAACTTAGTGAAATAGAGACGTCCATTCTCCGTAGCGGTATAAGTGATATAAGTATTCATATCGCTGAACTCATACTTACGTCCGGCTATCACTTCCACGGGAGATTCTTGAGAAGTGCCACTTGCCTTAACCACCCATTCGGGATCCCAGTAGTCGGGGTCAACATTATAGGTGTAAGTCCACTCGCCGATCTTCTTGTTTTCATCGCTCTCAGCCCAGATAGAGCCTTCAGGAACAACCACCACGTATGTACCGGCAGAATCGATGTTGCCTACATTGATGAGCAACTGAGAATAGTCCTCGTAGTTGTCAGCGATGGAAACCTGAGCAATGGTATCCAAGATGACAGAACCAAACCAGTCATCTTCATCTATTGTCTGCTTCATCACTGTCACCAGAGCTTCGCCATCGTAGAGCACGTCTTCGTCAAAGTCCAATGTAATCACATCCAATTTGTTCACTATTGAATTATTGGCAGGAATTACAGCTGTAGGACCATAAGGAAGGATGGTGCAAGTAATGTTCTGAGAAGGCAAATAGTAGCAAGCCTTGTCTGAAAGGTTTTCTGCATCATACAAATCCTTTGACCAGAAAAGTTTGGCAGGAACAGAAAAACGGTACTCACCAGGAGCGGTAATCTCTTCGCTCAGTGTAAAAGTGATCACATTCTCGTTTATTTCGTAAGAAACGGTAATGCCCTCAATGGCATCGAAGCCCCAAGAAGTCTCGTTATACTTGCCGATTGTGATGTCTGTTGAAGTAGCCAGACTGGCATCGTACACCACTGCACCGGGCAAAGTGGCTGTATAAGTCTTCAAACTGCTCACTTCGGCATAATTGGCAGGTTCCATTACCGGCTTGAAATAACCGTTGCTGGTACCGTAAGCAGCAGTCAGCTGACCTTCATTCTCACCGTATGTGATAACCTTACCATTAGCATCAGTAACATCTACAGCCACAATGTCGTACAACTTGGGGAGCAGCCCATCAATTGCAGGTACAGGTACAGTCAGACTTGTTCCGTCAACAGTGGCACCAGCCAATTCAGTCTTCTCTCCGTTGTTCTTGTTCACAAAGTAGAATTTGGCATTGTCAATATTCACTTCACCGTCGAACGAGAAAACAACCTGATCAGGCAACACCTGACGGCTTACGCTCGCAGCAGGACTGATACCTGTACAAGCGGTAGAGGCCAACGTATAAGTGAAAGTCAGGTCAGCCAGTTTGTTGGCGGCAAATTCTTTGTCTTCCACACCGGTCAATGTTACGGAGAATGTCTCACCAGCCTTGATCAGCCCTTCAGCAATGGCAGCTTTCAATGTATCGGGCAAAGACTGCAAGGTCATGTTTTGGCCGCTTACATAAAGTTTGAGAGGAGAATATACCTTCTCTCCTATCTTCACCGAAGCCACAGCTGTCGCATTGTTGATAGGCGTAGAGAACTTCAGATAAGGCTGGCCCTGATACGAAGTGGTCAGGTTCGGCCAGTAGTATGCTGCAGCCGACCACTCGCCACCGTCCTGAGGATAAACCTCAGACAAGGCAATAGCTTCGTAAGGAACGCCCTCCTCAAAAGAGACAGTTAATGCATAAGTATTGTCAGCCGAGGGAGTTCCGCCCGTATAGAAGGTGCCTTCGAACACACTGCCCGTAGCCATACCCTTCTTGGAAAAACCGCCATTCTCGTTGGCAAAAGTAGAACTTGAGCCGTTAATCTTCAAGCCCGTACGGTTAATTCTCTGCGATGTGGCGATGTTGAGGAAGCCATCAGCCAAAGCGGTAAAACTCACCTTGTACATAGTGTTTTGCTTGCCAAGGACATAAGTTTTACCATTCTCCAGCACAGTAACAGCATCCGCATTCAGCGTATCGCCCACTACCGCTGCATCCTGTGCCCTCAGCCCTATTGCACTGAGGAGCACGAACAATAATAGTAAACCTTTTTTCATAAATAGATAATTTAATTAATATAATAACATATTGGGGCGCAAAAGTAAAACTTTTTAGACGAATAGACAAAGAAAACGAAAAGAAACGGCATTTTTATACCATATTCTTACATTTTTGCAAGCCCCGAATGGATAATTATACAAAAAACTTACACAAATACAAAAACCAGTCGCCTATACTTCCCCGTACCTTATTATATAGAAGGGCATTTCATAATTAACTTTTCAGACGCGGATAAATGGGGTCTAAGGTCTAAGGACTAAAGTCTAAAGTCTAAGAGCGAAGGTTTCAAGTTCAAGGTTCAAGACCATCAGCCATTGCCAACTGCCATAGCCATTAGCCATCGCCAACAGCCATCGCTAAAAGGCGAATAAAGGTTATAATTTATCCGTATCATCCGCGCCTCAGCATTCAAAAGAAGACCTTTAGGCGAAGTAATTTGAAGAAAAATAAAAAAAAACATTCCAAAAGTTTGCAGATTCAAAATAAAGCAGTACCTTTGCACCCGCAATCGAGAAACAACGATGCCCAGATGGCGGAATCGGTAGACGCGCTGGTCTCAAACACCAGTGGATTCACTTCCATCCCGGTTCGACCCCGGGTCTGGGTACCAAGAAAGCCTCTTGACGAATTGGTCAAGAGGCTTTTTTTGTAATACAGGTTATACTTATCCGCTGAAAAAATTCGGACTGAGCCCAATTCTTGTCCTTCCCACGTCATCTTTTGCCGGCATTGTAAACATTTCACGACATTCCATGTAAAGAAATCGAAAACGAAGGGTATTCCCTTTATCCACCTCTGGGTTAAGGTTGGTTTAGCCCTATGATGATGCCACCTTATCCATAGGCTGACATTCAACAACTTATCAACAATCCAAAATTCTCGCGTATTTT
>JAFXDG010000122.1 GCA_017521285.1 Bacteroidaceae bacterium | reverse complement strand
CTCTACCATAACATTGGCGAACTTTACCTGACGATGGGCAACCTGCAGGAAGCCGAGCGCAACTACCTGATGGCCGTCAAGAAGAGCGAGGCATCGGGCGACTCGCTGATGATGGCGATAGCACGCAAGGGGCTCTTCAAGGTCTACACGCGACAAGACGACTACAAGCAGGCCAAAGCAACGGCTGAGAAATGCTACGCCTACTATCACCCCCATCGGACGGAGGAGCCGGAGGACTATCCCGTGGTGCTGGCCGCAATGACGCGCCTGAACATGATGAATGGTCACGAGAACCTGACGGCAGCCAAGACGTACATCCAGGAAGCCCTCACACTGGCCGACAGCCTGCGCTTCGAGGACAAGAGCGACGTCTATGCCGCCGCCTGCGAGGTGGCGATGGCAGAGAAACAGTGGCAGCAGGCACTCGACTATGCGTTGCAGACCATCCGTCCTGACTCCTTAGCGACGACTGCCGACGCCAGCTGCTACAAAATGCTGGCGGAAATCTATACGCAGTTGGGACAGAAGGACAAGGCCTCTCTATATATTAATAAGGTATATGAGGTGATGACGCGCTACGCCACCGACCACTACCAAAGCGGCCTCTCGCAGATGGAAGTGCTCTATGAGACTGAAAAGAAAGAGGCTCAGATTGCGGCTCTCGACAAGGAGCGCGGACTATACCTCTGGCTCTTGGCTGCCGCCATCGGACTGATAGTGCTGTTAGCGGTGCTGTTCATCTACCGTCATCTGGCACACCGTCGGCAGAAAGCACTGCTGGCCGCCAAGGTAGCGTTAGAGACGGAGGCGAAAGAGCGACATATCCTGGCTCGCGAGCTGCACGACTCGCTGGGCGGTATGCTGTCGTTGCTCCGACTGAAAATAGGGGGAAACGCGAGCAAGGACGAGACTTTGCGGCTGCTTGACACGACGCATACCGAACTGCGGCGCGTCTCGCACCATCTGATGCCTGAGGAGTTGTTGCGAGGGGGACTGGTGTCAGCCCTTCGCGACTTTGCGCGCTCCGTCCCCGGAGCAGAATTTCAGACATTCGGTGAAATTCGACTCAACAAAGAGCGGGAACTGACGCTCTATCGCTGTGCTTACGAACTGGTGAACAATGCTCTGAAGTATGCCGAGGCCACACATATTGACCTTCAACTGTTGCAGGACAGTCACGAGGTGACTCTCACCATCAGCGACAATGGCAAAGGAATGGCCGAGGGCGAAGGCATGGGATTGCAGAACATTCGCGAGCGTATACAGGCTTACTACGGTACGCTGCGAATAGTCACCAGCGAAAACGGAGGAACTGAAATCAACATAACATTGCCGCTATGAAATATAAGATAGATGTATATATCGTGGACGACCACACGATGTTCAATGAAGGGCTGACGGAAGCTGTCAACCGTAGCGAAACCGTTCACGTCAGCCGCTGTCTCACCACGCTCAGCGATTGTCGCGCTCTCATGGTGCAACGCTGTCCGGACGTGTTGTTGCTTGACATCTCGATGCCCGACGGTGACGCGGCGGCTTTTTGCCAATGGGTGGCGAGTGAGTATCCGAAAGTCAGGATGGTGGCCGTCACCATCCACGACGAGTATAGCGTTATATGCCGGATGCTGGATAGCGGCGTTCATGGCTATGTGCTGAAAAGTGCCCCCATCGACGAGCTTATCACCGCCATAGAACAAGTTTGGAAAGGACTGAGCTACATCAGCCCTCAGGTAGAAAACATCATCCGACAGTCAGGCTGCCAGGCCGTCCGACTCACCATTCCTGAACAGCATATTCTCCGCTATGTCTGCAAAGGTTGTTCTAATCCTGAGATTGCCGTCCGACTGCACCTCAGCACGGAGACCGTGAAATGGTATCGGAAGCGGCTGTTGGCCAAGTTTGGGGTGAAAAACACGGTGGCGCTGGTGTCTTTAGTGCTCAAAGAGCATATCCTGCCTGATGGCGGCGACTAATGGCTGTTCTCGCCGCCAGTCGTCAAGTCACAATTTCTCTTAAATCCTTGCGTGAAGATAACCGTTATTGGTCGAAATTAGTAATTTTGCCCGCAAAATAAAAAGTAAGGATACAGAACGCACTTGAATGATGGATTTCTCGGCATATATACAGAGTGAGTGGTCGTGGGTGGTGATGGCGGTGATGGCCGTCTTTGTGGGTATGTCAAAGACGGGTGTTCAGGGACTGGCTATCCTTACCGTTCCGCTGCTGGCAATGACTTTCGGGTCCTTCTACCTACCTGTTCAACAAAGCAAAGGAATACCTGCAAAAGCAACACACCGCCTACCGCGCCACCGATGCTTTCTGGATGGCCGCCCTCACCGAACGCGTGCGCTACCAGTCGGATGACATGCTGACGAACGGTGAAACCCTGCAACAGGTCACTCCCAAGGATGTGCAGCGGCTGGCCCGCAAGCTCATCCGCTCGAAGCACACAGTTGAGGTGGTGATGAATCCGTAGGAAGAAAAAACAGACAATACAAAAAAAGCCAATCGCAAAAATCAAGAAACGCGATTGGCTTTTTGTATAATAGAGTAACGTTTCTATTCAAACTGCAATCAAATTCCATAGAAGTACCGAAACATTCTTTATCCCCAACCTTGGGATAGGTAATTCAAGGCTTGGTTTAGATGTCCAAAAGATTGGTTTAAGTAAATCAAAGCTTGGGATAAGTTATTTTTCGGTACTTTTATTTGTATTGAAGGCCACTCTTTATGATTATTGTGGCTGTTTTTGTGAAAATTTTAGCCAAAATGGGATTCGCCACACTCAACCCGGCAAGTCTTCATTTTATCTGCTGTCCGCCTGTGCCCGCCAAAAGTGGACAGAGTGTCCGTTTTCGGACAGTGGGTATTTTCGGGTTTCCGCTATAAATCAACCACTTGCATGTTTGGCACAGGATTTGCACTTTACTATGGCAGGAAATGAAAAAAACTAATAGACGAATATGGACAGAGAAATACCCAAAGAAGAGAGAAGAAAGCGCCTGCGCCGTCAGGTGCTTGTAGGCACAGGCATTGTGGCCGTGGGCTTTGCCGCTGTGATGGGGCTGACCCGTTGGGCACAAAGTGGTGTGCAGCTGGCCGACCTGAAGACGAGCACCGTGGAGCGCGGAGCCATCGAAGTGAGTGTGGCCGCCGTGGGACGCGTAGTGCCTGCCGCCGAGGAGCTGATGACCTCGCCCATCACATCGCGCATCGTGGAGGTCTATTGCAAAGAGGGCGACAGCGTGGCGGCCGGTACCCCCATCCTGCGGCTCGACCTGCAGAGCACCGAGACCAGCTACCGCAAACTGTTGGACGAGGAGCAGATGAAATGCTACCAGCTGGAGCAGCTGCGGCTGAACAACCTGACGCGGCTGAGCGACCTGCAGATGAACATCCGTGTGAGCGAAATGAAGCTGAACCGCCTGGAGGTGGAGCTGCGCAACGAGCGTTACCTCGACAGCCTTGGTTCGGGCACCACCGACAAGGTGCGTCAGGCTGAACTGGCCTACAACACAGGCTGTCTGGAGCTGGAGCAACTGCGCCAGCAGTACACCAACGAGCAACAGGTGCGCGAGGCCGACCTGAAGGTGAAGAATTTGGAACTGGAAATCTTCCGGAAAAACCTGGCCGAGACACGCCGCACACTGGAGGACGCACAGATACGCGCACCACGGGCGGGCATCCTCACCTACATAAATAGCCAGATAGGCACACGGGTGTCGCAGGGCAGTCAGGTGGCCACGCTCTCCGACCTCTCGAACTTCAAGCTGGAAGTAGAGATGGCCGATGCCTACGCCGACCGTGTGCGGGTGGGAGCCAAAGCCGTCATCCGCATCGGCACGGACGAACTGGAGGGACGGGTGACGAGCATCACGCCCCTGTCGAAGGATGGCATCATCAGTTTTGTGGTGCATCCGCTCGACCCACGCCACCGCCGCCTGCGCTCGGGACTGAATGCCGACGTGCATGTGGTGGGCAGCGTGAAGGACAACGCCCTGCGCATTGCCAACGGCTCGTACTACCTCGGCAGCGGACAGACGCAGCTCTTCGTCCTTTCGTCCGACGGACAGACGCTCAACCGCCGCACCGTCCGACTGGGCGAAAGCAGCTACCGGTATGTGGAGGTCGTCGAAGGGCTTAACCCCGGCGAACAGGTCGTCATCAGCGACATGGCACGCTGGAAGGAGTATGAGAAACTGAAAGTGGAAAGGTAATAACGCCCCCCCTGAAGACCCTCCCTGACCCTCCCTGTGAGGGAGGGGATTAAATAGAAAACACTATAAATAAACAACGGATTCTATCTGAGTTCCCTCCCTCACAGGGAGGGTTAGGGTGGGTCCGACAAATAATACTTTTATGTTCAAAATCTATTTCAGACAAGCATGGAACTTGGTGAAGCAGAACAAGCTCTTCACCTCCATCTACGTGATTGGCACAGGACTGGCCATCGCGCTGACGATGATACTCTTCATCGTCCACTACATCAAGTTCGCACCCATCTATCCCGAGGAGAACCGGGGGAGGACGCTGGTGATAAAAGTAATGGAAGCAAACTCCGAAAAGGGAAACAGCAGCCAAGGATGTTGCTCGCCTTATCTCTCAAAAGTATTGGAGGGATTACCTCATCTGGAGGCCATTTCGGTATCAGCACACCAATGGGGGCTTTCACCCAAAGAAATCAGTAAATCCGGTGAAAGCAATTCATTAAAGACCATTGTGCAAAATGTCAACGAAGGTTTTTGGCGGGTATTCACCTTCCGCTTCTTGGCAGGCAAACCGTTCACCAAGGCAGATGTGGATGCCAAACAACCGGTAGCCGTGATTCAAGAGGAGATTGCCCTGCAACTCTTCGGTACGACGGAAGCCGTGGGCGAACGTCTGACCTACAATAATCAGGAATTCAAGGTTGCTGGTGTGGTTGAAAACAGTTCAGTAGCCGCCCCCGACTCCTATGCAGGCATCTGGATTCCCGCCACACTGAGTCCACTCTATGAGGACGAAATGGATAACAGGAAACATTTGGTCGGAATGTTTGCTATTCATCTGCTATCTACTTCAAGAGCCGACAATGATTTGCTGAAACAGGAGGTGAAAGAGGCCATCCGCAAATTTGATGCAGACAACACCGAATGGAAGCACAATCTATGGAACCAACCTAAGGAACATTGGATTAGCCTTTATCAAGGCCAGGCAGAGACGAACACCAAAGAAATCGTCTTGGACTTGCTCTACTTGTTGCTTGCCATTATCTTTATCCCGGCCTTGAACTTGAGCGGCATGATTTCCTCGCGCATGGAGCAACGACAAGTGGAGATTGGCGTACGCAAGGCATACGGAGCCTCCAATCTTGCCATCATCAAACAGGTGTTGGGCGAAAACCTGGCACTCACCGTGGCCGGTGGCATCGTGGGACTGCTCATTGCTTACCTGATTATCGCCACATGCAGCCAATGGATTCTCGGTCTGTTCGATGACATCGGTCTCTACTCCTTCGCTGGAAGCAATCCACGCATCACAGCCGAAATGCTATTGAATCCGTGGGTCATCGGATCGGCATTCGGAGTTTGCCTGCTGCTGAATGTCATCTCAGCACTCATCCCCACCGTGTGGGCGCTTCGGCATTCAATCATAGAATCATTACATAGCAAATTATGAAACCTTTCTGTCATCCTATATGCCGTCTCTGTCATCCTGAACGCAGTGAAGGATCTGAAAACGTCAGCAAAAGAAATGAAAGGAGACCGTCAGCACACGCTACCAGATCCTTCACTATGTTCAGGATGACAAGAGACCGTAAAAGCAAGAGAGCGTAAGAGTAATAAGAAACAATAAAGAAACAATAAAAACATTTCCCAATATGATAAAAATGATTTTCAAACAACTGTGGAACCAGCGGCGACAAAACGGCTGGATTCTGCTGGAACTGACCGTCATCACCTTCTTCATCTTCACCACTTCGGTGGAGGTGGTAAGAGGCTTGGCCGACTACGCCCTGCCCGATGGATATGAGAAAGAAAATGCTTACGTTTTGCAACTGAAAGAGTACGAAGCACACATGTTCAGATACGATGTGAAGGAAGACAAGGCCAAAGACTCTATCTTCCACGCCAACTTCAACCAACTGCTGCTGGTCATCAAAGGATGCCCCGAGGTAGAGGCCGTGGCCGTAATCAACCAAAACTCTTTCCCCGGTTCGGCCTCACAGACGGCATTAGCTATGTATCCGGAAGACAGTACGTTCACTCCTTTAAGAACAGTGCGATACCGCACCTACCTTGCTGATGGCACGGACTTCATCAAGGCATACGGCCTGACCGACGCCCACACCGGCGAACTGATGCAACTACCCGAACGCATCCACGAAGGCAGGAAGGTGATTGTCTCCGCCTCATTTGCCAGATATATGTTCGGCACTATCGATGTGGTGGGAAAGGGTATCGGAAAAGTCCATAATCCAAGTGGAAAAGACCTGCAGGAGATTGTGGGTGTCTATCAAAACTTCAAGCGTACCGACTTTCAGGTTGGCTACCCTTCAATATTCACCATCGACACAAAGATGAAAGGACAAAACCCGTTTGACCACTTCATCATCTACCGCCTGAAGGAGGGAGTGGATGGCAATGCCTTCGAAGAGAAGGTAATGAACGAGATTGCTCCCCGCTTTGCCAACACCCCCACGGTGATTCAAGGCATCGAGAGCTTCGAAGAAAGCCTCAACTGGTATAACGACATCATCGGTATCTATAACCACTTGCGCTACACCGCCGTGATGCTCTTCTTCGTGCTGCTCTGTGTCTTCCTCGGCATGACGGGAACGTTCTGGGTGCGCTGTCGGGCACGCCGTCAGGATATTGGGCTGATGCGCAGCATCGGAGCCTCGCAGGCCACCATCACCCGCCAGTTTATGACGGAGGCATGGATGCTGGTCATCATCGGCTTCCTCATTGCCCAACCGCTCATCATCCACTACATCCACGGATTGGAGTGGAGCGTCATCGACCTCACCGCCCACTATTGGCAGGACAGCAAAACGTGGCTCACCCTCGCCACCGATGCACTCATCTACATCCTGATGGTGCTGATTGCCCTGCTCGGCACGTGGTTCCCCGTGAAACAGGCATCCAAAGACTTGCCGGCGGAGGCGCTGAGGGATGAGTAAGAAATAAAAGGAGTGTAGGAAGCAGGAGTAGAGGAGTGAAGACAATAGTATTGCAAAACATTCGTCTACACTTCTAAGCGAAGCGTCACTCCTACACTCCTATCACTACTAAATAATAATTTTCAAAACCTAAAATAATATGTCAATCATCAAACTTACCGGTATCAACAAGATATACCGCACCAACGAGATAGAAACCCAGGCACTGGAAAACGTGAATCTGGAAGTAGAGAAAGGCGAATTCCTCAGCATCATGGGGCCTTCGGGATGTGGCAAATCCACGCTGCTCAACATCATCGGCTTGCTGGACAAAGCTACAAGCGGCACCATCGAACTGTGTGGCACCGAGGCCATGACACTGAAGGACAAGGAGCTGGCCGAGTTCCGCAACCAGCGGTTGGGATTCATCTTCCAATCGTTCCACCTGGTAAACTCGCTGAATGTCATCGACAATGTGGAGCTGCCCTTGCTCTACCGCAACGTGTCGGCGGGCGAACGCACACGGCTGGCCAAGGAGGTGCTTGAGCGCGTGGGACTGAGCCACCGCATGCGCCACATGCCCATGCAACTGTCCGGCGGACAGTGCCAGCGCGTGGCCATCGCCCGTGCCCTCATCGGCAATCCGGACATCATTCTGGCCGACGAGCCGACGGGTAACCTCGATTCAAAGATGGGTGCCGAAGTGATGGACCTGCTACGCCAACTGAACCGCGAAGACGGCCGCACCATCGTGATGGTGACCCACAACGAGGAGCAGGCACGCACCACCTCGCGCACCATCCGCTTCTTTGACGGAAGACAGGTGGAATAAAGGCGGACCTTGCGGACCCTCCCCCTACCCCTCCCTCTATGGAGGGGAGTGAACACCATCCAACGAGGTTGTATCAAAATGCCGACGGTCTCTGTCATTTCCTCAAAAACTCGTCTGAACGCAGTGAAGAATCTGTAAACACAATCATCTTACTAAATACTTTTATTTCTTCGCTCGTTCGGATGAGGACAGAGGCCGTCAAGAAGTATATTATTCCCACACTTATTATATTATGAACAAAAAGCATCATCACAGTCGAAACATTCTACTCCCCTCCATAGAGGGAGGGGTAAGGGGGAGGGTCTTCTTCTTCCTCTGCTTCCTGCTCGCCTGCACGGCATTGACAGGACGGGCACAAGGAGACGCGTCCCAACCACGCCCCATCACTCTTGAAGAGGCCATCCTGACGGCACGCACACAGAGCGTGGATGCAGCCGTGGCACTGAACGAACTGAAGACGGCCTACTGGGAATACCGCACCCACCGCGCCGACCTGTTGCCGGAGATGAGCCTGTCGGCCTCGCTGCCCAACTACAACAAGCGCTACAACTCGTATCAGCAGGAGGACGGCTCCTACACCTTCGTGCGCAACAACTACTTGGGCATGAACGGCGCACTGGCCATCAACCAGAAGATCTGGCCTACGGGCGGAACGCTCTCCCTACAAACATCGCTCGACTACATGAAACAGCTGACAGGCGACCGCACGGAGCGCTACATGTCGGTGCCCGTGGCACTGCAACTGAGCCAACCCATCTTCGGCGTGAACAGCGTGAAGTGGGACCGCCGCATCGAACCCGTGCGCTACGCTGAGGCCAAGGCGGCCTTCCTCAGTGCCACCGAGGAGGTGACGATGAGCACCATCAACTACTTCTTCAACCTCCTCCTTGCACGCGAGAATGTGAGCATCGCCCGCCAAAACCTTGACAATGCCCGCAAGCTGCACGAGGTGGCCAAGGCCAAACGCCGCATGGGGCAGATAAGCGAGAACGACCTGCTGCAACTGGAACTGAATGTGCTGAACGCCCAATCGGCCCTCACCGAGAACGAAAGCAGCATGAAGAGCCACATGTTCAAACTCCGCTCCTTCCTCGGATGGAACGAGCAGGAGGAACTGGAGCCGGTGCTGCCCGACACCATTCCCGGCACACTGCTGGAGTATAGCCAGGTGTTGCAGAAGGCGTTGGAGAACAACTCCTTCGTCCACAACATCCGCCGCCGACAACTTGAAGCCGACTATCAGGTGGCCAAGGCACGGGGCAACCGCCGGCAGATAACCCTCTTTGCACAGGTGGGCTACACGGGCACCGACCGCACGATGGATGGAGCCTACGACCACTTGTTGGACAACCAGGTAGTGGAGGTGGGCTTCCACATCCCGCTCGTCGATTGGGGCAAGCGCCGCGGACAGGTGAAGGTGGCCGAAAGCAACCGCGAGGTGACAGCCAGCCGCCTCCGGCAGGAGAGCATGAACTTCAACCAGAACCTCTTCATCCTCGTGGAGCAGTACAACAACCAGCGCGCCCAACTCGACATTGCCCGCGAGGCCGACCGCATCGCCCAACGCCGCTACCACACCAACGTGGAGACATTTCTCATCGGCCGCATCAGCACCCTCGACCTCAACGACGCGCAAGTGAGCAAGGACGAGGCGCGACAGAAGCACATCACCGAACTGTTCTACTACTGGTACTACTACTACCAGCTCCGCAGCCTCACCCTTTGGGACTTCGACAAGCAGACGGGCATCGATGCCGACTTTGAAGCGATAGTGAAGGGGAGGTAAAAGCATCTTTTCCTGCCATTTGTTTGGAAATATGAAGAAGATAAGATACTTTTGCAGGAGAAAATCAGTTTCATTATAATCCAAAAAGAGATGACACAGATAGTATTGAATATTGAAGACAGAAGTCTGCTACCCGGATTACGCAAAATATTAAATAATCTGAAAGGTGTGTCTATAGTCCGAACTACGACGACACGTAAAGCGGCGACACGCAAAGGAACTCTTTCACGAGCCATCGAAGAGGTGAAAAACGGACAAGTAACACGGGTCGGCAGCATAGCTGAACTAATGTCTGAATTAGAGGCATGAAATACGATATTCTTTTCTCTAATCAGTTCAAGCGTTCTTATAAGAAGTGCTTGAAAAGAGGCTATAACAAACTGTTGTTTGAGCAAGTGGTTTCGATTTTGGCAGAGACCGGGAGTTTACCGGAACAGTACAGGCCACATAAACTTAGCGGCGAGTGGAAAGGACTTTGGGAATGCCATATCCAACCGGACTGGTTACTGATTTGGGAACAACGGGAAACAGAACTGATTTTAATTTTAACCGACACAGGCACACATGCCGATTTGTTCGGGTGACAAAAAAGTTCCATGATACTGATAATAGACGATGATCAGAGCATACGCTCGTCGCTGGGCTTCATGCTGAAGCGGGCGGGACACGAGGTGACGGCCGTGGGCACTCCCAAGGAAGCACTGGAGGTGATAAGGAAGACTGCGCCCCGACTGATGCTGATGGACATGAACTTCTCGCTCGCTACCGACGGGGAGGAGGGGTTAACACTGCTCCGTCAGGTAAAACTCTTCTGCCCGCAAGTGCCAGTCATCCTGATGACAGCGTGGGGAAGCATCCAGCTGGCTGTAAAGGGGATGCAGGCGGGCGCATTCGACTTCGTCACCAAACCGTGGAACAACGTGGCACTGATGCAACGCATCGAAACAGCGCTCGAACTGACCGCCGGAAAGACCTCTGACAATACAACGAATGCGGATGACGGAGAGTTTGACCGTAGCCACATCATCGGCCGCAGCGAGGGACTGCTGAGGGTGCTGGAGGTGGCAAAGCGCATTGCCCACACCAATGCTTCGGTGCTCATCACGGGCGAGAGCGGAACAGGCAAGGAACTGATAGCAGAAGCTATACACCGCAACAGTCCGCGACGGGGAAAGCCATTCGTAAAGGTGAACTTGGGCGGTATCTCGCAATCGCTATTCGAGAGTGAAATGTTCGGACACAAGAAAGGAGCCTTCACCGGTGCTGTGAACGACCGGGCAGGACGCTTCGAAATGGCGGACAAAGGCACCATCTTTCTGGACGAAATAGGCGAACTGGACCTGAGTTGCCAAGTGAAGATGCTGCGCGTGCTACAGGAACAGACCTTCGAACGGTTAGGCGAGAGCACACCGCGCAAGACGGACATCCGCGTGGTGAGCGCCACCAATGCCGACCTGCCACAGATGGTGCGCGAGGGAACTTTCCGCGAAGACCTCTTCTACCGCATCAACCTCATCACGGTACACCTGCCAGCCTTGCGCGAACGACGCGATGACATTCCCTTGTTGGTGCGCCACTTCATCGACCAACAATGCCAGCTGAACGGACTGCCACCGGTAAGCGTCACCCCCGAAGCGATGCAGTACCTGCGGACACTGCCCTACCCCGGGAACATACGCGAACTGAAAAACTTGGTGGAACGTACCCTGTTGGTGAGTGGCAACGAGGAACTGACGGCCGATGATTTCAAGGCCATGCACTCTCTATCAGGCCAATCGGAAGCGCCCCAAACAACCACTCCACCTGTCACCGAAGGACTGACACTGGACGAAATAGAGAAACAGGCCATCCTGCAAGCTATCAGCCGCTACCGAGGCAACCTCTCGCTCGTAGCCGTGGAACTGGGCATCAGCCGTGGAGCACTCTATCGGAGATTAGAGAAATATGGAATTGAGTTTTAGGAGTGTAGGAGGCAGAAGTAGAGGAGTGTAGACAATACTTCTGCTATAATGAAAGCAAGACTATCGTCTATACTCCTAAGCGAAGCGTCACTCCTACACGACTATCACTCCTAAAATAAAAACAAAAAATATGTTTTCCTTCAAACGAATGTTCATCCTGTTGGCAACGCTGCTGATTGTCATTGCCCTCCTGCTGGGTCTGCTGTCAGTAGATGAGCGGGGCATACTGTTCTATGTGGCCGAAGCCACGGTGGCCGTCACATTAGTGGGCCTGTACTACTTCTACCAAAAGGTGGTGAAACCTATCTATATACTGACAGGCGGATTGGACTTGCTGCGCGAACAGGATTTCGGCAGCCGGCTGAAACCCGTGGGACAACGGGAAACGGACCAAATAATCGACACCTTTAACCGCATGTTGGAACAACTGAAGAACGAACGGTTGCGCGTGAGGGAGCAGAACCATTTTCTGGACTTGCTCATCAGTGTGTCGCCCATGGGAGTGGTATTGCAGGACTTCGACAGTCACATCACCGACATGAATCCGGCCGCCCTGCGCTTCATGGGGCTGACATCGGTAGGGGAAATAAAGGGAAAACAATTCAAGGAAATAGAGACACCACTGTCTGTCGAGATTGCAGCTATCCCACGGGGCGAGACACGCACAGTACGGCTGAACGATTCGATGGTCTATCGCCTGTCGCACCTGTCATTCGTCGATCGGGGATTCCCCCACCCGTTCATCCTGATTGAGAGTCTGACCGATGAAGTGATGAAGGCCGAGAAGAAAGCCTACGAGAAAGTCATCCGCATGATAGCCCACGAGGTGAACAACAGCGTGGCCGGCATCGCCTCCACCCTCGACTCCGTAAATCAGGCTTTGGCCGAAATGGATGACACGGCAGAGCTGAACGAAGTGATGGCCGTCTGCGTGGAGCGCTGCTACAGCATGAGCAACTTCATCACCCGCTTTGCTGACGTGGTGAAGATTCCCGAGCCACAACTGCAGGAGGTTGACTTGAACACATTGGTAAGGAACAATCTCTGCATCTTAGAGGGACTTTGCCTGCCACAAGGCATCCGCCTCAGCCTGCAGCTCTGTCCTGACCCGCTGCCGGTGAAGATTGACACACCGCTCTTTGCACAAGTGCTGCAGAACATCATAAAGAATGCGGTCGAAAGTATCGGACACGATGAAGGAGAAATCGTCCTCACCACCGCGTCGTCGCCCTACATCGCCATTGAGATAGCCGATAACGGACGGGGCATCAGCCGAGAAACGGAGCAGAAGCTCTTCACTCCCTTCTTCTCCACCAAACCCGATGGGCAGGGCATCGGCCTCATCTTCACCCGCGAGGTGTTGCTGAAACACGGCTGCACCTTCTCCCTCCGCACCTGGCCCGACGGCCTGACACGCTTCCGCATTGAGTGGAAATGAATAAAAAAGAAAAAAGATGAGCTACAAGCAAGAAGGTGTGTCAAAAATAAAATTAGGCGCGGATTACACGGATTACACGGATTTATATTTAAAATATATACCCGACCATACCTTAGATAAATCATCAAAAGAGGTTGTCGATGAGCTGAAAAGCGAATAAAGAGTATAATTTATCCGCGAAATCCGCGTAATCCGCGCCTAAAATCTGGAATGGCTACATTTCGACACACCTTCAACTTGTAGCTCATCGCTTATAGCTCGCAGCTCGTCACCCAATCAATAGGGGAACAGCAACGGGAGTACCAATATCATCACCACTGCCATAATGAGTTGTAAGGGCAGACCCACTTTGACATAGTCCATGAAGGTATATTGTCCGGCAGGCATCACCAGAGCGTTAGGCGGTGTGCTGAAAGGCGAGGCGAAACACATGCTGGCGGCTACAGTAACAGCAAACAGGAACGGATAGGGACTGACACCCACCTGCACGGCCGAAGCCATGGCAATGGGAGCCATAAGGACAGCGGTGGCGGTGTTGCTGATGAACATGGTCATCAACGATGTGGTGAAATAGATTCCGGCCAACAGAGCTGTAGGGCCAAATCCTCCAAGACCGCTTACCAGGCTGTTGGAGATGTATTCGCTGACACCCGTCTTCTCCAAAGCCAAGGACATGGGCATCATGGCGGCAATGAGCACGATGCTCTCCCAATTGATGGTCTTGTAGGCGGCCTCCACATTGCGGAAACAACCGGTGAGCACCATCAGCAGGCCGGCAATCATCACGGCCGTGACGGGGGCAACGGGGATGAAGTCAAACATCATCATGGCAATCATACCTACCATGATAAGCGCGGCTAAAGGAGCCTTGTAGTCGAGCGTCACCTTGGCGGCTTCAGCCAAAGGTTGTCCCAACACCACCCAGTCTTCGTCCTCATTGGTCAAAGTGGCAATATTGGTCCATGTCCCCTGTACCAACAATACGTCACCCGAATGCATACGCACATCCTTCAATCCATGTATCATATATTCTCCCTTGCGGCGGATACCCACCACGTTCATATTGTACTTCTGCCTGAAGTTATAGTCTATCAGCGTGGCTCCTATGAGTTTGCTGGAAGGCATGAGCACGATTTCGGCCATACCGATGTCGTAGAAGTCGAGCACACTACGCCCGCCTTCAGCCGTCAATTGACTGTCGTCCATCAGTTCCAACTGGTAGTCGGAGGCAAAGTGAGCCGCCTTTTCGCGTGCCCCCATCAGGTAAAGGATGTCATCGGCCTCCAAGGGGGTGGATGGGTCGGCCAGACTTTGTGTCACGCTCTTCATCAGTTTGCGGTGTCTGCTCTGACTTTCGCGACGTATTTCAAAGATGGTCACTCCGTAGCGGCGATGTACATCCAGTTCGGCAGCCGTCTTCCCCACCAAGGGAGAAGCGGCCTTCACCTGCAAACGGCTCAAATTCGAGGCCAACTGGTATTCGTCCACCAATTCGCCCAACGACTTGCTCTTGCGCCCCCGTTTCTCCTTGTCCTTCTTCTCTGAAAGGAACCATTTGGTGAGCGGCAACAGCACCAACATGCCCACAGCAATGCAAACCAATCCCACGGGTGTGAAGGAGAAGAACTTCAACGGCTCGTATCCGGCCGAAGTCAGTGCATCCTGTATCACCAGGTTCGGCGGCGTACCGATAAGGGTCATCATACCACCCATACTACTGGCAAAGGCCAAGGGCATCAACAGACGACGCACATTGGCACCTGCTCCGGCAGCCATACTCACCACAATGGGAAGCATCAGGGCCACCGTACCCGTATTGCTCACAAAACCGCCTATGGCAGATGTCCCCAACACTACCAGGATAAACAAGCGGAGTTCACTCTTTCCTGCTAACTTCAGCAGACTTCCTCCTATAATCTTGGCCAACCCGGTCTGAAAGATGGCACCACCTACGACAAACAGCCCCACCATCATAATGACCGTGGAGTTGGAGAAGCCCGACAGCGCCTCGGCAGGAGTAAGGATGTTGAATACTAAAAGTAGCACCAAGGCAATCAGTGCTACAATGTCTGAGCGGAGCTTTCCGCTCACAAAACCTATCACGGATAGGGCAAGGATAATTAGGGTCGTTAACACAGTTACTTGTTTTTTAGAAGGAGTTAAAGGCCGATAACTCCCTTTAACTCCTCTAACTCCTTATTTTTTTTCTTCGTACATCTTATCAATCACTTCAGCATAGTTTTTGTTCAATGCCGAACGCTTTATCTTCAATGTGTTGGTGAGTTCGCCACGTGCCATGCTGAAAGGTTCAGGCAGAAGGGTGAAGCGTTTCACCTGCTCGTAATGGGCAAACTGCTGTTGCAACGTGTCGATGCGCTCCTTCATCATGCTGATGATACGAGGGTGCTGGAGCAGCTCTTCCAACGATGCGTAGCTGATGCCGTTCTCATCGGCAAAAGCCTTCAACAAGTCGTATTGCGGAATGATAAGGGCCGAAACGAACTTGCGCTGGTCGGCAATGATGGCAATCTGATCGATGTATCTATCTACAGAAAGTTTCGTTTCCAATGCCTGCGGTGAGACATATTTTCCGTTCGATGTCTTGAAGAGGTCTTTAATACGCTCGGTCAAGAAGAGCTGGTTGTCCTTGATGTATCCGGCATCGCCCGTGTGGAACCACCCCTCCTTGTCAATGGCTTCGGCCGTAGCTTCGGCTTTCTTGTAATAGCCTTTGGTGATGGTCTTTCCACGGAGCAGGATTTCGTCGTTCTCGCCAATCTTGACCTGCACATCGGGCATGATTGTTCCCACAGAGCCTATCTCAAACCCTGGATTGACAAAGCATGACACCGTGGCGCACGATTCGGTAAGTCCGTAGCCCACAATCATGTTGATACCCACGGCATGTACGAACTCACAGATTTCGTCGGGCACAGCAGCACCGGCCACAGGGAAGAAGTTGCCGTTCTCAATACCGATGGTCTTCTTCAACAGGGCATAGATGGTCTTCTCATAGAATTTGTACTTCAAGTGGAGCATCAGCGGCGGACGTTTGCCCAAACGCACGTAGTCGAGGTTGTGAGTCTTTCCCACACGAATAGCATCCAGCATCAGGCTCTTCTTGATACCCTTTTCGGAGGCAATCTTCTCGTTCACCCCTGCATACACCTTTTCCCAAAAACGGGGCACACTACACATCAGCGTGGGGCGCACCTCCTTGATGGTCGAAGCAATCTCTGCAGGTTTCAGGTTGAGACACACCACCACTCCCTTGTGCAGGCAGTAGTAGGTCCATGCACGCTCGAACACGTGGGTCAACGGCAGGAAACTCATCGACACATCCTTGTCCGTCATCTCCGTCAGGCGGATGTCGTGGATGCGGATAATCTCTTCATAGGTCGAATGGTGAAGCAACACGCCCTTCGGCTCACCCGTAGTACCACTGGTATAGAGGATATTGGCCAAATCGTCCATCGAAGCACGTCCGGTGCGCTCTGCCACCACGGCTGCATGGGGCAATCCCTCGCCCATCTGCAGGAACTCGTCGAAATAGATACTGGTCGTGTCGCGCTCGTGTTTCTGAATCTTGCGGTCAAAGAGAATCAGTTTCTCCAACGACGGACAGATGCCCAACACACTGAAGGCCGTATCGTACTGATACTGTTCGCCCACAAAGAGGAAGCGGATTTGTGCATCGTCGATGATGTATTGTGCCTGAGCTGCCGAACTGGTGGCATAAAGAGGAATAGAGACTGCCCGATTGGCATGTCCGGCAAAGTCGGCATACAGACATTCGGGCTTGTTTTGTGAAAAGATACCGATGTTCTCCTCTTCCTTCACACCCAACGTCACCAAGGCATTGGCGGCCAAGTGCACGGTGTTGCTCACCTCGCGCCACGTCACAGACTTCCACTGATTGACATCATAATCCCTGTATCTCAGGGCTTCACGGTTCTCGTACTTGTCAGCCTGCTTGTGTACCAAGACGGCAAAATGATGATTTCCCATACGTATATAGTTTTGCTTGTTTTCTTAAATCGTTTGCAAAGATACAGTTTTATTTGCAATTATTCACCCAAATCTTCAGGTTTTCCATATTCAATTGGAGGTTCGCTGGCCCATATCGGTTCCGATTCAAAGTCCTGATAGCGACGCATGGTTGCCTGAGGCAGGAAGTCTTCGTCACGTCTGACATCCCACAACAGATGGATATACACATACTCCCGATGAACCGTATAGATAATCTTCGTCACTTTGTCCACCACCAACGAACGGTATTCCAAGGACGTACATCCTACGAGCAAAGGTTCGACCCGTCCCAATTGAGGATGGGATTTTAACAATTTTGCAGAACGTCTAATCTTTTCTCTCACTTCAATTGACACAATAACCCCAAACTGCTTCTTGCAATAATCGACTATCGCACGTTGATCATCGATAGCACCAGGATTCCATTTCAGTTTCATATCATTGCATCAATTAACCTGTCTGCTTCTTCTTCACTCAACCCTCTTCCAGCTATAGCATCGGCTTCCGTGGCACGCAAGCGGTTCTTCACTTCTTCCAACGTATAGCGACACGGAGGTTCTGACGTGCACTCCAACGCCTCTTCATAGCTGCGGCGCACACGCTCTATCACCTCAGGATTCTTACTGTTCAGAATGTTTCGTGCCAACTCTGCTTTGAGGGCTTCAAACTCAAATGAATTCATACCAATATACCTTATTATATATAATTGGTGCGAAGGTACGAATTTGCCGTCTATAAACCGCACTTTTCACGCAGAAATCTATCCGATTCACTAAAAAAGCACGCAACAGGGAGAGCCGGGGAGGGATTCCTCACTTCATTATCGTCTCCACCGGGCGCTCCTTTGCCGCACGCCAGCTTTGGATGGTGACGGTGAGACAGACGACGAGCGCCACAATAAGGAAGGCCACGCCGAAGAGCCACCAGTGCATCGGTGTGCGATAGGCGAACGACTCAACCCAACGCATGTAGAGTTCATAAGCAAGAGGTGCAGCCACGATGAAGCACACCACAAGTGTGCGCAGGTACTGAACGTTGAACATCACGAGGATACCGCGTGTGGTTGCACCGAACACTTTGCGGATGCCAATCTCCTTGCGCTTGGCCCGTGTCTCGAAGAGGACGAGGCCGAAGACTCCGATAAGGGGGATAAGGAGGGAGATGATGGAGACGAGCACCAGGAGTTTGAGTTGCTTCATCTCGTCAGCATAAGCCACATCGGCAATGTCGCTACAGGTGGAGATTTCCCATTCAAAGGCTCCGTTGCTCACTTTGGCAAATGCTTCGTCCACATAGCGGCTCACGTCGGCCACCTTGTCGGGCGATGTCAGACGGAGCACACAGTGGCCACCCCTCCCTTGTCCGACAACAAAGGCCATAGGTTCAACGGTTTTCTTGAACGAACCATACTTGATGTCCTCGCAAAAACCAATAATATCACCCCAAAGATTGGTATTCAGTTTCAAACCATACATTTTGCGTGCCGTCTCGTTGCAAATCATGTAGGTCTTCCCTACGTCTTCAGGGCGGAAGTTGCGTCCTTCGGTCACCTTGATACCCATAGCCGTAAGGAAATTGTGATTTACTGGGAAGCCTTTGACTCTCACCGGATTTCCATTGTAAATGGCTCCCCAATTGCTATTGTTATCCTCGCCCAAGCGATAATTTGCCCACGACACCTCTTTCACGGCCGGATGGCCCCTCATCAGGTCGGTCAAGGGATTGTAGTAAGCCTCCATATCCATCTTCCAGAATTCTTTCACCAACACATACATCACCGAGTCGCGTGCATACCCAACGGGAGCTGTGCGCACATAGTGGTTCTGGCTCAGGACGAGCAGTACCATCAGTACCGCCACCATCGACACGGCAAACTGGAAGCCTATCAATCCCCGTCGGAGAGAGCGCCCTGTAGGCGAAAGGGCAAAACTGCCATTGATAACCAGCGCTGGCTTGCGCGATGTGACGTACCAGGCAGGATAACCGCCTGCCACGATGGGCACCAGCAGGGCCAGCACTGCGGTCATACCTATCACCGCGCCATTGTGCCCGAAGGAGAGGTCACACTTCAGCCACTCGTCCACCAAACCGTTTTGAATGATGATGACCAGCAGGGCATAAGCCATCAACAAGGCCAGTGCCACATTCAGCAAAGCCTGACTCATCAGACGCCAGCGGATGCTCGAGGCCTTTTCGCCAAACACGCGCCGCACATTGATGTTCTTTATCTGATAGGGCACCATGGCCATAGAGAAATTAACGTAATTGATGCCTCCCACCACGACAACAAGCAGGGCCACCAACGCCAGTAGTGTCACAATCCCATAGTCACCACCATGCCTGCGGAAGGTCTCACCCAAATGCGTTTTCTCATCAATGTCGGCAAAATAGATTTCGTGAATGGGAAGGAAGGTGAAACGGGAGGCCTCGTTGCGAAGCATGATGCTGTTAGTCCGCAAGTTCTCGGAGAGGGTTTCACCATCCACCCCTTCGCGCAACTTCACGAAAAGGTTGACATCCCAGTTGGTACGGTTTCCCATGAACCTGTCCCATCGCTCACGGCTGAAGCTACGATATATCACATTGTCCAGTTGGGAGTTTGTCGGGAAGTCGCGATAGATACCTCCCACGTAGGCATCCCACTTACCCATTTCACCACAACGGCGACCCACGTAAGGACCAGCCTCTCCAAAGAGTTTCTTGGCAAGGCTCAATGAGATGAAAACTTTGCCTGGGTCGTGAATAGCGGCCGTATCCCCTTCTATCAGGTCAAAAGTAAAGACCTTGAACAAGCCTTCCGTGGCCTCAACAAACGGTGTCTCGATGGAATCAACCACTTCCCCTGCGTCTGTAGGTCTCAATCCGTAATAATACCCGTTGGCTACAACAACCGAGGCTTCAAAGTCCTGTGTTGAACGGCGTATCTCCTCGGCAAATTCAGCGGAGAAATGTTTCTTTCCATCCTTCATCAACTCAGGAAATTGTTTTTCCCACTCGTCAAGGGAGGGATCCTCGTAAAACACCTGACATACCCTGTCCGCATCCTTATGGAAGCGGTCGTAGGTGACGTGCCACATCACTTCTGCCATCAACACGTAGAAGATGACGAATGCCAGACTGAGGCCCAACAGATTGAGCCAAAAGGCCGCACCGCGTGCGGCGAAGAGGTTTTTCAAATAATCTTTCATAAATTTGGTATGTTTTAAAGTCCTTTTTTTCTATTGCTTCACTCTCTTTTGGTTTTGCCTAAGAGAAAAGTTGGTTTGCCTTGCTCTTTTTCCGTTTTGCCTTTAGTCAGAACTTTAATCAGCAGTACTAATCACATAATCAGCAGTGCTAATCATGTAATCAGCAGTGGTGATTATATAATCAGCAGTGTTGATTAAAGTTTTCGCCTTAGTCAGACAAGTTTTTGCAGGTGTCAAACCGATTTCTCTCCGTAGCATATTCATTTTTTCTTTTCAGTTGTGGCCCGTAGCTCTTCACTCGTAACCCGTTTTGTCTTACAAAGGTATCGAAATCTTCCAAATATATTTTCTTAAAATTGTTTAAATCGTACTTTTAGAGGTGCAAATTGTATGATTTCTGGACACTTTTTTCGGAAGGGAAAATGATTTTTGGTGTTTTTGGCCGAAAAACTTTGTTCTTCGCAAAGATGGCAGTATCTTCGCGTCGCAAAACGAAAAAGGATAAAAAGAACTATGGACGAACATATCTTGTCAGAGGCCGTGGGCCTGCTGAAACAGCTCATCATCATTCCTTCAGTCAGTCGCGAAGAAGAGGCTGTAGCCGATGCGTTACAGAATTTCATCGAAGGCGTAGGCATCCTGACCTACCGCTCAGGCAACAACGTGTGGTGCCTCAGCCCTGGTTTCGACCCGAAGCGCCCTACCCTGCTGCTGAACTCACACATCGATACGGTGAAGCCCGTGGCAGGATGGAAACACCATCCGCATACGCCCGTAGTGGAAGAGGGACGCATCTACGGATTGGGCAGCAACGATGCAGGTGCCAGTGTGGTGAGCCTGTTGCAAGTGTTCCGCCAATTGTGCCTGCGCCCACAGACGTACAACATCATCTATCTGGCATCGTGCGAAGAAGAGGTATCGGGCAAGGGAGGCATAGAGAGTGTATTGCCCATGTTGCCCCCCATCACGGTAGCCATTGTAGGCGAACCCACTGAGATGCAACCTGCGGTGGCCGAAAAAGGCCTGATGGTATTGGACGTGACGGCCTACGGACGCGCCGGACACGCCGCACGCGAGGAGGGAGACAATGCCATATATAAGGTGTTGGATGACATTGTCTGGTTCCGCGACTATCGGTTCGAGAAAGTTTCACCCCTGTTGGGGCCTGTAAAGATGAGTGTCACTCAGGTGAACGCCGGCACACAGCACAATGTGGTGCCTGACCGGTGCAGTTTCGTGGTGGATATACGCAGCAACGAATTGTACAGCAACGAAGAACTCTTCAAGGAGATAACCAAGCACATCCGATGTGAAGCAAAAGCACGTTCGTTCCGCCTGAATTCGTCGAGCATCCACCTCGACCACCCATTGGTAACCCGTGCGGTGGAGATGGGATTGAAACCCTTCGGTTCGCCCACGCTTTCCGATCAGGCACTGATGAAATTCCCCTCACTGAAAATGGGGCCGGGAAAGAGCAGCCGTTCACACACTGCGGACGAGTACATCCTTATCGACGAGATTGAGGATGCCATAAAGATTTACTTGGAGTTGCTTGATGGGGCCGAACTGTGAACGAAGAGTGAAAAACGAAGAGTAATCCTATACAATGCGCTGCAGGACAGCGATGGTATATAATAGAAGAGTAAAGAACCACAGCAATACTATTGGATTCTTCACTCTTCATTCTTCACTCTTCGTTCTTCACTCCCTTACCTTCCCAACCACTGTTCAGGGTTGAGTTTGGTGGTTTCCTTACGAAGCTGGAAATGCAGGATGGTATTTCCCGAAGCGTCAGTAGCTACTGTACCGATGGAGTCGTGAGTCTTCAGCTTCTGTCCCAGCTTGACGGAAGCTGAAGATAGATTGCAATAAACGGAAATGTAACTGCCGTGGCGCACCAACACATTGGTATAGCCACCAAACTGGAAGACGGCAGACACTTCACCATCGAAAATGGAGCGGGCTTGTGCCCCCTTCTGCCCCTTGATGTCAATACCCTTATTGTCCAGTTTCACATTCTTCAATCCGGCAACGGCATATTGTCCGAAACGGCTGACAATGGCGTAAGAACCGGTAATGGGCATAGGCAGGCGGCCTTTGTTCTTTTCAAATACGCCCGACAACTGACGATTACCCGTGTACTCGGCCATCATGGGAACATCCTTCCCTTGATTCTTGGCCGACGCTTCCGACTGGGTTTCTCCTTTGTTCTTGCTATCGGCAGCCTTTTGTGCAACGGCCTTACGCTTGCGTTCCTCTTCAGCAGCACGACGTTTGGCAGCGGCAATCTCCTGCTCAATCAACTTGTCAATCTGCGCATTCAGGCGTTGTGATTGCTGGCGCTGTTTCTTCAGTTCTGCCTGCAGGTTTCGCTGGCGCTTCTGCAACTGGTTGACCAAGGCACGTTGCTGCTTCTCTTTCGTCTCTATCCGTGAGCGTTCCTCTTCGCGCTGAGCCAGCAATTGGGTTTTCTCTTCCCGCGCAGCCAACAATTCTTTGCGCTTGGCCTCCACCTGAGCCTGCTTTTCTTTCAACTGGTTGCCTTGCAAGCGCTGATAGTCGGCATATTCGGTAACATACCGCAAACGACGATACATCTGGTTAAAGTTCTCGGCCGAAAAGACAAACATCAATTTATCTTCAATGGAGCGGCTTTTACGCAGATAACGCACCGACTGGGCATACTTGTCCTGCTTCTGCTTGAGGTCGGCCTGCAACTGCTTCAGCTGTTTCTCTTGCCGGAGAATATCAGCATCCAGTGCCGCCATTTCACTCTCGATGGCTTTGATAAACTTCCGCCGCTCCTCCAACTGGCTGTTGATAAGCGCCAAGTCGCCCAACTGGCTCTTCACATCCTTGTTGGTGGAGAGCAAGAGGGACTCGGACTGCTTGATCTGTTCCTGCAACTGTCCGCGCTGACTCTTCAGCTCCTCAATCTTCCGATTGGTTTGAGCCAAAGAGGGTTGGCAGCAACAAACAGCCAACAGTAATAACAGAAGGAGTTTCGGATGTTTCATTGGATTTCCATCAGAGCGTCAACAGGTTCTTCAAAATCTCTGCCGCATCCACTTGCTTGTAGCGATTGGGCACAGACAGGGGTTCGTAATCCAGCTGTGTGTCCCAACGGGAAAAATTAAACGAGGCCTTCATGGGCTTCTCTATTCCCTGTAAAGCAAGGCTCATACTGGAAGGGAATTGCTTGCCGGCCAGTGTGAGGAAGTCCCGATAAGCCCAATTCAACTGATAATCGTTTTCCTTCTTGGCACTTACATGAATACGCGACTCTTCGAGCAATCCAGTCGTCAAGGCGGTCAGAAAAGAATAGCTCAAGCGCTTACCCTTTTCGGCCGTCAGCGTGGCCTGAGTCTCGTTACGAGTCAGTTGGAAACTGTAAATGTCGCACTTTTCCACATGCTTCACTCCAGGCAGGAAAAGCTCGTTCCAGAAAAGAGCCTGCAGAGTATAGAAATCAATCTTACTATCCTTGAAAAAAGGCAGGTCGTCGTACTTCACCTCCACATAGCGGCGGCCAATACGATCGAGCACCAACAGGCGCTTGGGAGTAAATTCAATACGGGCAGCCTCAACAATACCCACAGCCACCAAAGAGAGTTGGATGGCTTCGTCGCGCTTCATCTTGATGGAGCCACCCACCGAAATGTTTTCGCCACCATAGGAAAGAGCCAGACGCATTTTAGCCGAAAAGGCATCAAACTCAGGCGCATTCTCCACAACAGCCTTCAGATAAGCTGTCTCTGAGAATCCACTCATATCCACACGTCCCGACGTAGCTGCTTTCTTTGAACCACACGAAACAGCCATTACTCCCATCACCAACATCAGGGAGAGCCACAATAGTTTTGTTGTTTTCTTCATCATTCTTTCTTATTCCTTAATATATTTCTTCAGTTTTATTTTTCGTTCCAATGTTGCCGATTCATGCTCCATCCCCGCAGCCTGTTTCCAAAACTCCAAAGCCTTATCAACTTCACCTAACATATAATAGATGTCGCCACTATGCTCAACAATGGTCGCACTTTCTCCGCCACCGTTCTTCATAGCCTCATCTATGTAGATTCGCGCTTCGGTGTAGCGCTCCTTTTCAAAAAGAATCCAAGCATAGGTATCGAGATAGGTATCATTCTTGGGTTCAGCCTTCACCGTGCGGAAGCTCATCTCCTCGGCCTTGTCCAAATTGCGTCGCTCGAGGGAGAGAAAATAAGCATAATTGTTAAGAACACCAATATTATCCGGATTATAGACAAGAGCCGAATCATACGCTTCGTAACATGCTTCCTGTTTTTCCATCGAATGATGCAAATCACCGATAAAAGTGTAAAAGTCGGACACCAGTTTCTTGTCGCTTTCGGGGGTCACCTGTGTCACACCTTTCTGCAAGACAGCCAAAGCATCAAGATTCCGCTCCACTTGGAAATAGCTGATACCTAAATAATAATAAAACGCCAACTCTTCGGGATTGTACTGAATGGCAGGTTCGCAAATACGCACGGCTTCGGCATAATCGTTCTTTCGGACGGCCACCATCAGCAGGCTGTATCGTGCAGCAATGTTGTCAGGCTCCACCTCCAGAATCTTTTCCAACACAGGAACACCCACACTATCGTCCATCTGCTTATGCTGCATATAGCTGTAGCAAAGGGTTGCAATAGTGGCATCTTCCTGCGGAACAGACAACATGCGGTCAAAGAGTTGGAGTACACGGGTACTGTCCTTTCCTGTTTGTTCATTTTGCAGAATAATGCGTCGCATCACTTCAGCCTTCACACTGCTTCCTAACTTACTATTCATCAATACGGCTTCCTGCTGGAGATAGAAAAGGGAATCCATTCCCATACGTTCGTAATAAGAAGCCATTGAAAGCTGCGCCTGAGCATTTTCCGGATCTTCAGCTAAAGCCGCCTGAAAGATAGCATACGCTTCATCAGGACGTTCATTGTCCAAATAGCTGTCGCCCAACATCACCCTGTAACGCACATCGTTAGGATACTCTTTTGAAAGATTTTCCATTTCGCGAAAGGCATTCTCCTTATCCCCCATCTGCAAGTAAATACGATACTTCTCCATGCTGAGCTGTTCACTCTTTCCCTCCTTTACCTCCAGACGGTCGAGAGTTTTGATAAGATTAGGATAATCCTTCTGCTGGCTGTACAAATCCATCAGCATCATCAACAACTCTCCACGGGCAGGGAATTGTGTACTCATTTCCTCATAGACAGCGATTGCCTTGTCCATTTCTTTGATACTCCGATAATAGGCACCCAACGTCTGGCGATACCAAAAGTTATCGGGTTGCAGCTCCACAGCCTTTTCCAATAAGACACGCGAACGTTCGGGTTGTTGCAAAAAAGCATAGTACTGCGCCAGTTCATACATGACTGCTGCCGACTGGGGATTGATACTCAAACAATGCTCATACAACGCCAAAGCATCGGCATGGTTGCCCGCCTCGCGCTGGCGGGTTGCCTCCAAAAAATAGTAGTCATGGCGACGATAGTCAGCCTCAGTCAATTGACTTACAGGTTGCACTTGCGCCGCTTTGTGCGTCCCACATGAAGTGGTGGACAGGCCAATGCCCAGTACGACAAAGATGTATGAGATTATGAGTTGTTGTTTCATGTCCTTTTCTTTCTTCAGTTCGTTCCGCTATGGCCAAACCCACCAGAGCCACGTTCTGTATCTTCCAAAACTTCTACAGGTTGCCACTCCACTTGTTCGTGACGGGCAATCACCATTTGGGCTATACGTTCGCCATCTTCAATGACAAAATCCTCTGTAGAAAGGTTGACCAGAATGACACAAACCTCACCACGATAATCAGCATCAATGGTGCCAGGAGTATTCAACACCGTGATTCCTTTCTTGATAGCCAAGCCGCTTCGGGGACGCACCTGCGCTTCATATCCCACAGGCAGAGCCATAAAAAGCCCCGTAGGAACCAGACAACGCTGAAGCGGTTTCAACACGATAGGCTCATTCAAATTGGCACGTAAGTCCATACCAGCCGAAGCCACAGTTGCGTAGGCAGGAAGCGGATGCTTCGATTTATTGATAACTTGTACGTTCATTTCGTTATATATTACATTCAAGAATTATGCGACAAACAAAGACAGGGTATAAAGATAAATCACCACGGCAGGCACTGCCAACATAGAACTGTCGAAGCGGTCAAGAATACCTCCATGACCAGGAAGGATATGGCCTGAATCCTTGATACCAAGTTGGCGCTTCAGCAATGATTCCACCAAATCTCCCCATGTACCGAATACAACCACAACCAAGGCCATACCAATCCATTGCCACAAGGACATTATAGGAAAGAAATACCACAACACCCAAGCTGCGACCAAAGCCAATACACCACCGCCAATGGAACCTTCCCATGACTTCTTGGGAGAAATACGTTCGAACAATCGGTGCTTACCGATAAGCGACCCTACCAGATAGGCCCCCGAGTCGCTTGCCCATAGGAAAATGAAAACCGACAAAGGCAACATGGGAGTGACGGCCACAGTGAGTGCCTCGCCCTGCATCATTTGCACCGGGTAGAAATAAAGCACGCTCAGTAAAGCAAAAGGCAATGCCACATAAAGCTGGCTCATCATCGTATAGGCCCAATTGTTCATCGGATTGGGACGGCGCAGATACAACTCGGCTACCAACAGATAGATAAGCATTATCAGATATGGAACAAAAACTTCGCCACCGAAAAGATTTTCACTAAACCCCATAACGGCCAGGAAAAGATAAACTCCGGCCAGTCCACAGATAGGGCGATTGATAACGGCTTGTCCACTCTGGTTGATAAGTGTACCAAACTCCCATACGGCCAGTCCCGTAATGAGAGCAAACAACAAGCCAAATGTAGTGGGAGTATAGAGAATACATCCTACCAACACGGCAACGAACAAAATACCGGTCAATGTGCGTTTGATAAAATTTTTCATAATTACAAGTCATTATTTAAGGTTGTCTCTTCCACACGCTCCGCCTTTTCATCCGGAGCCTCTTCGGCTGCCATGATTTCTTCAGAACGAGACGTCCAAGGACGTTTTCCGAAAATCTGTTCCACATCTTCCGCAAAAATGACTTCACGGGTCATCAAAAGTTCTGCCAATGCAGCATGTCCTTCCCGATGCTCATCAAGGAGTTGCTTGGCACGGGCATACTGCTCGTTCACCATCAGCTTCACTTCTTCATCAATGAGTTGGGCAGTACTTTCGCTATAGGGACGTTGGAATGAATATTCATTATTATTGTAATAACAGAGGTTGGGCAGACGATCGCTCATACCAGCGTATGCAATCATACCATAAGCCTGTTTGGTGACACGTTCAAGGTCGTTCATTGCTCCAGTAGAGATACGTCCTACGAAAAGTTCCTCTGCTGCACGTCCACCCAAGGTTGCACACATTTCATCCAACATCTGTTCCTTGGTCGTAATCTGTCTCTCTTCAGGCAGATACCATGCAGCACCTAAAGCTCGTCCACGAGGCACAATCGTAACCTTAATCAGAGGATTAGCATATTCAAGGAACCACGAAAGAGTAGCATGTCCGGCTTCATGCAAAGCAATAGTACGCTTCTCATCGTTGGTCATTACCTTGGTTTTCTTCTCCAATCCGCCTATGATACGGTCAATAGCATCATGAAAATCCTGTTTGCCTACAGACTTCTTATCATGGCGAGCCGCGATAAGGGCCGCTTCGTTACAAACATTGGCAATGTCAGCACCACTAAATCCCGGTGTCTGGCGAGCCAAAAGATCCACATCCACCGTATCATCGACTTTCACAGGACGCAAGTGCACAGCAAAAACTTCCTTACGTTCGTTCAAATCAGGCAAATCCACATGTATCTGCCGGTCAAAACGACCGGCGCGAAGCAATGCTTTATCAAGAATGTCTGCCCGATTGGTAGCAGCCAGAATGATTACGCCACTATTGGTACCAAAACCGTCCATTTCAGTAAGTAACTGGTTCAAGGTACTCTCACGTTCATCATTGCCACCTCCCATAGTAGCACCATGACTGCGGGCACGTCCCACAGCATCAATTTCATCAATGAAAATAATACAGGGTGCTTTCTCTTTAGCCTGACGGAAAAGGTCACGCACACGACTGGCACCTACACCCACAAACATTTCCACAAAATCTGAACCCGAAAGAGAGAAGAAAGGAACGTCAGCCTCTCCTGCAACAGCCTTGGCTAACAATGTCTTACCTGTTCCCGGAGGACCAACGAGCAATGCACCTTTAGGAATCTTTCCACCCAATTCAGTAAATTTGGCAGGATTCTTCAAGAATTCTACAATTTCGGCCACCTCTTGCTTGGCCTCCTTCTGACCGGCAACATCCTTGAAAGTAATACGGTCGGGTTGGTCTTTATCTACTAATTTGGCCTTCGACTTGCCCACACTGAAAACACTGCCCGGTCCCATCATACCGCCTCCGCCACTCATGCGGCGCATGATAAACACCCAAATGACAACCAACAGTATAATCGGAAGCAGACTACCAATCAAAGCTCCCCAATAGTCCTCGTGCTTATCGTACTCAATGGAACCGTCAAAATGACCTTCTGTTTTTTCTTTTTCCAGGAATTGCTCCAAACTTTCCTCCGAACCATACTGCACTTTCACGTATGGATGAGGGCCAATTTTGCTTGCATCAGGACCATAGACTTCTTTCACAAACGAAGGTTTGATATACATATTCAGTGTGCGGTCATCGTACACCACTACACGACTGGCATACCCTTCACTGACATATTGTTTGAACTGAGGATCATAGGCCACTTCCTTCACGATTGAGCCTCCTTCACCATTTTGCCACCACAACACAATCAGGGCGACACCGATAATCATGTACAACCAATTCAATTTGAATTTTGGCATAGGCGGCATTTTCGGGTCGCCATTACCATTTCCCCTATTAGGTTGTTGGGGAGTATTATTCTGTTTATTTTCGCTCATAGTTTCTTTCGTTGAGAATTGCTACAGAATTAATCCAAATCCGGAATCCGTTCCAATTTAGCATCTGCCCACAAATGTTCCAAATTGTAAAACTCACGCACATCCGGCAAAAATACATGCACGATAACGTCTGAATAGTCCATCGCTACCCACTGTGCATTGGCCTGTCCATCGATTGCTGTCGGCTTGGAGCCTTCATGCTTGCGAACATAATCCCACACTTCATCCACAATAGAACTTACTTGTGAAGGAGAATTACCCTGACAAATAACAAAATACTTACATATAGTATCGTGAATGGAAGTCAAATCAGCCACCACAATATTCTTTCCTTTCTTTTCCTGAATACCTTCTACAATTTTTTGAACCAAATTTTCTGTTTCACTCATATCTTTCTTTTTGAATTTTTCTTTTTCTGTTTTTATTATGTAATTACAAACAATCTCTTTAAAAGGTTGCAAAGATACATTCTTTTCTCCGCCCAAGCGAACTTTCGCGCGTGATTCCTTATTAACTTTTGATATTTTTAAGAGAATTAATTCAAAACAGTCCCTCTAAGTTTGTTTAGGAAAAAAAACTATTGTACTTTTGCAATACCAAACGGAAAAGGAAAGATGCCGGAGTGGTCGATCGGGCCGCACTCGAAATGCGGTGAACGGGTAACTGTTCCCAGGGTTCGAATCCCTGTCTTTCCGCATGGAAAAGAAAAAGATACTTTTTATTTGCCTCGGAAACATTTGTCGTTCGTGCACGGCAGAAGAAATTATGCGACAATTGGTGATTCGCGAAGGACTAGAAAAGGAGTTCCTACTCGATTCAGCCGGCATACTCAGCTATCATCAAGGTGAACTGCCCGACAATCGTATGAGAATGCACGCTGCCCGAAGAGGTTATACTCTGACACATCGTTCGCGACCTGTCCGAACAGAAGATTTCTACAACTTCGACCTGATTGTAGCAATGGACGAGCGTAATGTGGACGACTTGCGCGAACGTGCCCCCGGTTTGGAAGAAGAAAAAAAGATCGTGCGCATGACGGATTACCTACAAAACCGGGTAGCCGACCATGTGCCCGACCCTTACTACGGAGGAGCATCTGGATTCGAGAACGTTCTTGATATTTTGGAAGATGCCTGCAAAGGTTTGCTTGTTTCGTTGAAGCGTTGAGACGTTTATCATCAACCATTCAACGAAACCAACTCCCGATACAGCCGCTGTACGGGAAGTCCCATGACATTAAAATACGAGCCTTCGATACGCTCCACACCTATAAATCCTATCCACTCTTGCACACCGTATGAACCAGCCTTATCCATAGGATGATAGTGGTTCACATAGTACCTTATCTCCTCTTCAGTGAGCGAAGCAAAAGTCACTTGCGACACAGAAGCAAAACTTTTCTGAAAAGCAGTGGTTGCTAAAGTTACCCCCGTAATCACCTGATGAGTTTTGCCAGACAAGTCACGCAACATCTGACAGGCTTCCTCTTCATCTGAAGGTTTTCCCAATACACGTCCATCGAGCCATACGATAGTATCGGCAGTTATCAGTAATTCATTGTTTTTCAATGAATCCAAATAAGCAGAAGCCTTTTTGGAAGATATATACACGGGAATATCCTCACCTTGCAACGTATCAGGATATGATTCATCTATCCCAGGCAAGGTGCGCACTTCATAATCAAGTCCCAAACCACCTAACAGTTCCTTCCTGCGCGGCGAATTACTGGCAAGAATAATGTGATAATTCAGCTTTAACATAAAAATATATTTTTAACCATTCACCACCCGAAAGCTTCGTGCCCGTCCATCCATTTACCCTGTGCCTTAAGAATTTGCTCAATAACGTCGCGACCACATCCATAGCCTCCCTTGCGATGAGAGATATAGGTAGAAATCCCTTTGATTTCAGGAGCTGCATCAGCCGGACATACAGGACAGCCACAAAGGCGCATCACTTCGTAATCAGGAATATCATCACCCATATACATGACCTCCTCAGGACGAAGGTCATACTTTTTCATCAATTGGTTGTACTCCTTCACTTTGATGGAACATCCAAGAAAAACATCTTTCAATCCCAGCCCCTCGTAGCGCACACGAATGGCCTCCGTCTTTCCTCCCGTGATGATAGCCACTATCAACCCTTTCTTCACAGCTAATTGAAGGGCGTATCCATCCTTGATATTAGCCGTCCGCATAGGATCTCCGTTGGCCGCAAGGGTGATTGTTTCAGAGCTGAGCACCCCATCCACATCAAAGATGACAGCACGTATTTTTGTCAAATCATAATTTATCATAGGTCCAAGTTCTCTTTATTTCTCTCTTGACTCGTAAATCATTCTACTTGTCAGTTCGTATAGTTCTTTATATAGCGGATGCCCATCGAGCATCGCCAGATGTTTGTCTATCACATTCCGGTCGTAGCGGACAGCAGGTCCTGTCTGTGCCTCAACAGGATGCAATGCATGCACTTTGCGAGCCGTCTCGTCAATCAATGGAAGCATCGCTTCGAAAGAGAGTCCATGTTCTTCCAGCAGACGTGCCGAAGCAGTGTACATGGCATTGGCAAAATTACAAGCAAAGACAGCCGACAAATGCAAGTAACGGCGCTGTTCGGAGTCCGCTTCATATACCCTGTGACTCATAGAAGTAGCCACACTCTTCAAGATGTCCATCTCCATCTTTCCTGAAGCTTCAAGGAAAATAGGAATCTCAGCAAAATCCACTTCACGAGCCTTACTGAAGGTCTGCATGGGATACATCACACCATAGTGTTTCAATCCGAGTGCGGGCCAAACGGACATGGGGACACTTCCCGCCGTATGTACCCACAAGGCTTGGCTGCGTCCTTTGAGCAATACAGGAAGTACTTCGTCCAATGCCGAATCCTTCAATGCCACAATATAGAGTTGGGCATCAGACACCACCTCCGCAAGACTGTTCACTCCCCTACTTCCCAATTTCGAAGCAAGAGTTTCAGCCGAAGCTAATGTGCGGCTATAGACTTGACAAACGGTGTGACCAGCTTCTACAAGAGCACGTCCCAAATTCGTTGCCAAATTGCCGGCTCCAATCAAAGCGATTTTCATCAATACTTATTTATATGCACCTTTTCCCATTGCAAATTCGCTTCATCGAAGGGTTTGCGTTCTTGTCCTTTGTTTCCTACAGCAATGATAGAAAGCACTTGTAACTGCAAGGGGATTTCCAATAGTTCATGTACCACTTCGTTGGCTGAAATGCCGTCAGCTGTAAAGCGCTCGCGCACCTGTACCCAACAACTCCCTAATCCCAAATCTTCTGCCTGCAATTGAATCATGAGCGAAGCAACAGAGGCATCTTCAATCCACACATCACTCACCATCGGGTCAGCCATCACGACAATAGCCAACGGTGCACCAGCAATTAAACCGGCACCTGCCTCTTTGCATTGCGAAAGTTTCTGAAGCATTTCTTTGTCATCAACCACTACAAACTGCCATCCATTCGTTCTTTTTGAAGATGGTGACATCAAAGCAGCCCGCAACAACAATTCGACTTGTTCCTTAGTCAATTCTTCTTCGGTAAACTTGCGCGTACTGCGACGCAATCGTATCAATTCACTGAAATTTTCCATATTCTATAGTCTTTATAATTATCCATTTCCCGTGTATCCGACACAAATGGAAACGCAAAAATAGGAATAATCTGCCATACAAACAATATTTTCACTGTTTTTCACTTGGCATGTCTATTTGCCCGCTTTTTACGGAAGTCGGCCTTCATCTTAGCCGCTCCAGAGCCATGGGCACCAGTGATATAGGATTTCTTTTTAGCTTTGGTCTTCACCTTCTCTTCCTTCGGGCGCGAAGAAGCCCCCTTGAAGGTGATGCCTTGCATAATGGTTTTGGTAATATCATCCATATAGATTACATTTTTTATTTATTCACTTGCATGATTCCTGTAAGGATACGGCCAGAGTTCACTCCCAACCGACGAGCCGAGAAGAATCGGTCAACCTGTAGCCACGTACATATCCCCGACATTTCGATAGCATCGAGACGTACCCCTTCGTCCAATAATTGCAGACGATTTGCAGCCCAAAGGTCGATATGCCATTTTTCACGCCGGACAGCAATCTGGTCCATAGGGAAACCCGCACTATAAAACGTTTCATACACCTCATCTCCCACCTCAAATGCATCCAATGATATACCTGGTCCGATAGCAGCATGCACATCCTTCCCCTCGGTGCCATACAGAGTCTTCATCTGACGGAGTGTAAGTGAAACGATACCCGCCGCCGTTCCCCGCCAACCGGCATGAACCGCAGCCACCACGCGCGTACGCGAATCATATATTAATATAGGAATACAATCAGCAGTAGATACAGCCAAACAAATGCCGGACAACGGAGAAACAAGCGCATCTACTCCATCCAACCGCTCTGTCCGTACGGTTGGCAACAGTGCCATAAATTCCGCATCAACCACAGCCACCTTCGTGCCATGTACCTGTCGGGGAATGATAAGACAATCAGGTGCAATCTGCCAATCATCACAAAGGATACGCCGATTAGCAGCCACGTGTCCAGCTTCGTCACCACAATAGTGCGTACAGTTGAAAGACGCATAGGCACCTCGACTACAACCTCCATCACGGCACGTACTGAAGGCTTTCACCCCATGGGGAAAATGATAATGCAGGTAACTCAAGGGCAGACAAATTTACTCTTCTTCGTACTCAAAATCTTCCAACTCATCCCAATCCTCTTCTTCATCGTCCCAATCTTCGACAAATTCGAGTTCTTCGTCTTCGCCCATTTCGCGCAGTTCCTGAGCCAGTTTGCTCATATCTTTGGAACGGTGTACCAATTTGTCATCACGCACGATACCGGCCAATTTGTTACTTTCACTGTTGAGTGCTACCCACAGAAGATCCTTCAACTGTGAAATACCCATACCCGTGAGTGAAGAAATGAAGACATGAGGTACATCTTCTGGCAGATGTTCTTCCAGCATTTGGATAAGTTCCTCGTCCAGCATGTCACTCTTAGTGATTGCCAATATACGCTGCTTATCCAACATGTCGGGATTGAACGTTGCCAATTCATTCAGTAACACTTCGTACTCCTTCCGGATGTCGTCCGTATCGCCTGGCACCATGAAGAGGAGCAACGAATTTCGTTCAATATGGCGCAGAAAGCGTAGTCCCAATCCTTTCCCTTCGCTGGCACCCTCAATAATACCAGGTATATCAGCCATCACGAACGATTTACCTTCGCGATAGGGCACAATACCCAGATTAGGCTCCAATGTAGTGAAAGGATAATTGGCAATTTTGGGCCTTGCCGACGAAACAGCCGACAACAGAGTAGATTTTCCGGCATTGGGAAATCCCACCAGTCCGACATCAGCCAACAGTTTCAACTCCATGATAACAGTCAATTCCTGCATCGGCTCACCCGGTTGGGCAAACCGCGGTGCCTGACGGGTAGCTGTACGAAAATGCCAGTTACCCAATCCGCCTCGTCCTCCCTTGAGCAACACCACTTGCTGGTCATGCTCGGTGACATCGCAGATGTATTCGCCCGTCTCGGCATTGTAAACCACCGTACCACAAGGAACGTCGATAATCTTGTCTTCGCCGTCCTTACCGAAACTTTTGTTTTTGGAACCATTGCCTCCGTGTCCGGCGAAGACGTGACGATCATACTTCAAGTGAAGCAACGTCCAATAGTTGCGGTTTCCGCGCAGGATAACGTCACCACCACGTCCGCCATCGCCTCCGTCAGGGCCACCATTGGGCACATACTTGGCACGGTGCATGTGCATGGAACCACGCCCACCTTTACCCGAGCGGCAATAAATCTTCACATAGTCAACAAAGTTGCTTTCTGCCATACTTTTTTATAAACTTTCAGGCACGGATTCTTCCCTTTGGACAAAGCGAAGAACCCGTGCCTATAAACATCTGTTACTTCAATGCATCAATAGCTCCGGCAATCTCTGCAAAGATGCCTTCCATTGTACCCAACCCCTGAATGTGGCAATACTTGCCATCGGCCTTGTACCAGTCAATAAGGGGAGCTGTCTGTGAATGATAAACCACCAAGCGCTTCTTGATAGTCTCTTCGTTATCGTCAGCGCGACCGCTCTCCTGTCCGCGTTTGATCAGTCGGGTCATCAATTCTTCTTCGGGCACTTCCAAATCGAGCATGACAGACACCTGCTGACCACGCTCAGCCAACATGGCTTTCAACGCTTCGGCCTGAGCAATGGTGCGAGGGAAACCATCAAAAATGACACCCTTACTGTCTGTGAACGAGTCGAACACACTGGCCAAAATGTCAATCATCAGCGCGTCGGGAATAAGCTGCCCCTGATCAATGTATCCTTTGGCTGTCTTACCCAGCTCTGTTCCGTTCTTAATCTCTGCACGCAGCACGTCACCCGTGGAGATATGATTCAAGCCGTACTTTTCTACGATGCGGGCACTCTGTGTTCCTTTACCTGAACCCGGTGCTCCAAAAATTACAATGTTAAGCATTTCGTTTTGTTATTAATTTATATTTATGCGTATATTCTCGCGTCTTTTTCCTCAACAGTAAAACCCTTTTTCAGAAAATTGGCACAAATTTAGTGTTTTTCTTTCATATTTTACCAGAAAAGCACTACTTTTACATCATCATTGATAGATATTTTATGAAATTATTGACAAAAGCACAGATAAAAGAGCTGGATAAGCGTACAATTGAAGAGGAAAACATATCGTCCGTCGAACTGATGGAGCGTGCAGCTACCACGTTGGCCAACGCCATCAAGCACATGTTCAAATCCCCACGCACAATCAAGATATTTGCAGGGCCGGGCAACAATGGTGGAGACGCACTGGCCATGGCACGCATGTTAACTGGCTGCGGCCACTCCATCGAAGTCTATCTGTTCAATCCCCAAAAGAAGCTTTCAGACGATTGTCAGACAAATGCCGAACGGCTATTGGACTATCCTGAAATCCATTTTACAGAAGTGACTTCTCATTTTGCTCCTGTCCCTTTACTGAAAAGCGACATCGTCATTGACGGACTCTTCGGTTCAGGTCTCAACAAAGCACTCGACGGAGGCTTTGCCGCCGTAGCCCGATACATCAATTCATCACCTGCAACAGTTGTTTCCATCGACCTGCCGTCCGGTCTGATGTGCGAGGACAACAGTTACAATGTCACCGACAATATCATACGCGCTGACACAACCCTCACCCTGCAATTTCCCAAACTGGCCTTTTTCTTCGCTGAGAACCAACGCTATTTGGGCGAATGGTTCAGTCTCGACATCGGTCTGAGCCAGCAAGGCATTGAGGAAGCCAACAGTCCATACTACGTCACCACCCTTGAAAACATCCGTCCCCTCTTGAAAGCCCGAAATGAGTTCTCCCACAAAGGCACTTACGGACATGCACTCCTCATAGCCGGAAGCATCGGTATGGCAGGAGCATCTGTTCTCGCGGCACGCGCCTGTCTGCGCAGTGGTGTCGGACTGCTCACCGTACACGTCCCCGAAGCCAACCGCCCGATTATCCAGGCTGCAGTACCAGAAGCAATGGCTCATATTGATGAGAACGAACACTGCTTTGCCCTGCCCGTCGATACCGAACGTTTCACAGCTGTCGCCATCGGCCCCGGTTTGGGACAGAGTGAAGAGACCGCGCGTGCCCTGCACCTGCAGCTTTCCAGTGCCCAAGAACCACTCATACTCGATGCTGACGCACTCAACATACTGGCCGAACATCCCGACTGGCTCCCCCTCGTTCCACCGCACAGCATACTGACACCCCATCCAGGAGAAATGAACCGCTTGACCGGTCATACCACCAACAGTTTCGAACGCTTGCAACGCGCTCGCAGCATGGCTACCCGAATGAAGGTTAACATCATACTCAAGGGAGCCTGGACGGCTGTCATCTTCCCCAACGGCGAATGCCACTTCAATCCGACGGGCAACCCAGGAATGGCCACTGCAGGCAGCGGCGATGTACTCACAGGCGTACTGCTGGCCTATCTCGCACAAGGTTACTCGCCCGAGAGTGCCGCCATGATTTCCACCTATCTCCATGGTGCTGCAGGTGACCTTGCAGCCGATGAACAAGGCGAAAATGGCATGACAGCGGGCGATATTGTTGAGAAATTGCCGCTTGCATGGATGCAAATAAAAAAGAATGAGTATATTTGCAGCAATAAAGAAATGAAATGCTACTAAAGTGGGGACTGAAACGAAATTTTAGTACCTCCACCTAAAACAAACATCCCATGAAGAAAGGAATCTTATTCTGTAGTCTGATGGCAGCCAGCATGTGCGCCATCGCCCAATCCGAAGTGACAGACTATACACCTGGCGTCAATGCTGAAGGTGTCACCTATTTCCTGCCCCGCACCATCGTCGAAGTTACTGTCGAAACCGTGCAGGAAGTCTATACTCCCGGCGAGTTCAGCCAATATGCCAACAAATATCTGCGTCTGTCGGGAGTATCCCAAACACCCTCCACATCGTGGCAGGTCACAGCTCTCACAGTCACTCCCGTCGGTGTACGCGACCCTGAGCGGGGATTCACCGTCAAGATGCGCGACAAGAGCCTGGCTTCTCTCATGGAATTGAATGATGAAGGCGTACTGTTATCCATCAACAAAGTCCCCACAGACGAAGCCCCCCAACTGGCAGAACCGGTTGAAACACCTGTAGCTGCTGCCAACCCAAAGGATTTTCTCAATGAAGAGATTCTGACGACTACCTCTACAGCCAAAATGGCCGAACTGGTAGCCAAAGAGATATACACTATCCGTGAAAGTCGCAACGCCATCTTGCGTGGTCAGGCAGACAATGTGCCCAAAGACGGTGAAGCCTTGCGCATCATTCTCCGCAACCTGCAAGAACAGGAAGATGCCCTCGTAGCCATGTTCAAAGGAACCACAAAGCGCACTGTACACGAGACCGTTGTCCAACTCGAACCCAGCAAAACCGGCATTGGCGAAGGTGTACTCTTCCGTTTCTCACGAAAACTCGGCGTAGTCTCTGCCGACGATCTCAGCGGAACTCCCTACTACTACCGCATGGAGAACCATACCATCTTGCCCCAACCCGACGAGAAGAAAGCCAGCAAAGCCAAACGCCCCTCGGGTATCGTCTATTGTGTTCCAGGTAAAGCCACACTGCGCATCTCTACAGCCCAATCCACTGTTTTCGACGACGAGATTCCCGTTGCCCAATACGGCCACGTCGATGTTCTCTCCACCTCACTGTTCCAACAGCAGAAGGCTACGCGCATCACGTTCGACCCTGCCACAGGCGCTATCCGCCACATCACTCGGCCATAAATCACCCTACTACTGGGTAACAATAAAAAAGAGACTTGTACTCAAGGTGGTACAAGTCTCTTTTCACATCTAACAATAATCCTTTTTCACACACATATATTATTCCGGCGTTTCTTAGAAGGGACGGCCTCCGCCCATACCGCGACCGCCACCCATTCCACCGCCCATCATCATGCCAGGGCCACCCATCATCATACCACCGCCCATGCCACCACGCATGCCACCACGGAAAGCATTCTGTCCGTCACCGAAGATGTTCAGACGATAGATGAAGTGTACCATACAGTAGCTGTTGATGGCATTGCTTTCGCTATCGCTACGCATTGTTGCATTGATGGTACGGCTGATGTTGCTCTGCTCCTGCAGGATGTCGTAGAATTGCAATGAGAGGGTAGCCGATCCGTTGAACAAGGTCTGTGCAATCTGAGCATTCCAGATGAGTTCATTGGTATTCATGTTCGGGTCGCTGTATCCACGACGGCTGTTCATGCTCATGTCTGTAGAAAGAGTCATGTTCCAGGGGAAGTTGACGTTGGTGCTGCCACCGTATGAGAACATGTACGTATCCAGATTACGGTCGGGCTGCATCTCGTTCTCGGCGTGCTGGTAGTTGAGGTTTCCTGTGAGCGACACTTCCAGTCCCCATCCGCTTTCCCAATCGTTGCGATAAGTACCGCGCAGTCTCTCGCCTACATTGATAGAACGGGTTGTACTCTTCTGGCTCTCCAATCCATTTTGTGCGAAGAACTGTACACTGTTGTTGTATCGTGCATCGGTATTGCTGCTGACAGTGAACTTCTTGTTGGGCAGTGCGGTGTTGAATCCGAACATACCATTGGCACTCCAGTTTCCGTTGATGTTTTCAGGGCGAGTGATGCGTCCACCAGTCTCGGTGTTATAAATCACCTTGCTGCTCACACTGTTCTGAGTGAATTGTCCACCCAACATACCGAAGATGCTTCGCTGGCTCTCCATGTTGAAGGTACGGAAGTTTGCACTCAAGTTGTGGCTAAACGAAGGCTTCAAGCCCGGATTACCCTGAGTGATGTTCAGCGGATTGGTGTCGTCCTCGAAGTCCAACATGTCGGTCATGCTGGGCTGGCTGCTACGGCCACGATAGTTCACATCCAACTGGGTCTGTCTGTCCCAACGGTAGCGGAAGCGTACGTTCGGAGTGAAGTTCACCACATTACGCGTCACTGTCGTGTCAATCTTCAGGTATTTGTACTCCATCTCTGTCTTCTGAGGCAATACGGTGAAACCTACATTGAACTGATAATTATCGCGATTGATGCGCAACATGGCCTGTGCCTCGTGAGTATAGTTGTAGTATTCCGAGAACTGGCTCTGTGCCTTGTCCAGATAGTCCTTATAGTCTTCAGGCAACATGGGGAATCCGAGCAATGAACTGGTCATATAATCGGGATAGGCATCGCTGAAGTCGTAAGTCGAACGGTCGTTCTTGTTGTAGCTTTCAGTGAACTTGTAGCTGAACTGCAGATAGGTCTGATACATGATTGGTTCGCTATAGGTCAACTGGGCGCTGTAGTTCCAGTTCTTACCCGGAGTCACATTGTAACGGTTACGGATGTCTTCATTCCGGTTGGCATCCAAGAAGTACTTGACTTCAGATGCAGAAACCGATTCGCTCTCGCTGTCACCATAGCTGTAGCTACCTACGAAAGTGATGTTACGGCCTTCGTCATTGAGGCGGCGGTTCAACTGCAAAGTACCGCTGGCGCTCAGACTTTCGCTGTTGCTTTCTGACTTGCTGCGGTTAGCGTTCACACGCACCTCTTCACCTTTCCATATATCATCGGCATCGATGTTGGCCAGCGGATCATCAGTAAAGTCATAGGGGTCCTGATTGAAAGTAGCCGATATGTTATCCGAACTGTTGTTGGACTTGCTGACCGAGAAACGGGGACGGAAGATAAGGTTTGTCAGTGTGTCAATATCCCATTCCAAACGGAAGTTGATGTCCCAACCATCGTTGCAACCCAAGCTGGAGTTGCGGCTATTGGAGAATGAGCTTCCTGTCTGAAGGAAGGTTTCGCTTGCACTCTTGGTCTTGCTGTCCGAGTCATTGTGACGATAACGGATGTCTCCACCAAACTCGACGTTACCCTTCTCGAAAGCGAAATTGAAGCCGGCATCCTTATTGGAGCGCAGGCCACCACCGCCCATGCCGCCCATGAAGCCACCTCCACCACCGGGGAAGCCACGGCCACCCACGTTGCCGGCATTGCCAAACAATGACATCTGCTGTGCATCGTCAAAGCGGTTCAACATGGCATGTCCTGCATAGCGCTCTTCGGTTCCATAGCCCAAGTCGGTATTACCGAACCATCCTTTGGCCATACCAGGTTTTACCTGCATATCAATCACGGTCTCTTCGTTGCCGTCGTCAATACCGGTCACACGGGCCAAGTCGCTCTGCTGGTCATACACCTTCAACCGATCCACCATCTCCACGGACACATTCTTCATGGCCGTCTCGGTGTCACCACTGAAGAAGTCCTTACCATTCATCTTGAACTTCTTCACCTCCTTGCCATTGATGGTGATTTTTCCGTTTTCATCAACTTGGGCACCAGGCAATTTCTTCACCAGTTCCTCCAACATCGAACCGGGCGGTACACGGTAGGCTCCGGCATTGTACATCACAGTGTCTTCCACCACCTGCACTTCGGCCAACTCAGCCGTAACGGTAGCCTGCTTCAGCAACACGGCATCCTGATCGAGAGGAATAATACCCACGTCGGCCGACTTCTTCAAGCTCAAGCTTTTCCATTGGGGAGTATAACCCGTGTAGGAAACCTTCAACAGATAGTTTCCTTCAGCCACACCCGGCAATGCGAACTTTCCTTCCAAGTCGGTGACATTACCAGCCACAAAGGAGCTGTCCTTCACGGTTAACAACTGCACGGTAGCCTGCATCACCGGCTCGGCACTCTTCTTGTCCTGCACCTGTCCGCTCACCACGATGTCTTTCTTCTGTGCCATCGCTACAGCCGATGCACACACACACACAATAATTAATGACAGTAGTCTTTTCATTTTTAATCGTCGGTTTAATACCTTTTAATTATATATGTTATACTAATTTTTTCTATTTTCAACACACAATCCTATGACTTGACATCAAATGAAAAGTTTAAGTCTCATTTCAGAAAACGCCGTGATAATCGACGAATCAGCCATTTTTATCGACGAAATCAAAAGGATGGAACTGCAAACATTCTGAGCAGGAGGGAGCAGTAAGTACGGAAGATACGGACGTCAGGCGCGGAAGATGCGGTTCTTTCGTGTTTGACATCCGTATCTTCATACTCCATCCGCTGACTTTCATAGTCCATACGTTGACTTCCATAGTCAAGGTTCAAAGTTCAAGGTTCCAAGTTCAAAGCCATAGTCTATACCTTATACTATACTCGTTGCGTCCTTATACAATATTCGTTACCACCTTATACTATATAGTATTCGTCCGAACCGAGTTAACTCCGTTCGCCAACCAAGCAAACACCGTTCGCCAACGGAGTTAATAGTCTCCCTACACCCTAAAACATACACCTTAAACCATCATTCACCCTTTCACCGCGGGATAACAAACTGACCATCATCCGCTTATTGTGAAGGAAAGTACCTTTCACACCCTTCACAGGCTTCACGCAATGCCCCATTTTACAACCTTTTCTAAAAATCTTATGGTCCAAATGTTGCATCGTGCGATTTTTATATGTCTTTAAGTTTCGCATGTAGATAATCCTGACCACTCGGCATCGCTCTTTTCAGGTGCAAAGCGTCCTTTGACATGCTGATAAAAGACGAAAGAAGAAACAAAAGTTGAAGGTTATCGCAAAAAAGATGAAGACAGTTGAGGGCTTTTAGTTGAATTGCATTATCTTTGCCACTGTTTTACTTTAGATAATCGCCCTTAAGGGCAAAAAAATAAAGTTTATGTTGTTCTCACGTCAGAAATATCTTGATAGGTTGATAGCTCACAAGCATAATCATCAGATTAAAGTAGTTACCGGCATTCGCAGATGCGGGGGGATATTTTCGCTCCAACATCCTTTTCACACTTTTGGGTGATTTTGCATCTCAAAAGTCATTTTCACACTTTTGGGTGACACACGCGTATTGGTAAAAACTGTACCTTTGCACCGTCGAATCAATTCATAACAATTATGATGGAAGAAAGGTACAGCCGCAACCGCATCTACCTCACCGAGGAAGAGCAGGAAAAAATCAAAGGAGTGCGCATCCTGTTGGGTGGCGCAGGCATTGGCAGCATCATTGCCGAGTGTGCACTCCGTTTCGGGTTTGAGAGCATCACCATTGTCGATGGCGACAAGGTGGAGCTGAGCAACCTCAACCGTCAGAACTACACCAAGGCCGATCTGAAGAAGTACAAGGCCGAACGGTTGGCCAAACGGTTGCTGGGTATCAACCCTCAGGCCGACATCCGTTTCCACAACACCTTCATCACCCACGACAATGTGCGCGAACTGATTGAAGGGCACAACATTGCCATCAATGCACTCGACTTCAAGAGCGACATTCCCTTTGTGTTCGACCAGATATGTCAGGAACAGAAGATTCCCGTCCTCCATCCCTACAATTTCGGATGGGCAGGTTTCCTCACCATTGTCAAGCCTACGGGCTATCCTTTGACAGAACTCAATCCCAATTACAAGAATTTTGAATACGAAATGGCGCAATATGTTTCCCGCTTCGGCCATTTTTGGAACATGCCCAACCGTTGGCTCGACAACGTATTGGTCACATATAAGAAAGAAGGCCTCTCCGCACCTCCTCCCCAACTCTCCATCGGTTCGTGGATAGCGGCCGGATTCTGCGTCAATGCCATGTTCAACATCGTCACCGGGCGCGATGTCAAGTATTTCCCCAAGTTCTATTTCTCCTCCATCATGAGCGAGGATGAGAATTACAATGGATATGTGAAATAAAAAGTAGAACACAGAGACACAGAGTCACAGAGGAATATATGTTATTAACAATCAAACAAGATAAAAAACTCTGTGTCTTCGTGTCTCCGTGTTCTAAATTTAGGCCTTAAACCTTCTAAATCAACTTGTAATTCGTCGCATACGACAGTGCTTCGGCAATGCTCCGCACCTCCAGTTTGGCAAACAGGCGCTTCTTGTACGTCTTGATGGTGTCAACCGAACGGCACAGTTGGGCTGCAATGTCCTCCATGGTATAGCCTTGCGAGGAGAGGCGTAGAATGTCCCTTTCAGTTTCCGTCAGTGCCACAGCCTCCTTTGTCTCCCATTGGTGTTTCGTCAGTGAATACGCATAATACCAATTTTCCCCCTGTTTCTTCAGCACCACGTTTCCCGGCTCACTCTTGGTAGATGGGGCGATGGTGCACAGCGCCAGCCAGATGCGCCCGTCGCGTGTCATCAGTATGGGGGTCAGCGTGTGGTTTATCAGCTGTTTCTTCTTGCCGTTTATCAGGTGGAAGTCATACGATATGGTATATTCTTTCCGTTCTTCCGGCTCAATGGCATTGGCCATCTTGAATCCCTCGCGGTTTATTTCCAGCAACATCTGCACCTCCTCTTCGGGCACATGCTTCATGTAGAGGTCATATCCGAACTCCTGCACCTTCTCCACCGGTTCGCCGCACAGCACCTCTATGTCGTCCGACACATACAGGAATCCCTTGCGGAAATAGTCGATGACATACACGCATTGGTGCGTGGCGCGTGCAAACGCCCGGGTTGCATTCAGCAGCAACTCCATGCGTTCATACTCTTCGTCGCTTATGTTGTACACCGAGTTGGCGGGAATGAAAAAATCTTCTTTGCTGGCTGTCATAATAATAGAGTTGATAGGTACAATAATAGCAATTTGTTTTGATTCCGCAAATGTAGCAATTTTATTCCAAATAGACATATAATGTCACACAAAAGTGTGACGGCATCCTGATTTTTACATAATTTTAAGACACAAAAGTGTGAACTTACACCCATCATTTTCACTATCACACTTTTGTGTCTGACCATCCTCATTTTCAACAAATAACTTTGCTCTCAGAACATTAAACAAAACAGAGTAAAGTTATGGAAAAATTCATTGCACAGACAGAGAGCTACACCATTTGGCAAATCAGTACGGAAAACCTCTTCGAACTTGCCGAGTTCGTTGTCCGCGAGAACTACAAACACCACGTCGGTCATTATACTGACGAAGAGATTCAGAGAGAGATTGCCCTTGTTTATCAGGAAGAGTTGCTTTATGCCGACACCTCCGTTGCCTTTCTTGTGCGAAATTTGCAAGGGCACATCATCGGCAGTATCCGCATCTTCAAGTGGGACCGTCATCAGATTCTACCTATCCAAAAACTTTTTGGTATCAATCCGCTCACTTCTATCCATGCAGGTGAAGAGTACAGTTATTGGCACATTGGTCGTTTTGCTATCGACTCCTTTGCGGGAATCTCCACCCTTACCCTTTTCAAGCAACTGATGGTCTATGCCATCCATCCCATCATCCAGACAGAGCAAAGCTACATGGTTGCCGAAACCGACAGCAAACTGTTGAAAGTGATGAATGCACTCGGCATTCAGACCACCCAATTGGGCGAATCGCTCAACTACTTGGCCTCCGAAACCATCCCCGTCTGCTCCAGTCGCGAAGGGCTTATTCCATTCTATAACAGGTATAAAGGATTACGAGCGGCCTCATAATTAAACACTTTTTCACATAGTCCACTTTTGTGTGATTTTTCATTCCGAAATGCAGAATCACACTTTTGTGTGACAAGGGGGTATTTATATACTTTGTACTTTTGCAGCGCGAAACGAACAAATCAATTAATTAAAAAATATGAAGCACTATAGAATAATGACGATTAAACACCTTTTTGTATCATGTTTGTGCATTCTCACAATAGGATGCCATGAGCATAGTGAAAGTTTTGTTTCACGCGATGAAATCTTAAAAATGAACCCGGAACTTCAGCGGGTTTTAGATTATTGTAAAGATGATACGCTGAAACTGCGTGCGGCAGAGTTCTTGATTGATAACTTGCCCTATCACGAAGGAGCGGTTTGCACAGATTTGGAACCTCAAAAATTGGCATACCAATTGTTCGGGTCAGGGAAATACACCCAATTCCAGTCTTTGGACTCTGTTGTCCGACGCTATGGATACTGTGGTGTGAAGAATCCACACTTTCAAAGTGACATCTACATCAATCCCGATTACCTGATTGAAAACATAGACTGGGCTTTCAAGGTGTGGCGAGAACAGCCATGGGGCAAGAATGTAACTTTCGAACAATTCTGTGAATATGTTCTTCCATACCGAGTTGGGAATGAAGAGTTGAAACCATGGCGGGAAAAAATCTACAACCAGTTCCAACCCATCATTGATGCACTTCCTAACGATTCCAATAAACAACGTCCGACGTATGTATTGACAGTCCTCATGGATTCCATTCTGAAAAAGCCGGTATATTTCACCGAGGAAATAGCTTCTGAAGTAAGGATTGGGCCCAGTATTGTAGATACTCGCGGAGGCAGCTGCTTGGATATGTCTGATATGTTGGTGTATGTGTGCCGGGCTTTGGGCATACCATGTGGCATTGATTTTACTCCTGTACGTGGCAACAACAATGCGGCTCATTACATTAACTTCATCGAAGATATTGACGGGCGTAGCTATTATTTCTCCATCCTTTACCGGATGGGGCGCATTTTTCACTGTAACTTGATCCGTGACCTCTATGGCAAGATGTACCGGCAGACATTCAGTGTCAACAAAGAGATGATGAAACAGCTGGCGTCCCCTACGAAAGAATTGTATTATACTTTCCAATATCCATGTTTCAAGGATGTGACTCATGTGTATGCCAAAGACAAATGTTGGGATTTGAAAATATCACGCAATCAGTTGCTGGATGCCGGGATTGATGTCAATGAAGAGGAACTGCTCTATCTTTGCATGTCCAACCGTTTCTTTTGGGAACCTGTTGATTTTGCACGATTTGAGGGAGATACCATCACCTTTGAAGAATGTCATGGTGAAGTGACCTACTGTATTGGCCGGTACCACCCCGAACAAGAAGACTTCACAATGCTTTCCGACCCCTTTTGGCTCGAGAAGGACAGTTGCCGGATAACATTCTTCACCCCAAGCGAAGAGACTGAAGACGTAACTCTTTTCAACAAATTCAGTATGGTGACAGAGTATTTCATCTGGAGAATGACTGACGGAGTGTTTGAAGGAAGCAATCGTGCTGATTTTAAGGATGCAGACACTTTGCATCAGATTCCTGTTGCCCCTGAAAGACTTTGTACGAGGGTACACATAAACAATCCCAAGAAATACAAATATCTCCGTTATAAAGGAAAGGATGGAAGTTATTGCGATGTCTCAGAAGTTGGTTTCTATTCTACAGACAGTATTAATACTCCTCTCAGGGGAAAGGTGATTGGTCCTGAAGAAGGGAAAAACGGTTCACATTCTTATTTCAATGTTTTCGATAAAAAGACAGATACGTCCTACAATCATCCCAAACCCGATGGGGGATGGGCAGGCATTGAGCTTGACAAACCAACTTGTATAGGAAAGATTATGTACACACCACGTAATCGCGACAACTTCGTGCGCAAAGGGGACACTTATGAATTGCTTGTATGCCAAAATGGACAATGGATTTCAAAAGGAATACAGAAATCGACATCCGACTCCATTGTCTATCAGGGTATTCCCAAACAGGCCTTATTATTACTCAGGAATCATACAAGAGGAGTCGCTGAAAGAATCTTTGAATACAAGGATGGAAAGCAATTCTATAAATAAATATTGGTAAATACATCGTATAATTAAAAAACAAAAAAAATCAAGAGAGAAAAGAAGAACAACACACCCGCAGGATGAATGTAATATGGTTGGCATTCAAGATGGCATTAGATGCTGTACCTGCAAATTAAGAATATCAACGACCAAATAAATGTAAGAAATTAATAATCAACAAATTTATAAAACGATGAAAATTAAACAAATTTTATTTGCCACTTTATGTATCATTTGTTCATCATGTAATAATGAATATGATGACACGTTTGAATTTAAGTCGGAATTCAATAGTGGGTATAACACTAGAAGTTTAAATAATAGTGAAGAAAACACACACCCTCTTATAGAGGGGCATTACGTTGAATTTATAAACAATCAATATGTTATTAACATTACAAAGGAAGAAGCTGTAGAACGTGGTATCTCAGAAGAGTCTTACGATGAACTTTTTAATTCAATAACAGTTGGCAATCGCTTATTGACAGCAATCATTGACAGTTGTAAAAATACTGGTAAAAAGGTAGTTGTGAGTACATGCATCTATGATGATAACAATGAAGCTGTATCAAAATATTCTATTTCTCGTATAAAAACGCGTAATGAAGCCATGAAAATACCCAGTGGAAGAATTACGACAACAGGACAGGAATATGGCAAATACGGTTTTTTTGTTCCATCATATATTAAATCGATTAATTTTGATTGTTATTCAAAAGCTGCCCTATCGCCTATGCAAATAGTCATTGCTGAAACATGGGACATACAAGATATCAAATCGGGAATAGGGCAGCATGTAACAATGAATGCACGTTTTTCTGTTACAAATGTTAACGGAGGAGTACAATATGCCACAAGTGATAGTAATGGAGGAACCTGTGCTTGGGTTGGAAGTACAAATTAATTGTTTGAAAGCAATGAAACATACATTATTATTCTTACTTCTTTCTTTCGTTGGATGCACAAAACCATCTGACACATCTTTGTCTTCAGATGAATATCAGAAGCTACTGAAACAAACAATTTTGCCTATTCCTGATTCTACATTGACAAAGGAGCAAATTGAGTTAAAGATAAAGTTATTTGATGTACTCAATGAGAAGATGTACGTAGAGGACAATTGCCAGAAATTATCTGTAGGGAAGGATGAGTTTGAAAAAAGAGGTATTCCCCCTCTTTATTACGATGTGATTTTGTATCAAATGGAAGAGACAAACTTGGTTGTAAAGAAATGGTTAGGAGAAGGAAAATATCCAGCTAACCAGTTGAATCAAGACAGTCTGATAAAGATTGCAAAAGAACGTTATTGGAATATAGAACGACCTTTACTTCTCAAAAGATTGAATAATTGATGAGTGCCTTATTTTTCCTCCTCTCCATCGCCGCCATCTTCACCTATTGCACAGGGATGACAGATACACACATCCTGCCCAAATGGCTCTGTACATTGGGGATGGTGGCAGTGGTGGGAATGATTGAAGGGTTATTCATCCTGTCAGGGAAGCAAAGGCGAATGAAAGGATTGTCATCGTTTACGGCGGTGGCATTCCTTTGCCTTTGCCAAGCCGTCTATGCCATTGTACAGGCAATAGGATTATGTCCTTCCCACTTTTCATATCGAGTGGTGGGAAGTTTTGACAACCCTGCCGGATTAGCAGCCTGCCTCAGCGTGGGGATTCCGTGTTGCATCTATCTGTTCCGTACTTGGGAGAGAAAGATTCTCAAAGGAGCAAGCGTACTGATGGCCCTTTTCATAGCCACAGCATTGCTCCTTTCTGAATCCCGCACAGGAATACTTGCTGGAATACTTCTCCCTGCGGCATGGTGGATGTTCACCTTCATCAAGAAACGTTGGGTAAAATTGGCGGTGTTAGGGATAGGTGTAGTGCTCATGTCCATCATGTATATGGCCAAGAAGGATTCTGCCGACGGACGGCTGTTGATGCTCCGCTGTGGGTGGGAGATGGTAAAGGACAAACCCTTGTTCGGTCACGGCATGGGCGGAGTACAGGCCCAATACATGGACTACCAAGCCGAATGGTTAGCTGTACATCCCGAAAGCGATTTCTCCATGTTGGCAGACAATGTAAAGTCGGTTTTCAACGAGTATCTGACCATCGGGATATGTTTCGGCATGGTAGGATGGTTGTTCTTGGGCTTGTATGTATGGCTGATGATACACAGTTACCGCAAAGCCCCTTCGGAAGAGGGACGGTTTGCCTTGATGTCATTGGCTATAATCGGGGTATTAGGGTGTTTCTCTTATCCGTTCTCCTATCCGTTTACTTGGGTCGTATTGGTATGGGGCAGTTACATCCTGCTTCATGGGGCTTACCCCATCACCCTGCCCACCCATAAGGCCGTGCGCTACACAATGGGCATTGTCCTGTTCGGTGTTTCATCTCTCCTGCTTTATGGGGTGGCGAAGCGTACCCGTGCCGAATTGGAATGGGGGAAAGTGTCACGTCTGGCACTGACGGGAAGAAGCGAAGAGGCATTCCCGCGCTACAAGGCACTGATGCCCGTATTGGGCAACGAACCCTATTTCCTCTACAACTATGCCGCCGAGCTGTATATGGCAGACCGGCACGAAGAGGCATTGTACTTTGCTCGACGTTGCCGTACCCACTGGGCCGACTACGACCTTGAACTGCTGCAGGGTGAACTGCTCAACGAATTGAACCGCTACGACGAGGCCGAACACCATTTCCAATTAGCTGCCAACATGTGCCCGGTACGCTTTGTTCCGCTACACAGTTTGTTGAAACTCTATCAACAGGCAGGTGATACAGTAAGAGCAGATTCTATGGCACAGGAAATCATAGATAAACCAGTAAAAATACCTTCGGAAAATATCAATAGAATAAAGACTGAAGCGAGAAAATGGCAGAAGCGGACTCTCCCACTTCCCCCTTTCAAGAGGGGAGAGTGAATGGCTCTACAAGACTAACTATTCATTTCTTTTGGGATAGATAATCTCGTCACCCTAATGCGAGATAAATACCCGCTATACATGGATTAAAAGACAAATTAAAAACAAACCATAAAAAGGAATAAAATTATGATTAGACATTACCTTGAGCTTGCTTGGCAGCAATTAGTAAAGTACCGCCTGCAATCAGTGGTCAGCATCGTGAGTTTGGGAGTCGGCTTCGCCTGCTTTGCCTTGGCGGCCATGTGGATAAAATACGAAACGACGTATGACGCATTTCATCGCGATGCGGAGCGGATTCATTTCCTAACAATGGATGGAAGTGTCTATGGGGAAAAGGAAGAAGTATATTGGCCTGTCACGAATTTATTTTGCGATTCCATCTATAAATACTGTCCTGAAATTGTTGAACAAACGAAGTTCCTAACTTCAAAAATCCCTCTTGCAGACCAAAGTCTGTTTCAAGCAATTGGGATCGACAGTACTTTCTTGGATTTCTTCGACATCCGCATTGTTCAAGGTAGCAATGATTTTCTGCGTCACGACGGAGGATATGCCATTACCCAAGAGACAGCACGCGAAATTTGGGGCGATGAAAACCCTGTAGGCAAAGAATTGTACAGTGCACAGTCGGAACGGCTCTCCATAGCGGCTGTTGTAGAAGGTATTGGTGAGCATACAAACATCCCGTTCGACCTGCTTGGTGCCAACAAATATGCAGACGAGATTTTAAATATTCAATATGCAGTCCGCCTCTCTCCGCAAGCCCAGTTGGAGAGTGTCAACAAGCGTATTGATACGCTCAACATCCACTATCATGGCACTACCAAAATCGGGAATAATCAATTCCTTCCATTCTCTGTTTCAGCAGAAGGCGGCTTTGAATTTATTCCAATTACGAAATTCAGACATCGTTTTTTCACAGACCAAATGGCCGTGCAAATCAACCATATTTACCTGTTTGCCTTGGCTGGTGGATTGCTTATCCTATGCGGATTGTTGAACTACCTGACGATGTTCATCAATCGCCTGTTCATACGTCGGCGTGAGATAGCTTTGCGTACGGTAATGGGTGCCACCAAGTGGGACCTGGCAATACAGTTTCTTGTCGAATATACTTTGGTACTGGCCATTGCTTTCATTATTGGGCTTTTTCTGATAGAGGCCGCTTTACCCTTGTTCCGCCAAGTTGCCGAACTGCCCAAAGGGGTTGGTTTTGTCTATCGCGAAGGATTCATTTACCTGTTGCTTGTGATGGTCGTGTCAGTAGTCATCTCGTCACCAGTCATTGGTTTCTTCCGACGTCAGGCATTGCAGAACTCTCTCCAAAACAAGGTGGGACTGTTCAGCTATAGCAATTTTCGGAAACTGAGTATTTCCCTTCAAATCTGCATCAGTATCCTGTTCTGTTTCTGTACCGCAGTAATGATGAAGCAGATTGACACCATGCGCCACAGCGACATCGGCTTTGAACGGAAAAATATGGGAATAATGGAAGTCACTTTGACAGAAGAAGCGCTTCCCGGTGCTTTTTCAGATTGGCTTAATCGAAATTCTGAAACGGTAGAAGAAGCATACAATTACCTGAAACAACAGCCCGATGTAACAGATGTGATACGAAATTTACCAATCTTCCCGGCTACCCTGTCTTCATTCTATGAAATTGGCAAGTATGACTTGAGACAGCAACAAAGAGCGAAAGATTCCAACATGGGGAAAGAGGCCGTCAATGTACTGAGAAACCCTGATATGATAAAGGACAAATGCTCTTTTTTGGCTCTCAAGGATTTTGATGGGAGTTTGGCTCGCTTCTACAACTTTCAACTGACAGAAGGACGCTTTCTGGAAGAAGGCGACGATGAAGGGGCCATTATCCTCAACGAATCAGCTGCCCGTCAGTTTCATTGGGATTCACCTGTTGGAAAAAACATCTATTTCAGGAATAGACCCCATCATGTTATCGGTGTAGTCAAAGACTTTCTGAACTTTGGACCCACAACACCCGCGAAGCCGGCGATAATACTCAAAGAAAAAGATACGAGTTTCAGCAACCGCAGACTCATATTCAAATACAGTCCAGGCACATGGAAAACTTGCAAAAAGGAACTTACAGAGCACTTCAGCCAAAATTCGAGCATACAAGTCAATTTTCAAAACGTGGAGGAGGAATATGAAAACCTTCTCGAATCGGAAAAGAACCTGCAAATGTTACTTTTCACCACAGCTGGTACGTGCATTCTCATCGCCCTCTTCGGTGTATGGTCAATGATAATGCTCACCTGCGAGCAACGTCGGAAAGAGATTGCCGTGCGAAAAGTGTTCGGTGCCACGACGAAGGAAATCTTGGATATGTTCATTGTCGAATACATGACTCTTCAAGGAGTAGCGGCACTCGTGGCCTTCCCCATCGGTTATGCCTGCATGAAGCCATGGTTGGAGCAGTACGTGGTGCAGACCGAAATATCGTGGTGGATATATGTGGGCATCTTCCTCGTAATAGCCCTGCTCGTGGCCCTCTGCATTGGGTGGCGCGTATGGAAGACGGCAACAGCCCATCCAGCGGATGAGATTTGCAAGGGATAAGAGACGTAGACACGTTGATACGTTGAAGCGTTCAAACAGCTACGAGTGAAGAGTGGGTTCTAAGGTCAAAAGTCAAAGGTTGATGCGTTGAGACGTTGATGCGTTGAAGGGGGCATCGCTATCAGCTATCGCCAACAGCCATCGCCATAGCCAACAGCCATAGTTCCAAGTATAACTTTTAATTCTGCACCTCCTCCTTGTCAAACAGACAGCGCAGAGCGTGGATGACAAACTCTTCCAACGTTTCCTGGTCGGTGCGCAAGCGCAAGGCGGTCAGGAAACGCACCATTGTGTGCATACTCAATTCCCCCTTTTTAATTTGGCTATTGTGGTGTGTCCCATGTGGGCGTCTGCATGCAGATAACGAACCAATTGTTCACGTTCGATAATTTCACTAATGATTTTCCCCAATTGGGGACTTTGAAAAACCGTTTCTTTCATTTTTCTACCTGTTTTTTAGTTAATATTCTGTTATATAGGTTAATCTTTTTAACAGTGTTCCCAAAACTGCGGGATTTTGGGAACACCATTCTCCAGACTATTCCGAACTTTGCAGATGCAATGCTGCAAAAGTAATGAAATTAGACATAAGCACATAAGGACAAGCTCTTTTGTTCTTCTGTTCTTTTGTCAAAAAAAGAAAGAAATTGTAAATGAAATTATGAACTGGTTCAAACATTATGCCAATATGGCAACGGATGAGCGCATGATGCGTATGGAGAGTGAGATGGGATACATTGGCACCGGTATCTTCTGGCGTGCGATGGAATTGATAAATGGTATGGGCGGCAGTTATCCGCTGAAGGGGTTGTTGTACACCATCAAGAACCGACACGCCAAGCAAGGGAAAGTGATGCAGGTGATAATGGGCTATGGGCTGTTCGGGTCGATTCCGTAGGTCTCGTACGGTTTTGCGAGGTGTCAAAACGAGCCCTTGCAGAACCCTCGCAGCTCCCAAATGG